>CASGEB010000005.1 GCA_949300375.1 uncultured Pseudomonadota bacterium
AAGCTTGCATCGGTTTGAAGTTCAAACCTTGCGTGCTAACGTTTTCTGAGATGTTGCAGACAAAAACAACCGGAGCAACGGTTGTTTTTGCTTAGCCATAGGAATTTTTATCTGGTCAGCAAGTTTTTTAGATGTTGTTGCTGCAGGGCAGGGGAAGCGTTGTCAAAGTTGCTGTGTTTTATGTTATTATTATCCGGTTTGACGCCGTTTCCATATTTTCCGGCCTTCTTTACCAGCTTGTCAATATAATCTTTATCTTCTTTTCCTCCGTTTAGCAAATTTTGGATTGCTTTGTTTTCTTCAGAGTTCGGACGAATGAGCCGATACATAGTGAAAGCGTGGGCATATTGTTTGAGACTGTTTTCTTCAGAGGGCGAAATTTTGCCGTCTTCGGCCAGTTGTGCAACCTGATTGTATAATTTTTGGACATTTTCTTTTGATTTCAGGTGAATTTGCAAAGCCGTATCGTAGTAGTCCCCGATTATGGTTGTTTGGGCAATTTGGGCAAAATCGGCAGTTTGAGCGGAAACAGCAGCTGTTTGTTCGGCAGGAGCAGTTTTGATTTCTTTGGTAACTTTAACAGAAGACATGTTTGTTCTGCCGGTTTCTTTCAACAGCCCTTTGCCGACAAAAACGGAAACCGCGGCAATGGCGGCAAGGACGGCAATTTTTTTGGCTTTGCGGATTTTTCTGCGGGATAAAATTCCGAAATTTTTAAGTTTTTTGTGCGTATTGTCTTTTAATGATTTGAATTTTCGGGAGAATAATCCAAAAACGGCAAAAACTTTTTTCTTTTTCTGCGGTTGTTGGACTTTGATTTCCGGGCGGCCTTTGGTTTTGGGGATATTGGAGCATACCCGGACATATTCCAAATTGTAGGCGTTAACAAGTTTGCGGTGTTCCGGGTTACGGAGATTTAATTCTTGTTCGTTTTTTAATTTGGCGTAGCAAAGCAGCGCGTAGCTTTGGGCTTTTTCACGCAGCTTTTTGGTTATGGCATTTTCCGGCTGCCTGTCCAAAGTTTCTTTGATGATGTTTAATTCAGCAGGCGTCAAAGCTGCGGCTTGTTTTTTGCTGTTAAATACGGAAGATATAAACGCAAGCTGCTTGAGATCTTCAAAACGTTTTTGCATTTTGGCATAAGCTGCTTTTTTGGACTGCAGGTGGTGCAAAGCCTTTTGCATTTGCAGCGACAGACGGGAGTCTGCCCGATGTTTTACGGTATAAATCAGATCCTCGATTTCTTTAACTGCGCCGTTTTCTGTTTCAATCCGGTCATTCAGAAAGTCGTCAATCAACCTGAGGCTTTGTTCATAAACAGCTTCATCACATTGATGAAAATATGTATTTTTGTGGCGGGAATGATGGATTCCGGCCTGGGTTGTAATATAAGCGGCAATTTGTGCGCGCGACATATAAATTTTTTCAGGCATTTATGCCTCCGAATTAGTTGCAAATTTAAATGAAGATAGGTTAATATATCATTTTGTTTATTTTTGTCAATACAATTTTAAAAATTGACAAAGCTAGCAGAAAAGAAATTTTGACAAAGAGCGCGGGAGTATTTATAGTTGGCACTAATGTAATAAAATCAAAAAATAATCAGCAAGGAAGAAAAAATGAAAGCTCTTACAATCTGGCATTTGTACGCCCGGGCTTTGGCAGAAGGTATAAAGCTTTATGAGACCAGAAGCTGGCGGACAAAGTATCGCGGCCCGGTGGCTATTCATACTTCAATGCGTCCGATGACGAAAAAAGATGAAGATGTGGCTCGGAAATATGGAATAACTGGAATTTGTCCGGGAAAGATTGCCGCCATTGCCGATCTGACAGATTGTATTCTTATGGATACCGATTTTATTTCCCGGCAGACAGAGCAGGAACGGGCGCTCGGGAATTGGCAGGAAGGAAATTTTGCCTGGAAATTTGAAAATTTCAGAAAACCCAAAAAAGATATTTACGTCTCCGGCCGGCAAGGTTTTTGGAATTTGGATATATCGGATGAAGCTGAAAATTTTTAGCTGACACTTGTATTGGACAGTATAGCCGGTTGAATTTGTGAAATAAGTTTTTTGTGCCGCTTTTATATGATGTTTTCAAATAAACAGGTATAGATAACCTATTGTTTTCTTTTTGTATTGCAGTCAGTGAAAATAATCCGGTTTGAAGAAAAGTGAAGGCTGGGTGAGTTTTTTTGCGTCTTTTCTCTTTAAGCCCTGATTTTGGAGATTATATATGCCGAAACAGCAATTTTTGCAAATGAGGAGAAAATGATGAAAACGGTAGAATTGGACAATGGTAGCAAAATGCCGATTATCGGTCTCGGAACCTGGAAGGCTCCTGCCGGTGAGGTTTATCAGGCTGTCCGCTGGGCAATTAAGCTCGGGTATCAACATATTGACTGCGCCCCGATTTATGGAAATGAGG
This sequence comes from uncultured Pseudomonadota bacterium, assembly GCA_949300375.1. Lineage (GTDB taxonomy): Bacteria > Pseudomonadota > Alphaproteobacteria > RF32 > CAG-239 > MGBC133411. The sequence continues at coordinate 2,428 of CASGEB010000005.1, forward strand.
CGGAAATCGGGCAGGCTGTTCATGATGCGATAGCTGAAGGCGATATTAAACGCGAACAATTGTTTATTACGTCAAAATTGTGGAATGACAGCCATGCTCCGGAAGATGTTTTACCGGCTTTACGGAAGACGCTTAAAGATTTGCAGATTGATTATCTGGATTTGTATCTGATTCATTGGCCGGTGGCGCAGAAAAAAGGGACGACTTTACCAAAAGGCCCGGAAGATATGGTTTCTCTTGAGGAACTCCCGCTTGAATTGACCTGGGCAGAAATGGAAAAAGCCCGGCAGCAGGGATTGGCCGAATCTATCGGCGTTTCTAATTTTAGTGCCGGAAAGCTGCAAAATCTGATTGAAAAAGCCGAAATAATGCCAAGCGTTAACCAGTTTGAACACCATCCGTATTTGCAGCAGCCCGAACTGGTTGCTTTTTGTCGTAAAAATAATATTGCCGTTACGGCTTATTCACCGCTTGGTTCGGGCGATCACCGCATTGAGAGTGAGCCGGCTGTTCTTGAAATTGCCAAACGCTTAAAGGCTTCGCCGGCGCAGGTTCTTCTGGCCTGGGCCATGCAGCAGCAGATTGCGGTTATTCCAAAGTCGGTTAATCTGGGGCATATTAAAGAAAATTATGAGGCGCGGAGTGTGTTTTTGGATGAAAAAGATATAGAAGAACTTGCCAAATTGAACAGAAATCACCGCTTTATTGATGCTGATGTTTTTGCTTTCGGCAGTTATACGGTGGAAAATATATGGGCATAGTTTTTATGTTTTAACGGAGAAAAGGGATGAGAAGAAACGAGGAAAGATTGTCTGCTGAAATGAATGTTAATGCGGATTTATGGCCAAGCGCCGTAACAGCTGATTTTGAAGCTTACCGGCAGCAGAAACCGGCGTTCAAAACTTTCCGTATTGCAGAAAGGCCTTTATTTGACTGGGAAATCTGGGCTTTAGCCGATAATGTTTTGGAACCTAAATCTACCCGTTTTCATTGATTTTCGGGGCGTTAATTCGCTTTAAGATAAAATCAGCGAGGCCTTGCGTATCTTCCCATTCAATGGTGATTTCCAATACATTGAAATGCTTTTGAAGTTTCTTTGGAATTTTTACAAAGTCTTTTGCGGTGGTAAAAAGTTCGGCATTAAAATAATGAGCTTCGTGCAGCAGGTTTTGCAGTTCGTCTTCCGTATAAAAATGATGGTCGCCGAAATCAAAGGTCTTGATTAGCGAAAAACCAAGTTCCTGCAGAGAATCGTAAAATTTCTGCGGACGACCGATGCCGGCAAAAGCAATGACGTTTTGCGGAACAATCTTGGGGGAAAGCGCTTTTATGCGTCCCCTAAAGACAGGAAGATTGGTTGTGCGGGCGGACAGGTTGTGCTTGTCTTCTCCCAGAATGATTATTGCCTGAGCCCGTTTTATTCCGGCAGTGAAAGTTTCACGCAGAGGACCGGCCGGGATACATTTGCCATTGCCGATACCGGCCGTGCCGTCAAATACCAGAAAAGATAAGTCTTTGTATAATCCGGGATTTTGAAAACCGTCGTCCATAATGATTGTATCTGCGCCGTGTTTTATGGCCAGTTCCGCTCCCGCTTTCCGGTCGGAATTGATTACCGTCGGCGCCTGCCGGGCAAGAAGAAGCGCTTCATCCCCGGTCTCCCGGACATTATATTTTTTTGCATCGGCAAAAATATTTTGGCTTTTTCCGCCATACCCTCTGGTTACAAAGAACGGCTGTCTGCCGTTTTTTTGCAGCAGTCCGGCTATGGATACGGAAACCGGTGTTTTTCCTGTTCCGCCGGCCGTTAAGTTGCCGATGCAAATGACCGGACAAGAAATTTTCCGGCTTTTCTTGAAACGAAAGCGCAGAGCCGTTGCCAAGCCGTATATCAGGCCGAGCGGCGTTAATATGCCGGCAAGCAGGTTTTCGCTTTTCCAGAATTCCGGCGTTTTCATTTAATATAACCTTTGATTTTTTCGAGAATGCCGTCCAAAACTTTGGCTTCTCCCTGTGCCCAGTCATAGGCCCGGCTGCGTCTGTTTTCCAGCAGTTCCTTGTCTTTCAGCAGATTGCGGACGGTTTCTTCCAATCCGGCATCGTCTTGAACTTGGATGACGGCATCGGCTTTTTGGGCGCGGTTCATGGCGTCGGTAAAGTTATGCATATGCGGGCCGACAATAACGGCATTGCGAAAACGGGACGGTTCCATAAAGTTTTGCCCGCCATGCGGAATCAATGAACCGCCGATAAAAGTTATCGGGCAGAGCGTGTACCACAATCCGACTTCACCGATGGTATTGGCAATGTATGCATCTGTCTGCGGCGTGATTTTTTCGCCGGCCGAGCGCAGGGCGGTTTTTAGTCCGAGATTGTTAAGTTCTTTTTGGATTTCCGGCCCGCGGTGCGGATGGCGGGGAGCGGCAATCATCAACAGATCCGGAAATTCTTCTTTTAGTTTTTTATGAATTCGAGCCGCACGGACTTCTTCATTGTCGTGAGTCGAGCAGATGCACCAGACTTTTCTGTTGCCGATTTGTTTTTTTATTTCGGCAAGTTTATCCCCGTCAACCGGCGGATTGATGCCGGCATATTTTATATTTCCAAGGCACAAGGTTTCTTTGGCGCCAAGAATTTTCAAGCGTCGGACATCTTCTTCCGACTGGCCGAGACAAAGAGAAAAACAGGTCAGCAATTCTTTACAGACAGGGCGAAAACGCTGCCAGGTTTTAAAAGATTTGTCAGAAATCCGTCCGTTGACCAAAATCAGCGGGATGTTGTTCTTTTTTATGTCAGAAAGCATTGCCGGCCAGAGTTCCGATTCAAACCACAATGCCAAATCAGGCTGCCAATGTTGTATGAACCGGCGGACGAATTTGGGATGGTCAATAGGAACATATTGGTGGAATGCCCGTGTCGGAAGCCTTTTAGCCATTAATTCGGCGGAGGTGGTTGTGCCGCTTGTTACCATAATGTTTAGTTCCGGATAAGTTTCCAGCAAGCGGGTAATCAGCGGCAGCATAGACAGGCTTTCGCCGACCGAGGCGCCGTGCATCCAGATTAATTTGCCCTGAGGACGTTCTTTTTTTGCAATACCCATGCGTTCATTAAAGCGCGTCAGGTCTTCTTTGCCCTTCTTTTTACGTTTGTTTATATAACTTTTGATAACCAGGGGGTAAAGGGCGCGAACCAGTGTGTTGTATATTCCGATAAACATTATTTTTTCTCCGCGGAATGTTTTTTGTGTTTTACTTCATCGCCCGGCAAAATTTGCGGAATGCTCATTTCGCGGTCGACTTCCTCATTCATTTTGTTCATAATCTTTTCAAATTCCAGGCGATATTTTTCCAAATCATGCTCAGAAGCATCGGCGGGAACGTAAAAAGGTTTTGATATGAGATATATCCCTTGATTGAAGGGTGCCGGAATCATCATCTTGTCCCATGACTTTTCTATGATTTTGGCTTTTTTGGCGCTATAAATCATACCAATCAGCGGCCTGCCGGTTTTGTGGGCAAAATAAACCGGACTCATACTCATCCGCATCCGCGGGCCGCGGGGGCCGTCCGGGATGATGGTTACTGAAATTTTGTTATTCAGCGTATGCATGATATTTACGGCGGCGCCTTTGGCATTGGAACTGGTGGAACCGCCGATGGTTTTTATGCCGCAATGTTCAAGAATGCCGGCGATAATACGGCCATCGTTATGCAAAGAGACCAGAGCCCGCATTTCCGGATAATAGTTTTTTTTGAAGACCATCGGCATCATCAGGGCGCGCCCGTGCCAGCCGATAAGGATGAAATTTCCTTTTTCCATCCAGGTATTGAGAATGTTGTCCAAGCCCCGGATTTCCCATTTGCTGGTAAGAAAGACAAATTTGACGTAAAGATAGAGCAGGCTGCCGACCAGGCTTGTAACAAAACGGGATTTGATTATTTTTTTCAGGGCTTTTTTGAGAGGTTTGAATTTTGCCATTGCCGTCTAACCTTTGCTGCCCAGCATTTCCGTAACGGAGATGCCGATAGAATCGTTTTCCGTGATAATGACTTCGCCGCGGCCGATTAAAACATCGTTGGCATAAATGTCGACGTAATCGTTAATTCCGCGGTCGAGTTCGACAACGGCACCGCGGCCGAGCTTTAACAGCTGGTGAACGCGCAGCGTGGCCGTGCCGAGCGTAACATAGATTTCAACCTTTATCCCATCGTTAGGAATAATTTTTTTTGCTCCTGACACCATTTGTTTTTTGTTCTCCGGATATAAAAATTTTTCTTTATCATATAAAATATTTTCGATATAAGCAATTTTTATATTCACTTATCAAATTAAAAATAAGCGCAGGGCTCGGGCTTGTGGATTAAAAAGTTTAAGATTGCCTGTCCGGCAGATTTGTGCCAAAAAAGTTTTGTTGCATTGTTGCAGACGGCGCAATGCCAACTTATATATTATTGGTAAATAGAAACAACAAGGTGTGTAAAATGGCAGAAACAAAAGAAAAATATCCGGTGCTTCCGTTGCGGGACATTGTGGTTTATCCCAAAATGGTCGTGCCGTTGTTTGTCGGGAGGGATAAGTCCATCAAGGCTTTGCAGGCCGGCGTTGACAAAGACAAGAATGTTGTTCTCCTGACGCAAAAAGACGCCAAAATCGATGATCCGTCCGAAGATGATTTGTTTAAAGTCGGAACGGTCGGGACGGTTTTGCAGCTTTTGAAACTGCCGGACGGAACGGTTAAGGTTCTGATTGAAGGGCTTGAACGGGTTAAAATTGATGATTTTATGCCCAATCCTGATTTTATTGAGGTTACGGCGACCATTTTACCCGAGGTTGAAGAGCCGGAGAATCTGGAGCTTGAGGCGTTGGTGCGCGCCGTGTTGTCTCAGTTTGAGGAATATGTCAAGCTTTCGCGCAAGACGCCGCCGGAAGCCCTGGCCGCCGTCAGCCAGATTGACGATTACAGCAAACTGGCCGATACCATTGCTTCTCATCTTTCGTTGAAGATTGAAGAAAAGCAGGCCTTGCTTGAAGGCGAGACGCTGCGCGACAGGTTTGAGAAAATTCTGGGCTTTATGGATGCCGAAATTACCGTGCTGGAAGTTGAAAACCGGATTAAATCCCGGGTTAAGCAGCAGATGGAAAAAAGCCAGAAGGAATATTATCTGAACGAGCAAATGAAAGCCATTCAGAAAGAACTCGGCGATGAAGAAGACGGTGATGAAATTGCCGAGTATATGCGAAAAATTGAAAAGACGAAATTGTCAAAAGAAGCGCGGGAAAAGGCTCTGGCGGAAGTGAAAAAGCTAAAGACCATGAGCGCTATGTCTTCCGAGGCGACGGTTGTCCGCAATTATCTTGACTGGCTGCTGGATATTCCGTGGAAAAAACGTTCCAAAGTTAACAAAGATATGCAAAAAGCTTTGGAAATTCTGGAAAAAGATCATTACGGACTTGATAAGGTCAAAGAACGGATTGTCGAATATCTGGCCGTACAGTCCCGGGCCGGAAAGGTCAAAGGGCCTATTTTGTGTCTGGTCGGGCCTCCGGGCGTGGGCAAGACTTCTCTGGGTAAATCGATTGCGCGGGCGACAGGGCGCAATTTTGTGCGCGCTTCACTCGGCGGTATGCGCGACGAAGCAGAAATCCGCGGACACAGACGGACATACATCGGTTCTATGCCGGGCAAAATTATTAAAGGAATGAAAAAAGCCGGAACGTCCAATCCGTTGTTTTTGCTTGATGAAATTGACAAGCTGGGTAACGATTGGCGCGGGGATCCGAGTTCTGCATTGCTGGAGGTCTTGGATCCGGAGCAAAATGCGGCTTTTAATGACCATTATCTGGAAGTTGACTATGATTTGTCCGATGTGATGTTTGTAACAACGGCAAACTCTCTGGATATGCCGCGGCCGCTGTTGGATCGTATGGAGATTATCCGCCTTTCCGGGTACACCGAAGATGAGAAGATCGAGATTTCCAAGCGGCATCTGATTCCGAAGATTTTTGAGGAAAATGCCGTGAAACCGCATGAGCTTGTGATTACGGATGATGCCATACGCGATATTATCCGCTATTATACCCGCGAGGCCGGCGTGCGTAATTTGGAACGCGAGCTTTCTAAAATTGCGCGCAAAGCGGTTAAAAATATTTTGTTGGAGAAAAAAGGCCATATTGAGGTTAATGCCAAGAATTTGGAAAAATATCTCGGCGTTATCAAATATCGTTACGGCGAGGCGGAATCCGAAGACCATGTCGGTGTGACGACCGGATTGGCCTGGACAGAAGTCGGCGGGGATATTTTGTTTATTGAAGCGGTTGATATGCCCGGAAAAGGCAAAATTACACAGACCGGCAAGCTTGGCGATGTGATGAAAGAATCCATCGAAACGGCTTATTCGGTTGTCCGGGCGCATTCCAAACAATTGGGAATCGATCCGGAAATCTTTGAAAAAACGGATATTCACGTTCATGTTCCGGAAGGGGCAACGCCAAAAGACGGGCCATCGGCGGGTATTGCGATGTATACGACTTTGGTTTCCGTCCTGACAAAAATACCGGTTCGGAAAGACGTGGCGATGACCGGCGAAATTACGCTGCAGGGCAGGGTGTTGCCAATCGGCGGCCTGAAAGAAAAGCTGCTTTCGGCTTTGCGCGGCGGAATTAAAACCGTTATTATCCCGAAAGACAATGAAAAAGATTTGGCCGAGATTCCGGATAATGTTAAAAAAGGAATGAAAATTATTCCGGTTGACGAGGTTTCAAAAGTTTTGGATATTGCGCTGAAACGAAAAATCAAACCTCAGAAAGAAAAATAATTTTTCAGAATCTTGTTGCAGCCGGTTTCCTTAAAATAAGGATGCCGGCTTTTTTTGCGACTCTGCTGCGGGCGCAGAATCGCAATGCGAATCACCTGAGAATCAAGCTCTGGTGCGGTTTTTGCCGGTTTTTTCCTGTTAATAACCTGAAAAAATCTGTTTCTGTGCGGAAAAATGTGGATTTTTTGGGGTGAAAAGGCGGTTTTTGTTTGACTTTGCTAAAAAATAAAGCTTAAATTTTTTGTGTAAGGGGCGTTAGGCTTGAGGAATCAAGGAATAATCCGCCTTATAATGATTTATAACTTTTATTAGAGGGAGTCTTCACCGTGAATAAAAACGAATTAATTTCTAGCATTGCTAATGAAACCGGTTTGACCAAAACTGATTCTGCCAAAGCTTTGGATGCTTTTGTATCTACAATTACTTCTGCTTTGAAATCCGGCGACGAAGTTCGTCTGGTTGGTTTCGGTACTTTTGCCGTATCTAAACGCTCTGCTACAACCGGCCGCAATCCGCGCACCGGCGCTGAGATTAAAATCCCGGCTCGCAAGCAGGCTAAATTCAAGGCTGGTAAAGCTCTGCAAGACTCTGTAAACTAATAAACAGCGGATCGGCTTTGTGCCGGTCCTTTTTATTAACGGAGTATTTAAAACGGAATTCATTTCTTTGGTGGATTCCGTTTTTTTATAGATTGGTTTTACGATTCGGCTTTTTTTATTTTTACAGAATGCACGTTATGAGATATTTAACTATTTTGCTTTAAAATATGAGTTGTTGTTGCCGGAAAAATCTGTCAGACGGAAAAGCCTGCAAACTGCCGGTTTGGAAGAAATTATGGCTATTTTTAATTTTTTATTGCCATTTTAGACAAAATGAGTTATTATATAATTGAAATTTTGTTTTAACTGAAGGAATTCATGTATGAAGAAAATTTTCAAATTTGATGATGCCGGAAAAAAATTACGCCGCGTTGCGCTGATTGCAATCGGAGCTTTTTCTTTGTCTGCAACCCAGATGCACGCTCAGGACGGCAGTAAGATTTTTAACAAGATTTATGAAAAGCTGGAAAAGTTTGACGAGGCGGTTGATAAAGTTACTCAGCCGGGGAGAGATTTGGCTTCTAAAGTCAGACGCAAAAAAGGCGAGCTTAATTGCGCCAAATATATTTTGGGGCAGGCTTTGCCGATGGAGATTGACCAACGGGTTAACCGGATAAAAAATATTTCCGGCAGAATTGGAAATGCCGTTGAAGTGGTTGGAGCCCTTTCAGAGGCAGGAAAACAAAAAAATATACAGCAACAAGAGCAGCCGACCCCAACGAAGCCGACTGTCCGTTATGTTAAAAGAGTACCGAGAGGAGGCCGCGATTAGATGACGCGGCTTCTTTTCTTTTAAAGTCTTATTGTAAAAAGGCCGGAGAAAATACTCCGGCCGGGATTTTTTAAGGCGGTTGTTGTTAAAAAGCATAAAACTGCGGAAATGTACGGTTTTATGACAGGCGGATGTCTCTCTCAATACCGGTTGCCGGCCGGGATGGAGATATAAAAGATATTCGGCGCTTGAAAAACAGTCGGCAAAAATTGTTGTTTTTGAAAAACTTTATTTTCTATCTGTCTGAAAATGTTTGTTTTTCAAAAAAGTCGATTTTTTTATTTTTTTTTGCTTGATTTATTAAATTTATGAGTGTATAAGGTTTCTTGTAAACAAAATGGGAGTTTAGCTCAGCTGGAAGAGCATCTCGTTTACACCGAGAGGGTCGGGAGTTCGAACCTCTCAACTCCCACCAATTAAAAAACCCGCCTTTATGGCGGTTTTTTTTGTATTTAGTAAAAGGTTCGAACTCCCTCGGGAGTTCTTCGGTTCATCGTCAAATTTAGGGGCAAGTTATCAAAAAGCATCATAAGGATCATTGTCAAAGTAAGGGGCAAAAAAATAAAAAATGTATTTATCAGTTCCTTCGTTTTTATAAAATTTTTATTTAGTCAAAAATATATTCACACTTTTTAATAATAATATTTACAAAGCCAGCAATGCGTATATACTAATTCTTACTAACAATTTCCGTGACAAGGATTGTGAGAGTGTCTGTTATTAAAAAAGTAAAAAATAACGGGAAAGTAAAATATTACTTTCTCGGAATGAAAGTTTATACCAAAAAGCCCAAAACCGGAAAGCTGCCGTTAAAAGAGCCGCTTTTGTCCGCATTGGAGAAACGGGAGGCTGACAATGCTGCCCGTAAAACGCAAAATGCCTTTTATACCATTCGTTCTTTTTGGGAATTATATGGCTGTGACGACCGCACCCTTAATATGATGGAATATGTTTTGTTTGTGGAGCAAATGGAACATCCGCTTATTTATCTGATGTATTTGCAGTCATTGTTGGAACGGGGTGAAGAAAAACGCTGTGAAATCGGGTTGAAATATTATGTCTCAAAATTCGGTCTGACAGAAATTGAGAGCTTTCTGCCGTTGTCCTCTTTTGCCGTTCGGCACCAAATTCAGAATGATAAGATTAAAAAAGCTGCTTTTATTTTTGACACGATGGAAGACAACCGGAAACACAACAGGTTTGCCGATTGGCTGAAAGGAAAAAGCCTGGCGGTTGTTGGAAATTCTCCGAATATTGTCGGCAGCGGGCTTGGGCGGCAAATTGATTCCCGCGATGTGGTGATGCGTATTAATTCTTTTGCGCTAACACCGGAACTGGCTGAAGATATTGGCACAAAAGTTAATGTCTGGATTCATAACGGAGTCGGGCCGACTTTTACCTGCGGCAATATGGAGCGGGATTATCAATGGATTTTTATGATTGACGACTATTGGCACAAATGGCAGTCCCGAGTAGACAGCGCATCGGTTGATTTGTTTCTTGACAGTTTGTTTGAGCTTTGCCGGAAAAAGCCACAGAGCCTGATTTATTGCCCATCGGAAATTTATCGCCGGCTGCGGCAGACTTCCTGTCTGCGTCATCCTTCGGCCGGGCTGATTATCCTTTATTATATTTATTCGGTTTTGGGAGAGCTTTCCGAAGATGATGTTTTTGCTTTTAACGATAAGGAGCAGGAACACGGGTTGGATTTGCCGACGCCGTTGAAACTTCCAACTTCCCGCCGGACAGACAGGTTTATTGAAGAACCAAATAGTTATAATTTTTTGCTTAATGTTGAGACGTCTCATAATTTTAATGAAGAACTGCGTTTTAGAAAAACTTTTTTGAAGAAGAAGGATTAAAGAAATGGTATATCCCGTTGTTATTGCGGAAATCGGCTGCAACCATAAAGGCGATATTGAAATTGCCCACAAAATGATAAAGCTTTTGGGGGTGTTTAAAACCTTAAATCCGGCTTCGGCCATAGATGTGGTCAAATTTCAGAAGCGGACGAACAAAGAATTGTTGACCCCGGAAGAGTATAATGCGCCGCATCCTCATCCGGAAAACAGTTACGGAAAAACTTATGGCGAGCATCGTGAGTTCTTGGAGTTTGACCTGGCGCAAAATGCCCAACTGAAGAAATGGTGTGAAGAAGAAGGCCTTATTTATTCGACTTCGACCTGGGATTTGACGGCGGCCAAAGAGATTGTTTCTTTGAATCCGAAGATGATTAAAGTTCCTTCGGCTTGTAATCTGGATTTTGATATGTTGGCGTATCTCCGCGACAATTATTGCGGTGAAATACATCTTTCTTTCGGAATGACAACCAAAGAAGAAGAGCACAAAATCGTGGATTTTTTCAAGATGAAAGACCGGGCGAAAGATATGGTGATATATGCCTGTACGTCCGGCTATCCGGTGCCATTTGAGGATATTTGCCTGAAAGAGATAACCCGGCTTAAAGAAACTTACGGACAAGAGGTGAAAGCCATCGGCTTTTCCGGGCATCATTTGGGAATTGCGGTTGATATTGCCGCTTTGGCGTTAGGCGCGACTTATTTTGAAAGGCATTTTACGCTGGACAGAACCTGGAAAGGAACCGATCATGCCGCCAGTCTGGAACCGGCAGGAATGCAGAAACTGGCGCGGGACTTGCGCAATGTGGCGTTGGCGCTGACGGAAAAGTCGGAAGATATTTTGGATATTGAAAAAGTTCAGCGGAAAAAACTGAAAAGGAAAGTGGCAAAATGAGTTTTGTTTTATTCGGTAAGAAAAAATATACAGACGGGGACAAGCTTATAAGCGTATTTTATCTTTTGGGGATTCCGGTGCGGAAAAAGGTCAAAGCCCCGGGATTTGTGAAAAAATATCTGTTTGGGATAAAAGTCAGCAAACGCCATAAACAACCTGAGATTGCTTTTTTGGGTGGGAGCAACTGTTTGCTAGATAATAAAATGATTTATGGAGAAGAGGTTAAAAATATTGCCAGGTCTGTCGGGATTGGTTTGAAAGTAAACAATCCGAGCTGGGTTACCCCGAATACCGAATTGGGAGATTTTGTGAATTTTAACGGGATGCGGATTACAGGCGGCGGAAAATGTAAAATCGGGAACTATTTTCATAGCGGCGCCGGGTGTAAAATCCTGACCGAAAATCATAATTATAACAAAGGTACGGAAATCCCGTATGATTCGACGTATGTTTATAAAGATGTTGTTATTGAAGATTTTGTTTGGTTGGGGATAGACGTTATTATCCTGCCGGGAACAATTATCCGGGAAGGGGCGATTATTCAGGCGGGAGCGGTTGTTCACGGAGAGATTCCCCGGTGTGCGATTGCCGGAGGAAATCCGGCGAAAGTTTTTGCGTATCGGGATATTGAGCATTTTGACAAATTAAAAGAAGAGAAGAAATTTCATTAAGGCCTATTGTTGGTGGCGAATGTTTGTCTGGAAAATTTAATAGAAAAATTGAAAGGAAATTAATATGAAAAATTGTCCTGTGTGCGGAAGTTCTAATTTTGGACATATAAATAAAAATCCTGATTTTTCAGGCTTGGATGTTGTGGAATGCAAGCATTGCCATTTCTTTTATACGCAGGTTGAGGACGGGCAGAATTTTTACGATTACTACAAAGAGGAATATCGTACGGAGAGAGGAGAAAAGGCGTCTCCCCAATATATTACAAAGATGAATTTTCGGGCGGAGGCGCAAAAGAATTTTATTTTTGAATTTGAGCCTGACATTTATGGCAAAAAGATTTTGGAGATTGGCTGCGGGTGTGGTTCTTTGCTGAAGATTTTTGAAAATTACGGTTGTGATTTGACAGGCTATGAACCAGATGAAAAAATGTTTCAGAAGGCTCGGTCTCGTTTGCCGAAAGCTGCTCTTTATAATGATATTTTCCGGCCGGGAAATTTGCCGGATGAGAGTTTTGATATGGTTCTTTTATCGCACGTTTTGGAACATGTGGAGGACTTGCATCTTTATTTGCAGGATTTTCAAAGAATATTAAAACCGGGAGGCGTGTTGTTTATTGAGGTTCCTCAGGAAAGCAGGGCAAAAGTAAAAGCTGTGTTGAAATATCGTACAGGATTAGGACATTTGTGGTTTTTCAGTTCTAAGAATTTGAAAAGACTTTTAAAACAATATTTTCCGAAGTTAAAAATTGAATGTTACGGGATGCCGCTCGGAATGTATATGGGACAATGGTTTAACACAAAAATGTATAGACTTTTTAAACTATTGCGTGTGCGGGGGGGGGGTACCCTTGCGGAACAGTTTAGCAAAAAATGTAAAAAAGGCATTTATTTGAGGTGTTGTTGTCGCAAAGAATTTTGCTAAAATTTTTGATATGAGGCAGTTAAATGACTAATATTGCGTTTATTCCGGTGCGGGGCGGGTCAAAGTCTATCCCGCTGAAAAATATAAAACTTTTGAACGGAAAGCCTTTAGTTTTTTGGACGGCAAAAGCAGCTGATGAGGCTGCCTGCATTGATAAGGTCGTTATTGCCACAGACAGTGTCGAGATAAAAAACATTGTTTTGGATTTTAAGTTCAATAAATTATCAGTATATGACCGGGAGGCGGACAATGCCCAAGATACATCTTCAACCGAAAGCGTTATGCTGGAATATATCAACAAAAGCAATTTGCCGCCGGAAGATTATATTTTTTTGATACAGGCAACGTCTCCGTTACTGAACTTTCGGCATATTGATGAGATGTTTGCCCAGATGAAGTCGGAGCAGGCGGATTCCGCGCTTTCCTGCGTGCGGTGCAAACGTTTTTTTTGGTCGGAAGACGGAAAAAGCCTGAATTATGATTACCGCAGCCGTCCGCGCCGACAGGATTTTTCCGGGATGATGATGGAAAACGGCGCCTGTTACATTAATTCCGTTGGCAATATTATAAAGGACAAAAACCGTTTGTCCGGGAAGATTTCGGTTTTTGAAATGCCGGATTATACGGCGACGGAAATTGACGAGCCGGACGACTGGATTATTTTGGAAAATCTGATGCGGAAATATAGCCGAGTGTGAAAACGATAATTTAACCAATTGCTGCTAGTCTTTTGCGGAGGAGAAAAAGATGGATTTTGTATTGGTTGATAAGCAGAATTGGCAAAGGCGGGAGTATTTTGAGCATTATTACCGGCAAGTTCCCTGTCGTTTCAGTCTTACGGTTGAGTTGGATGTTGTCCGTTTGGTGCAAAGCGCGAAAAAAAAAGAACTGATGTTTTTTCCGGTTTTTGTTCATTTATTGAGCCGGGTTGTCAATCGGTACACAGAATTTCGGACTTGTTACAATAAAAACGGAGAACTTGGCTATTGGCGCGAAATCTGGCCGGAGTATACGGTTTTTCATAGCCAAAGCAAATGTTTTTCAAGGTTATGGACGCCGTTTTCCAATAAGTTTGATGAGTTTTATCTTGATTATGTCCGGGATTGGGAAAAATACGGAGAAATTGAGACTTTTGCCCCCAAGCCGGAGAGACCGGAAAACCTTTTTAACATCTCTTGTCTGCCTTGGGTGAATTTTACATCTTTTAATCTTGAGCTGCCGCAATCTGATGATTATCTTTTGCCGATTTTTACTTTGGGCAAGTTTGTTGAGAAAAACGAAAAAATTTATGCCCCCTTGGCCGTGCAGATGCATCATGCCGTTTGCGACGGTTATCATGCGGCGCTGCTGATTAACGAATTGCAGGATTTGTGTAACGGTTTTGGGAAAAAAGAAGCGGACAGATGAAAGTCAGACCGGAAGATTGGTAACGTCGTTTGCCGATAAATATGTTTTAACCCAAAAACAGAAAAAGAAATGCTCCGACAGACGCCTTGTTATGATTGATTTTTATTATGCTCTTTAACGCCGTCAGCCGTTTCTTCTTCCTTTGCTTTTGTTCATTATATAATCTCTTTGTTATTTCTGCAAACATATTATGTTTTACATAATATGTTATGATTTGCCTTTGCCAGAATCGGCAGGATTTTTTATTTTAGGAGAAAAAATTGATTTATGGATATATTCGCGTGAGCAGCGACAAGCAAACAACAGAAAATCAGAGATTTGAGATTGAGCGGTTTGCAGAAGAAAACGGGATTGAGGTGGAGAAATGGATGAACGAGACAATCAGCGCCGTGAAAGATTTGGAAAAAAGAAAATTAGGACAGTTGCTTAAAGTTCTGAAAAAAGGGGATATTGTTATTGCGTCCGAGTTGTCGCGGCTGGGGAGAAATCTATTGCAGGTGATGAGCATTTTGCACCATTGCATGAAGAAAGATGTTCAGGTCTGGACGATTAAGGACAATTATCGTCTGGGTGCGGATATTCAATCGAAAGTTTTGGCTTTTGCTTTCGGGTTGTCTGCCGAGATTGAACGGAATCTTATCAGTCAGCGTACAAAAGAGGCTTTGGCGCGTTTGAAAGCGGAAGGCAAAAAGCTCGGGCGTCCCAAAGGCAGCCGCAACAGGTTTTGCAAATTGACCGGTAAAGAAAGAGAGATTGAAGAGATGATTAAAGCTAATGTTGCCAAAGAAAAAATTGCCAGGTCTTTTCATGTGAGCCGGCGGACGCTTTATAATTTTATGCAAAATCAATCTGTAAGCGGGAATAAATAACGGACGTTATTTTTTCATATGGCGTTATCTTAAATAATAAAAAAAATTATGCAAGTATAATTTGTATAAATGATACAGTTTTATTGGATAAATATTAGATATATCTTCTGATATTTTATATTTTAACAAGTTTAATCCCTCAAAACCTTTTTGAGAAATTTAGACGTCCGTTATTTGGACGTTTGAATCGTGTAATTGGAGAAGGTTGTGGATTGGGCGTCTGTGTCGGTTGCAGGTAGATTTTTTGTTGCTTGTTCTCAGTTGTCTGAAGCAATAGTCTCTTTTGAGGCTTGTATTCAAGATGCTTTCTTCAGTCAGAATTGTCATCGGGATGTTCCGGCTATGTTCAGGAAACATAAGTTTCTAAAAACCGGAAGGTACCTTTTTATATCTATTTTATTTGCTGGTATTTGTCACCATCCCGATTTTCTTTTTATCTTTCTTTATACCGGGGGCTGCTATGGTTAAGGTTTCTGTGTTGATGCCGGTATATAATACGAATGAAAAATTTTTACGGGCTGCCATTGAGAGTATTCTTGGACAGACATATCAGAATTTTGAATTTCTGATAATGAACGATTGTTCTACGGATCCTCGGGTTGAGGATATTGTTTTATCTTATAAAGACAAAAGAATCAGGTATTTGAAGAATACTCAGAATCTCGGAATTTCCGGCGCGCGCAATAAGTTAATTGAAACAGCCGGAGGAGAATATCTGGCCGTGATGGATCATGATGATGTGTCTTTGCCGGAGCGTCTGGAAAAAGAGGCGGCATTTCTTGATGCTCATCCGGAAGTCGGGGTTGTCGGGTGTGCCGTTTTGAAACTCGGAACGTCAAAGATCCGGAAACTTCCGGAAGAAGATGCGAAGATTAAAGAATCTCTTGTTTTTTGCAGTCCGTTCTGCCATCCGGCAACAATGATCAGAAAATCTGTTTTGCAGAAAAATAAAATCGCTTATGACACAGCGTTTAGTCCCGCCGAGGATTATGCCTTATGGAGCCGGCTGGCAGCTGTTACAAAGTTTGCCAATCTGCCGGAGGTGCTTTTTTTATATCGTGATTATGCCGGCAATACAACACATTCTCAAAAAGGAAAAATGCAGGCGGCGACAAGCCGTATTCAGCAAAATATCCGTACGGCATATCCCGAGTTGTGGAAGGCGGCGAAGGAAAATGCCGATTGGGTTAAAAGAGTTAAGCTGTTCGGCTTTTTGCCTTTTTTGACAATCAGAAAAAAGCAGCGGACTAAAGTGGCTAAGCTTTTTGGCTTTGTGCCGTTGTGGTCGGAGAAGATAAAATATTCAGCGGGAGGAGAAAAGTAAGATGAAAGGCATTATTCTTGCGGGAGGGAGCGGAAGCCGCTTGTATCCGCTGACGCAGACGATTTCAAAACAGCTGCTGCCGGTTTATGACAAGCCGATGATTTATTATCCGTTGTCAACCTTATTGTTGTTCGGCATCAGGGAGATTTTGATTATTTCCACGCCTAAAGATACGCCGAATATTCAGGCTTTGTTCAAAGACGGTTCTCATTTGGGGCTTCATATTCATTATGCCATTCAGAACGAGCCAAAAGGAATTGCCCAGGCTTTTACCATCGGAGCGGATTTTATCGGTGATGACGATGTCTGCCTTATTTTAGGCGATAATATCTTTTATCTGGGCGGTCAGATTGACACTTTTCGCGAAGAGGTTGCGCATAATCCGGGGGCGACGGTCTTCGGGTATCATGTTTCTGATCCCGAGCGTTTCGGCGTGGTGGAATTTGATAAGGATTTTAAGGCCGTGTCTATTGAAGAAAAGCCGGCGAATCCGAAATCAAATTATGCGGTGGTCGGGTTGTATTTTTATAAGTCGGATGTGGTTGAAAAGGCAAAAATCCTGAAACCCTCGGCTCGCGGCGAGTTGGAAATTACCGATTTGAACAGGCTTTATCTGGAAGAGGGACGGATGAACGTGGTGCCGATGCGGCGCGGGAATGCCTGGCTGGACGCCGGAACACCGGACAGCCTGATGGATTCATCCCAGTTTGTGCAGATTATTGAGCAGCGGCAAGGGCTTAAAATCGCCTGTATTGAAGAGATTGCCTACCGCCGCGGTTTTATCGACGATGAGCAGATGGCTGCGCTTATTAAATCGCTCAAAGACGGATGCGCATATAAGAAGTATTTGCAGAAGATTTATGAGGAGTATCATGGAATTTATTAAGACGGAAATTGACGGCGTTTATATTTTGGAGCCGCGGGTTTTTGAAGACGCCAGAGGATATTTCTTTGAAATCCATAATCAAAACGAGTTCGCCGCGCACGGGCTTGATTATCATTTTGTGCAGGATAATCAGTCGAGGTCTTCTTACGGCATTATCCGCGGGCTGCATTTTCAAAAAGGTGAATTTTCGCAGGCCAAGCTGGTGCGTGTGATTGAGGGGACGGTATTGGACGTCGGGGTTGACCTGCGTCCCGGTTCCAAGACTTTTGGAAAATATGTTGCGGTTGAATTGTCCGGTGAAAACAAACGCCAGCTTTTGCTGCCGCGCGGATTTGCCCATGGCTTTTCCGTTTTGAGCAAAACAGCGGTTTTTTCTTATAAATGCGACAATTTTTACAATCCGGCGAGCGAAGGCGGTATTCGTTTTGATGATCCTGATTTGGATATTGATTGGAAAATTAACCTTAAAGATGCAACGCTGTCGGATAAGGATTTGAAATTGCCGTTTTTTAAGGAGTATGAGCCGTGTTTTTAGTAACGGGTGCAAACGGGCAGTTGGGACATGAATTGCGGCTTATTCTCGGGGATAAGGCCGAATATGTTGATTATGCCGATCTGGATATTACCGATGCGGAGGCGGTGAAGGCTTTTTGCCGGACGCGGGCGTTTGAGGCGATTATAAACTGCGCGGCCTATACGGCGGTGGACAAGGCGGAAAGTGAGCCGGAGAAAGCATGGGCCGTTAATGCTATGGGGCCGAAGAATCTGGCGGCGACCGGAATACCGATGGTGCAGATTTCTACGGATTATGTTTTTGACGGTCGGAAATGCCGTCCGTATGTGGAGGATGACGAGGCAAATCCGCAATCGGTTTACGGAAAAAGCAAGCTTGCCGGAGAACAGGCGGTTTTAGAAACGGCGCCGGCGGCGGTTGTGTTGCGGACGGCCTGGCTGTATTCGCCGTTTGGCAACAATTTTGTGAAGACAATGCTGCGGCTGGGCGCTGAAAAGGACGTACTGAAGGTGGTGTTTGATCAGGTCGGGACACCGACTTATGCGGCTCATCTGGCGCAGGCGGTTGCCGCCGTTTTGCCCCGGTTGGAAGCGGGATATAAAGAAGTTTTTCATTTTAGCAACGAGGGCGTTTGCTCCTGGTATGATTTTGCCACGGAAATTATGGCGCAAGGCGGCCGGAAGTGCAAAGTTTTGCCGATTGAAAGCAAGGATTATCCGACGGCGGCGGAACGTCCGGCTTTTTCGGTGCTGAACAAGGAAAAGTTTAAAACAAGTTTCGGGATGGAAATTCCCCATTGGAAGAAAGGGCTTGAAGAATGTCTGAAGCGATTTTAGTAACCGGCGGAGCAGGGTTTATCGGTTCTAATTTTGTGCCGTATTTTGCAAAGAAATATCCGGAATATCAGGTGATTAATCTGGATAAGCTGACTTATGCCGGGAATTTGGACAATCTGGCGGAATGCAACGGGATGAAGAATTATTGCTTTGTGCAAGGGGATATTTGCGATCAGGCGTTTGTTGAAAAGCTGTTTGCGGATTATGACATTCGCGGCGTGGTTCACTTTGCGGCGGAAAGCCATGTTGACAATTCGATTTCCGGGCCGCGTCCGTTTATCGAAACCAATATTGTCGGGACGTTCAACTTGCTGGAAAACGCCCGGAAGCATTGGATGAACGCGCCGGGAAAATGCAAGCCCGGTTATGAAAAATGCCGCTTTCATCATATTTCGACTGATGAGGTTTACGGCTCGCTGGGAGAAGACGGATTTTTCAAAGAAACAACGCCTTATGCGCCGAATTCGCCTTATTCGGCCTCCAAAGCCAGTTCTGATTTTCTGGTACGGGCGTATTTTCATACGTTTGGTATGAACGTAACGACTTCTAACTGTTCAAATAATTATGGGCCGAAACAGCATCCGGAAAAGTTGATTCCAAAGATTATCAGCAACTGTTTGAACGAGAAGCCGATACCGATTTACGGCGACGGCAAAAATATCCGCGACTGGCTGTATGTGCTTGACCACTGCAAAGCGATTGATTTGATTTATCATCGGGGCAGAGCCGGCGAGACTTATAACGTGGGCGGGCATAACGAGAAGACCAATCTGGAAATCGTCTCGGAAATCTGCCGGATTATGGATGAGAAGAAACCGCGCGCCGGCGGCAAGAAATATGCCGATTTGGTTACTTTTGTCGCTGACCGGGCCGGACATGACAGGCGTTATGCCATTGATGCCGACAAACTGACAAATGAACTGGGTTGGAAAGCCGATGAGAATTTTGCTTCCGGCATTGTCAAAACCGTGGAGTGGTATTTGAGATGAAGCCGATACTTGTTCATGCCCATGTTTTTTATTCCGAATTGTGGCCGGAGCTTAAATCCTGCATACAAAAGTTGGCCAACTATCCGTTTGAGCTTTTTGTAACAATGGTTACTGATGATGGTGAGGTTAAGGCTGATGTTCTGTCTGCTTTTCCTAAGGCTCATATTGAGGTGGTTGAAAATCGGGGCTTTGATGCAGGGTCGTTTGTTCATGTCTTAAACCAGGTCGATTTGAATGATTATAGTTATGTTGTGAAGTTACATACCAAACGGGATATGCCCCTGGGTGCTCATTTGAAATATTTTGATATGTCCGGGGCAAAGTGGCGTCATTATGCATTGGCTATTTTGAAGTCTGAAAAGACTGTAAAAAACATAATAAGCGCTTTTGAAAAAGATAAAAAACTTGGAATGGCGGCGGATTATCGTCTGATTGTCAATAAAGAACAAGATGATATTCGGGCTCAGCAGGAGGCAATAAAAATCTTAAAGCAACTTGGGTATGAAAATGTATTTTACGGTTATGTTGCCGGTACAATGTTTTGGTGCAGAGCGTTTCTTCTTAATCCTTTAAAGAAGCTGGGTATTGATATCTCTGATTTTGAAGAGGCTTCCGTAAACCGTAAGATTTCTACAAAGGCTCATGTGCTGGAACGTTTGTTGGGATGTCTGGTTGTTGCTCAATCTCAAAAAATTGCCGATCCTGTTACTTTTATGCAATTTTCGGGGAAAATCTGTGAATTTGGGCGGAGGATAAAAAGATTTTTCTTTCAAAGAAAAAGAAATAGTAAGGGGAAAATGAAAGTTAAAATATGTGGAATCAGTTTCTCTATAGAGGAATGTAGTGATAGAATATGTAATAAGGGAAGTGAAATGATTGTTAATAATATTCTTTCTGTTGATGAGGTTTCTTTGTTGAATAATAAAAGACTTAGATGTTTAGTTTCTAGCTTTCGTCATCCTTTTAATAAACAAAAACGTAGAAAATTGAGGGAAGAGCTAGTTGAAAAGTATAAAGTAAGAAAATCTTCTTTTACAAAGGATCCTAATTTCAATGTAAAAGATATTCCTATATATTTGATATCTTATAATAGGCTAGGATATTTACAGCAAATGATAACCAAGCTAGAGATGTATGGTCTTAAAAATATTCATATTATTGATAATCATTCTGATTATGAGCCTTTGTTGGCATATTTAAATGTACTGCCTTATCATGTTTATTTCATGGATAAAAATTATGGACACAGGGTATTTTGGGAATCAGGTTTATTTGATGACATCATTCAACATTCTTTATATATAGTATCAGATCCAGACATTGAGTTTAATGCAGATTTGCCTGATGATTTTTTGTCAGAATTATACCGTCTGTTAGGGGAGTATAAGTGTATAACTAAAGTTGGTTTTGCATTAAAAATAGATGATTTACCTCGGAATAAGGTTAATGAGACGGTTATTGCCTGGGAAAGTCGTTTTTGGAAAAACAGACTAAAAGATCGCCTTGATATTTATCATGCTGATATAGATACGACTTTTGCATTGTATCGTCCGGGAAAATTAGATGAAAGATTTTTTTACTCTGCAATTCGTGTAGCCGGAAATTTTACCGCCAAACATTTACCGTGGTATCAAAAAGATAATAATGCAGATGATATTAAACATTATAATCTGACATCTGATTCAAGATTTGCTTCTTGGACCAAAGATATTCAACGTTATAATAATATAATGGAGGGATAATGCCTAAAGTTTCTGTGCTAACGCCTTTATATAATACGAATAAAGTACATTTGCAAGAAATGATTGCTTCAGTATTGGAACAGTCATTTCGGGATTTTGAGTTTATTTTGTTAAATGATTCTCCTGAAAATAAGGAGATTGAACAAATTGTTAAATCTTATAAGGATAAAAGAATAAGATATTATTGTAATGAAAGAAATTTGGGAATTTCGGCCAGTAGAAACAGATTAATTGATTTGGCAAAGGGGGAATATCTGGCTATTTGTGATCATGATGATATTTCTGTTTCGGATAGATTTGAAGTGCAGGTTGCTTATTTGGATAAGAATCCTGCAGTAGGTGTTGTATCTGGTTTATGTGAAGTTTTTGGTGGTGGAACTCATGTGTTTCAGCAGCATCCGGAGTTTGATTTGGATATAAAAATTCATTTGACTAAAGGTTGTTATTTGGCGCATCCTGCATCAATGATACGAAAAAGTGTGTTGTTATCTAATGATATTTGTTACAATGAAAGATATTCTCCCGCGGAAGATTATAAATTGTGGGAAGATTTGATGGATGTTACAAATTTTTATAATCTACAAAAAGTTTTGTTAAAGTATCGAAGTTTTGATGCAAATACGTCTGTTTTGCAAAATAGAATTATGATTGAAGCATCAAGAAAAATACAGTTGGAGATTAGAGACAAGCATCCTTCTTATTATGATGAAATATCTAGAGAAATTCCGCTTTCTGAAAAGACTTCTGAAAAGGTTTATTATAAACTATTCGGGATAGTTCCACTGATTAAGATTACCCAGAATAAAGTTTATTTGTTTAATGTTGTTCCGTTGCTGACAATAAGGAGAAAAACATGCGGATGCCCAAGATAACTTTAGGAATTGTTTTTTATAATCAACGAAATTTTATTAAAGATGCTATAGATTCCGTAAAAAATCAGACTATTGATGGGTGGGAATGTATAATTTATGATGATGGATCTTCAGATGGTTCGGATGAGATAATTTTACGTGAAATATGTAATGATGGACGTTTTATTTTTAAACGTTCAGAGAAACGTAATTTTACACCGTCAGTTGGTCGGAATTATTGTTTGGATCATGCAAAAGGGAAATATGTATGTTTTCTGGATGGTGATGATATGTTGGTTAAAAATGCTTTTGAAATTATGTATGGCGTAGCGGAAGCAGGCAATTGTGATATGGTGTCTTGCGGTGCTCCCAATTATAATATTTCTGTTCCTGTCGATTTTCACTATCATACGGATTTGCCGGCTGCTGGATGTGTAAATGATATTGTTTTTGTAAATACGCCTGTGCCAGATGGCAGTGCATGGAGATTAAATGGTGATATTGAAAATGGCTGGATATGGGGTATTCTTTATAAAAAAGAAACTATAAAAAATATTCGGTTTGACGAAAAGCTGAGGCCTTATGAAGATTCGTTGTTTTTTATGAATGTGTCACTCGTAATTAAAAGATTTGCGGTAATGAAAACTTCCAGTGTTTTTCATAGAGAAAATTCAGGCATTACGAATAAAGGAATAAGTGACGAGATATTACCGGCAATAGATTCGTTTTTTCAAAAAGCATATTCTTTAATCGAAAATGAATACCGGGGGGGGGTATATAATGTCTGGTTGAAAAATATGTGTCGGATATTGCTAAAGCATACGTGGTATATTTATAAACATTGTTATGCAGAGACCAAAGATAAAAAAGATCTTGTGCGAAAAATTCGTGATTATGCTAAGCCGTATGAAAAATTTGAACCGTGCGGATTAAAAATAATGTTACGCAAACTAAGAATGAAATTGTAAAAAGGAGATTACAAATGAAGTGGAATAAGCCGGGGCATGAGTTTGATGAGTTAGGCGGCAAGTTTATTAAAAACCGAAAGTTGATTGTGATCGGGGACGACTTTGATCAGGCCAGTTTTTATCTAAATCGCAGGATAACTGATGTATTGCAGTTCTTAAATGTTCCTGTTAAATTGGTAAAGTTTTCAATAAAAAATCTTCAAAAAAAGTGGTTTGCCAAATTAATGATACGTATATTAAACTTTAAATACAAATTATTCAAGCAACATGCTGTTATTATTACACATTATAAATATCAAGATGTAAATAAGGCTATTATGCTGCGTAATATTTTGAAAGAGATATTTCCTAATCGTATGGTTTATGATTCAACAGAATTTTTAGAAAAACAAATGTCAATATTTGCAGCATATGTGCAAGATAAGGTCTATGTCCGGGATACTTGTATTATTGTAACAACGGGATGTACGTTAAATTGTAAATATTGTTTGAATTTTACTCCTTTTATTAAACATGCAAAATCAATTCCTTTAGAAAAATTAAAAGAAGAAGCAGATATTTATTTTAAGGTTGTTGATTATGTCGGATTTTTTCAGATTAGCGGAGGAGAGCCACTTACTTATAAAAACTTGGCCGAGTATATTGAGTGGGTGGCAGAAAAATATGGTAATCAAATTGGGCAAATATTATTGGCAACAAATGGAACTTTATTGCCGGATGAGCGGTTGGCTTATGTGTTGAAAAAATATGGTGTTATTTTACTTTTAGATAATTATACTCAAGCTGTTCCATCAACAAAATCTACACGTGATAAATTGATTAATTTTTTGGATGAGCATGGTATAGATTCTCGTGATTATGGTGAAAATCAGCAGTTTTTTAAGTTCTTTCCAGCCAATGAAGATTACTCAAAATTGTCAGAAAAAGAGCTTTCTGACCGGGCTGATAAATGTTGGGGATTGCAGCCTTGGCGTAATTTACGTGACGGAAGGATTTATTATTGTAATTTTTCTTCATTTGCCGTTACCGCAGGTATTATTCAGGATGATCCTCGCAATTATATGGATTTGAAAAATTTTGATTGCTCAAAGAAGAAAGAATTGCTTGAATTTTTTATGGGTTATTCTGTATTAGGATATGATACTTTTTGTACTTTATGTAACGGTATAAATGAAAGTAATATTTTGGAGCGGCGGCCGGCAGGAGAGCAAGCTAAAGGAAAATTTGACTGGCATTCAGGAATGACCTTATCTGAGTTTGAGGAAATGAACTTATGAGTTTTTTGAAAAAGTATCGAAGACTTTCTCAGAATAAAGCCAGATTAAAACAATTTTATAATGCCGGGAATTCTATAATTATCATAGATGGTGAAAAGAAAATTGTTAATCCTGTCGAATTTTTAGAACTTAAAATCTTAAAGATTCCTTCTGGAAATGTGCAGCTTATAATACATAAACCACTTGCATTTAAAATGTTGTTTTTGGATGTGTGTGGTAATTTGAGTGTTGAAATTTGCGAAAATATTATTGAACCAGTTGGACATATCAGAATACTTAAGGCTGTCGGTGATGTTAAAAATTATGTATATATAGGAAAAGGGTCCGGAATAGGGGATGCTGTTTTTGATGTAACTCTCCATGGAAATATAGAAATTGGAGATGCATGTACAATGTCTTGGGGTGTTATGTTGAAAACCGATGATACACATCCAATTTATCAAAACGGAAAAATTATTAATTGCAGTAATAGTATCGTTATTGGTAACAATGTGTGGATTGGTATGCATGCCTCTATTCTTAAAAATAGTGTTATTCCAGATGGAACAGTTGTTGGTGCCTATTCGGTAGTGGCAGGGAAATTCGATGAAAAGAACACTGTTATAGCGGGAAATCCTGCCAAAGTTGTAAAACGGGATGTTCAATGGAAGTGTGGACTTATTGATTATAATGATTAATTTTTCCGTCTTTACATCTTCTCTTTTTTTGCAATAATATGAGAGAATGGGGGATAGGAGGAAAAGATGGCCTCAAGAGTGGCAATTATCGGGATTATTGTTGAAAATCCGGATTCTGTTGAAAAGCTTAATGCGATTTTGCATGAGTATGCCGAATATATTATCGGGCGGATGGGCATTCCGTATCGGGAAAGAAAGCTGAGCATTATCAGCATTGCCGTTGACGCACCTCAAGACATTATCAGCGCTATGGCCGGAAAAATAGGGCGGTTGTCCGGTGTTTCTGCCAAAACGCTCTATTCAGCCGCCGGTGCGGAAAACTGAATTCTTTCTTGCAACTTTATATTTTAATCTGTATAGTCCGGCTGTGAATTTTAACTAACGGGAAAGAGTATTCTGCCCCGAAAGAGAAAGGCCTTTATATATGTATAATCCGAAATCGTTAAAGGCAGAGGAGTTTATCTGCCATCAGGAAGTCTTGGATACGCTGGCGTTTGCCGACAAAAACAAAAATAACCGCGAACTGATTGACCAGGTTCTGGAAAAAGCCCGTCAACGCAAAGGTTTGAGCCACAGGGAAGCCATTTTGCTGCTGGATTGTGAGCTGGAAGACAAAAATCAGGAGATTTTTGCTTTGGCCGAGCAGATTAAAAAAGACTATTACGGCAATCGTATTGTGATGTTTGCGCCGCTGTATCTGTCCAATTATTGCGTTAACGGCTGCGTTTACTGCCCTTATCATGCCAAAAACAAGCATATTGCCCGCAAGAAGCTGACGCAGGAGGAGATTGCCCGTGAGGTTATTGCCCTGCAGGATATGGGGCATAAGCGTCTGGCTTTGGAGGCGGGAGAAGATCCGGTCAACAATCCGATAGAGTATATTCTGGACAGTATTAAAACGATTTATTCGATTAAGCATAAAAACGGGGCAATCCGCCGGGTGAACGTCAATATTGCCGCGACAACGGTTGAGAATTACCGCAAGCTGAAAGAAGCCGGCATCGGCACTTATATTCTTTTTCAGGAAACTTATCATAAGGAGAGTTATGAAAAGCTGCACCCGAAAGGCCCGAAGCATAATTATGCCTATCATACCGAGGCGATGGACAGAGCTATGGAGGGCGGTATTGACGATGTCGGCCTCGGGGTTTTGTTCGGGCTGGAATTGTACCGTTACGAGTTTGCCGCTCTTTTGATGCACGCCGAGCATCTGGAGGCTGTTCACGGCGTGGGGCCGCATACTATCAGCGTGCCGCGGATTAAACATGCCGATGATATTGATCCAAACGTTTTTGACAATGGCATTAATGACGATATTTTTGCCAAAATCGTTGCTTGTATCAGGATTTCCGTGCCGTATACCGGAATGATTATTTCTACCCGCGAGAGCAAGGCCTGCCGGGAGAGAGTCTTACATTACGGCATTTCGCAGATCAGCGGCGGTTCTAAGACCAGCGTCGGCGGATATGCTGAGGAAGAGCCAGATGACAATAAGTCGGAACAATTTGACGTCAGCGACAAAAGAACGCTGGACGAGGTGGTGCGCTGGCTGATGGAGATTGGCTATGTGCCGAGTTTTTGTACGGCTTGTTACCGCGAAGGGCGGACCGGCGATCGTTTTATGGCCTTATGCAAAAATATGCAGATTCATAACTGCTGTTTGCCGAATGCGTTAATGACGCTGAAAGAGTATCTGGAAGATTACGCATCGCCTGAAACCAAACGTATCGGCGAGGCTTTGATTGCAACTGAAATGAATAATATTCCGAATGAGAAAGTCAGAAATCTGGTTAAGTCGAATTTGGGAAATATTGTCAACGGACAACGCGATTTTCGTTTATAAAAAAATGTTTCTTCTTGAGTAACTTATTGAATCTCCCGAACTGTTTCAGGAGATTCTTTTTTTTGTCGCATTTTTAGCGTAAACCTATACAGACCGCGCTTTTCAAAGAATTATCTACAAATGTCTTTTTAGTCTTTTATTAGCCTTGACTCGGAATAAAAGGCGTATTATTTTGTACGGCATAATAAAATTTTCATTATTAGGAATTTAGAAATATGAGTAAAAAAGTTATGTTTTCAACCCACGGTCTGGTCGAGGGCGATTTTGCCTATAAGCTTGATGAATTGGGCTTTCCGACAGATGAGGTCGTTTCCAAAAAAGTTATTACCGGTCAAGATACCGGCGGACAGGTTTATTATGTGAAAGCGCTGGCTTCCATTTATGACAAAGATTATGACGTCGATTTGGTAACCAGAAGAGTTGACCCGAGAATTTGCCCCCAATTCGGCGGCACGTTCAAAGATTTGGGGCCGGATATCAACTATACCGTTGAAAAACAATGGCATGAGGTTGATGCCGGATTGCATGGGCGGATTAAGAGTAATGTTCTGCGTGTTCCTGCCGGCGGAAATTTTGCTTTTGTGCCGAAAGAAGAGATTGTTCCTTTGCTTGGCGAGTTGATGGATAATCTGGTTGATTATTATAAAAAAGAAGGAACTTATGAGGATATTGCCGTTGTTGAAGGACACTATCGCGACGGAATGCTGGCGGCGGCCATGTTGTGCGACCGGGTTGAGCATGATACCGGCAAACGTCCGGTTATGCTGGTTACCAGCCATTCTCTCGGTCATAAAAAATATGAACGCAATCTGCCGAAGTATCAAAACGGCGAGATTTCGGAAGATGTTTGGAAATGGCACAATTTTGAAGACCGCATTAAGCATGAAAAATACGGTTTTGACCAGGCGGACATTATTATTGCCACTTCTCCGGATGAGGAACGCCGTTTGGCAGCCGAGCCGTATCTGGTTGATACCAATAAAGTAACGGTTATCCCGCCGGGATATAACAGCATGTTGTTTAAGCCGATGGATGATGCTGCAAAACAGGCATTGATGTCTGATTTTGTATATCATGATTTGGACGGTAACGAGCGCCATATCAATCTGAGCGGCAGAAAAGTCGTTTCTTCCCTGGGGCGTGTGGTTCCGGATAAAGGTTTTGTCGAGCTTTCCAGAACCATGAAAGAAATTATTGCGAAAGACCGCAACGTGATTTATATGGTCAGCGGCGAAAAGGGAAATCCGGTTACCGAAGAATGTAAAAAAGAATTGGCCGGGGTTATGGACAATGTTGTGTTCCTGCCTTCTTTGAACCAAGGGCAGATGGCTCAGGTTTACAATGTATCGTCAATTTTTGTTATGTCGAGCCTGAATGAGGCTTTCGGTATGGTGCCGATTGAGGCTATGGGCTGCAGAACGGCCGTAGTTGTCGGGCGCAGCGGTTTTAATGACTATGCCCATTGCGCGGATATCAGAAACGATAACGAAGATTTCAGCAAAGCCATCGGTTTTTATGCTCCGTCACAGGAAGTCGACCGCCAGCGCCAGGTTAAAGCAATCTCTTTGCTTTTGAACAATGATGAACTCAGAGAGCAGGTTGCTCAGAACGGTTATGATTTTGTTTCCAAGAACCTGACCTGGCAGCAGATTGCCAATAAGAAGAATATGCTTATCCGTGATGTTATACGGCAGAGAAATACCGAAAGGAGCAAAGTTTCCGGCGAAAATTTTTTTAGACGGGCCGTCGGTTACAGCCTGTAATGTTTAACCAGGCGGCAGAAGAGTCCGAAAGCGGAAACTGAAAGGTTTCCGCTTTATTTTTGAAGAGCATAATTTTAATTTGATTTTTAGAAAAAAGTGTAATAGTTTTAGGAAAATTGTAAAGATTTATAATAGTGAGGAAATTATGGGAATTAGCGCGCTGCCGGTCAGAGGCACCAGAGATTATCTGCCGAAAGAAGTTTTGCTGCGGGATTATATTCAGGGAATTATTCTTGATACATACAGAAAGTTTGGCTTTCAGCGGATTAATACGCCGATAATGGAAGATATTGAGCGTTTGAACAAAAGCGACGGCGGCGAAAATCTCAGTATGATTTTTAAAATCCTTAAGCGTGGTCAGAAACTTGATTTGACAAAAGAAAATCTGTCTGAGGATGATCTGGTCGACAGCGGGCTGCGTTATGATCTTACTATGCCGTTGTCGCGCTATTTTGCCAATAACCGGCAGAATTTGACTCTGCCTTTCAAATGTATTCAGGTTGACAAGGTCTTTCGGGCCGAACGTCCGCAAAAAGGGCGGCTGCGCGAGTTTTTTCAATGTGATATTGATATTATCGGTGATGCCTCTTGCAATGCGGAAGCCGAGTTGATTTATGTTACGACTCAGGCTTTACTGAATATCGGTTTTGATGATTTTACCGTTCGGGTGAACGATCGCCGGATTTTGACGGATTTAATCAAAGCTGCCGGTTTTGCCGATGATGATGTTCCGTCGGTTTGCATTAGCTTTGACAAGCTTGACAAAGTCGGGGCGGACGGTGTGAAAGCGGAGCTGCTGGAAAAAGGCTTTGTTCCGGCAGTGGTTGAAAAGTTTATGGAGATTATTGTCGGCAATGATTTGTCTGATCTTTCGGCTCTTGAAAAATTCTGCTCGGATGCGTCGGTGCCGGCAAATTTGAAAAAAGTGATTGAAACAATCAAGGCTTTGTCGGGCGGAAAATTTGATATTGTTTATGACAAATCTCTGGTGCGCGGTATGGGATATTATACCGGGATGGTGTTTGAGATTGTCAGCGCCAAGTTTGGTTCTTCGGTTGCCGGCGGCGGAAGATATGACAAGATGATCGGAAAGTTCTTGGGCGAGACTGTTCCGGCTGTTGGATTTTCTATCGGGTTTGAGCGTATTTGCGAAATTTTGAAAGAGAGCGGCTCGGTTGCGGCGCCGGAAGGCAAAAAGCTGGTTTTGGTTTATTCCGATATGGACGATTTTTCTGACGTTTTGAAAAAAACGGCGGAATTTCGGGCAGACGGATGGACGGTGAATATGCTAAAACGCTCCAAGAAACTCGGCAAACAGCTTGATGCCATGGTAGAGAACGGGTATAAGTATTCTTTTACATTTGGGGAATCTGCCGAATTGAAAGAGCTTCAGAAAAAATAAAATTTTATGTTTTTTATGCCCGTCCAAAGCGGGCTTTTTTTTTGTGGGGAAAACAATCATTGCATTGACTGAATGTTTGCACTCTATTAATCTTAATTATTATTAATGGAGAAAAGAATGGTTGAAATTTCGGTTATTGTTCCGGCATATAATGCTGAAAAATATTTGGAAAATACGGTAAGAAGTATTTTAAAACAAACGTTTAGCGATTTTGAAGCTATTTTAGTCAATGACGGGAGTGTGGACAAAACTCCGGATATAATGAACGCTTTGGCCAAAGAAGATAAACGGATAACGGTTATTAATCAGGAAAACAAAAAACTTCCGGGAGCCAGAAATGCAGGAATGCGTGCGGCAAAGGGGAAATATCTTTATTTTGCCGATGCCGATGATATTCTTCATCCGCAGCTTTTGGCGTTTTTATATCAGGCTTGTGAGAAGGAGCAGGCTGATTTTGCGTGTTGTAATTTTGTGGCCGTACCGGATGGCGTTATGCCGGAAATTTCTTTTTATGACGATGGGTATAAGCCAGATGTTTTTGAAAATCCATTGAAATATATGTGTACTAACCGCAAAAAAGTCAGCAATAATGTCTGGACAAAACTTTACAGGACTGCGTCGCTGGACGGTTTGCGCTTTGCCGATAATCAGGGTGCGGAAGATTTATATTTTAATATATTGGCAATGCGGCGTTTTTCTAAAGGCGTGTTTGTTCCTTTGACTTTATATTATTATATTTTGTCTTCAGGCTCAATTACGCGCAAAGATTTTAAAGCAGAAAAGCTTTGTGTTCATATGGATTGTTATAAACGGCTGCAAAAAGATTTTGAAAACAACCCGGTTTTGTGGCGGCTTGTAAAGCACAGAATTATCAACCGCAGCTTTTACAGCTTGGTTAAAGCGGTTTCGGAACTGCCTAAAGAAAAAGCGCAGGAGTTGAAGGCTGTTTGGAAACCGCAAATCAGGGCGTTTAAAAAGGCCGGAATTATCGGAACGGAAGGTTTGTCTTTGCGCAAAAGGGTCAAACTTTTTTTCTTTATGCTTTTCTAGCAATTAACAGTATTTGTTTTTGTTGTTGACCTGATTAAAAACATCGTCTAGCTTTAATTTTAAATATTAAAGAGAGGATGTATGAAGATTTCGGTTATTCTTCCCGTTTATAATGTGGAAAAATATTTGGCGGCTTGTTTGGAAAGCATTGAAAATCAGAGCTTTAATGATTGGGAGCTGATTGCGGTCAATGACGGCAGTTTGGACAAGAGTGCCGATATTCTGAGGCAATATGCCGAACGCGATACGCGTATAAAAGTGATATCGCAGTCAAACAAAGGACTCGGCGCGGCCAGAAATGCCGGATTGAAGGCAGCAAAAGGCGATTTTGTCTGCTTTGTTGATTCTGATGATTATGTTCATCCGCAAATGCTGGAATTGTTGTTAAACGCTGCAGAAAAAGAAAATGCCGATGTGGCAATTGCATCATTCTGCAGCGAAGGGGAACTTTTTGCCGGAAAATATCATCTTGATAAAATAGAGCAGGAATGCGGCGATGCTGATGCCGGATATTATCTGCAAAATGTTCATAAGCTGAATTACAGCGTTTATCCAAAGCTGATAAAACGCAAGTTGATTGGCAATTTGCGCTTTGGCGACTGGATTGGCGCGGAAGACTGGGGGTTTAACCTTGAGTTGGCGATTAAAGGGTTTCATTATGTGAAGCTGTTTGTGCCTTTGTATGTCTATGTGATGAATGCCTCTTCAATATCGCATTCGCCGTTCAGTCGGAAAAAACTGGAAAGTTATTGTGCCGAGGCGGAATATTTTTATGAAAAATATCATGATGACGCGGTATTTGCGGTTTTGCGGAAACGTTTTTTCCGACGGATGGCTCTGATGACAATCGGAGAAGCCCGAAAGCCCCAGAGCCGGTCGGAAAGGCGCAAGCTGCGTCGGGAATATGCGCCCAGACTGCTGCGGCTCTATAAAAACGGTGTGTTTGATATGCGTCAATTTTTGCTGAGGCAGAAAGTCAAGTTTTGGTTTTTTGTGGTTCGGGGAATGTTGAAAATTTAAGAAGTGTTTGACTATTAGTTAGGGGTGGTATAAGTTTTTTCTATCTTTTAACGGTCAGGATATAGTTTTTATGAAAAAATTTTCGGCGTTTTGCAAATATTTTCGCTTGTTATTGAATAATTGGATTATCAGTCTGCTTCCTATCCGGAAAATGGAAAAGAAAAAGTATTATCTTTCTTTGTGTTCTATTTTTAAAAATGAAGGCAAATATATGAAAGAATGGCTTAATTTCCATTTGATTGTCGGATTTGAGCATTTTTATCTTTATAATAATTTTTCTTCCGACAATTATCAGAAGGTTTTGAAACCATATATTGAAAAAGGGATTGTTACCCTGATTGACTGGCCGTATCAACATGGGCAGATGGCGGCGTATAATGATTGTATCAGGCAGTTTCAGAATGAGAGCAACTGGATTGCCTTTATGGATTTGGACGAGTTTGCCGTTCCCTTGCAATACAGCGATGTACCCAGCTGGTTGAAAAATTATGAGAAGTTTCCCTGCGTCCTCGGGTTTTTCAAAGATTTTTCATCATCAGGACGTTTGAAAGACGATGAGGGCAAGCCGGTTATTGAGCAGTTTGTCGTTTGTTCCGATTTTGTTTCTCCGTCAATGTTTTTGAATACGGCCTGGGCAGGAAGAATAAAAGAATTCCGGCTTTCTCATTTTTGCCGGTTTAAATTCTTTAACAAGGTTTGCCCGGAAAACGCCGGTTTTTTGTGCCGCTGGCATAAGCAGCCGAAGAAGATAAGTTTTCAGTTTAATCATTATCACAGCAAGAGTTTTGAGTATTATGTCAGCAAGAAAATTCCGGGCGGTGATGCTTTTAGTGCCAAAAACAGCTATACGTTGGAGCATTTTTATAAGAATGAGCAAAAGTGCGGACAAGTTGATTATAACGCATACCGCTATTTGGTTAAGCTGAAAAACTTTAAATTGGAAGATTATCAGGCTTAAGTTAATTTTTTGTTCTTTTGTAAAAAAATCGTCTGCATCATTGGCGCGGGCGATTTCTTTTTTTGACTTTTGTTAGTAAATAATTTAAGTTTTGAAAATAAAATAATCATCAGGTATGTGAAATTGAGGAATCATGAAAAAAGAACTTCTGGCACCGGCCGGGGATATTGAAGCCGGTTATGCCGCCCTGTATTACGGGGCCGATGCGGTTTATCTCGGGTTGCAGCAGTTTTCGGCCCGGGCGACGGCAACAAATTTTAATGAAGAAAATCTGCAGGATTTTGTCGGCTATGCCCATCATTTGGGGCGAAAGGTTTTTGCCGCGGTTAATACGCTGGTGCAGGAAAACGAGCTTTCGGATTTGCTTGAGACGCTTGATGTCTGTTCGCGTTGCCAGGTTGATGCGGTTATTGTTCAGGATTTGGGAACGGCGCGGATTATCCGGGAGCAGTATCCGGAACTGGAAATGCATGCCAGCACGCAGATGGCCGTGCATAATAAAGAAGGGGCTTTAGCTTTGCAGCGTTTGGGATTTTCCCGCGTGGTAGCGGCGCGTGAACTTTCTTTGCCGGAAATTAAGGAAATTGCCGCTATTCCGGGGCTGGAAACCGAGGCTTTTATTCATGGCGCCTTATGCTATTCTTACAGCGGTTTGTGTTTGTTTTCCTCTATGGAGAGCGGCAAGAGCGCCAATCGCGGGAAGTGTTTGTATCCCTGCCGGGCGGTATTTTCCGGAGAGAGCGGAGAGCGGCATTATTTTTCGATGAAAGATATGGCCTTGCAGGAAGACGTTTTGAAAATGCCGGTAACGTCTTTGAAAATTGAAGGCCGCAAGAAAACGGCTTTGTATGTGGCGGCCGTTACCGATTATTACCGGCATATTCTGGACGGCGACTGTGCTGATGTGCGGAAAGAGGAACATATCCGGCAGATTTTTTCCCGGCCGTGGTGCAAGTTTCATTTTAACGGCAGAAACAAAGAGATTATTGACCGGAATTTTGTCGGACACAGGGGGCTTTTCATCGGTAAAACCGCCTCGGTTCAGAATGGAAATCTGACTTTAGTTCCCACACATAAAATTGCCCGGTTTGACGGTATTCAGATTGATGTTCCGGGAGAAGAAAGACCGTTTGGCTTTTCTTTGCAGAATTTGCGGGTTGGCGGAAAAAACGTTTTTGAGGCAGAGGCCGGAACGGCCGTGGAAATTCATCTGCCGCCCAAGGCTCCGGTCTTGAAAAAAGGATATAACGTCTATCTGGCTTCTTCAACAGCCGTTAAAGGCGCTTATCCGTATGAACATCCGAAAGCCGGCGCATATAAGACGCGGTATCCGCTGAATGTTGCCGTGAATATCAGAGAGGATAAAATAACGGCACAGGCGGAAGGTTTTGAGGCGGTACTTGAAGGAAAGTTTTTGCCGGCAGAGGCGCCCGGCAAGGTTGTTGAAGCGGTTGAAAAAGCTTTTGGAAAAACGGGAGATACACCGTTTGAACTGGCCGGTATCAGCGTTGAAAATCTGAACGGGCTTTTTGTGCCTGTTTCCCGGCTGAACGATTTGCGCCGCGCTTTGTACGGAAAGATTGTTTTGCCGGAAAAACATGGCGTACTGCCGGAAACGGAAGCCAGGATTTTGCCGCGCAAGAGCGGAAAAATCATTAAAACGGACAAGGTTTCCAATCTCGGGCTTTTGGATTTTAGCGAGATTGACGAGTTTATTATTTTATTGTCGCCGGATTTTGATGCGGCGGATTTGAAAAAACTGCCCAAAAACAAAGTGCGTCTGGCCCTGCCGGCCGTATGCCGCCGTCCGAAACTGTTTGAACCGCTGATTGCCAGGCTTTTGGGGCAGGGGTATAAAAAATGGGAAATCGGAAATTATTGGGGGTTGTCGGTTTTGCCCCGGCACGGGATTGATTTGAGTTTTGACGCTCCGGTCTATATGATGAACAGCCAGGCTGTTCAGGAAGCTAAAAGCATTGGGGCAGGAAGGGTAACCCTGGCGCTTGAAGATTCTTTGCAGAACTGGCAGGAGCTGGCTCAGGTTTCGCCTTTGCCGGCGGTTTTTGTCGTGTATCAGGATGTGCCGCTTTTTACCAGCGCGGCCTGCATAAGGGATAATGACTGCAAAAATTGTCCGCGCGGGAAAAAATGGATGCCGCTGCAGAAAAACGGGGAGAAATATGCGGCGTTGTCGGAAAACTGCCAGATTATGCTGTTTGCCGAAAAGCCTTTTTGTGCTGCGGCGGAGGCAGCTTCAGTCAGAGCGGATTTTTATCGCGCCGATTTTTGTTATAAAGACTATTCTCCGGCAGAAGTCAAAAACGTTTGGGACTGCGTGATGAACGGGCGTGATGTGCCGGTTTGCCGCAAGGGAAATATTTTCCGCCGGATTTGATGAGTTTGCCGCCGGGGAAGATTTTTTTTGAACCTTTTAAAAAAATAGTTCGTTATACCTTATGTAAGGAGGTAAACATGGATGATATTTCTGCATTGTTGAAAGAAGCAAAACCGCTTTATTTTGCCAGAAAAAGGCGAAATAACCGGATTAAGGCTTTTGCCGGAATGTTTGCGCTTGTTTTGATGTTCGGCGGTTTGTATCCCAGAGATTATGTTTATACAGAATATAATTTCGGCGATCTGGGACGAGAGATATATTTAACCGAAACCGGATCCGTGATTGAAGAACTGGGGCTGCCCACTGATGAATTTGGTTTGTTGATGGTTGGATAAATGAAACAGATTATATTGGAAAACCGCAGCCGTATCAGAGCGATTATCCGTAAACTGACCGGCTCAAACAATGAAGACATTGAACAGGAAGTTTATATCAAAACATGGCAAAATCTTGACAAGTATCAGGAGCAGGGGAAGTTTGCCCAATGGATTTCCACCCTTACGGCCAATGTTTGCAGAGATTATTTCAAATCAAAGCAATATCGGCAGAATGCGACGCAGGACGGCGATGAAGAGGTTTTGGAGAAATGTTGCAGCAGCGTTTCAATGCCCGAGGAGATTGTTGATGCCAAAAAGCGTCAGAAAATTATTTTGAAAGCGGTTGATTCGCTGCCGAGAAAGCTGCGTCAGGTCGTCGTTTTGTTTGAATTTGAAGAAATGAGCTACGAACAGATTGCAAAAAAGGCCGGCGAACCGGTCGGAACGATTAAATCCCGGCTGCATAATGCCAGGAAGATACTTAGTGAAAAGTTACAATGTTTAAAAGGAGAATGAGTATGAAAAAATGGTTGTATTCAGTTTGTGCCGCAGCGGTTATGCTTGGAGCCGCCAATGTATATGCCCAGGAGAAAAAGCCTTTTCCGCCGGCAGACGGTTCGCGCCACGAGCAAAGAATGGAGCAAATGGAAAACAAACTGGCTGATGAACTGGGATTGACCGAACAGCAGAGAGAACAAGCCAAAAAGATTCATGAAGAAGGGCGCACCCAAGTGGAACCGCTGATGGAAGATATGAAAAATCTGCGGAAAAAAATGGATAAACTGCGTCAGGAAAATATGAAGGAATTTGAAGATATCCTGACAGAGGAACAAAAGACGAAATTTGAAAAAATCAAAGCCGAGCGGCATGAAAAATGGAAAAAAATGAAAGAAAAATTTGATAAGAAAAGAGGCAGAAGAATGCATAAAGGTCCGCGTCCGGACCATATCGGGGATTTTCCTCCACCGCCGCCGGCTCCGGACGCTCTGCCTAAACCACTTCCTAAAGATTAATCAGAAAAGGCAGGAAGCAGATGAAAAAGTTTTTGATTGTTTTTTCGGCAATTGTACTTTTGACCTCAACTGCTCATGCCTGGCCATGGCACGGATGGGGCGGACATCACCGTCCCCGTCCGCCGGTGGTTGAACTTCATCATCACCGGCCGGTATTTGTCAGGCACGGACATCATCATAGAGAACTTGACAGCTTTTTTGCCGGGCTGGTCGGCGCTACAATCGGCAGCTATATTGTAACGGATACTTATCATCATCCGCTTTACAATACGGTTCCGGCACGGGATACACAATGTTTTTTGCTGGTTTCCAAAAAGACAGACAAAGTGATAAAACGTTGTGTCGACATAAGCGATGATTTTAATCAGGATGATATTTATAAAGTCTTGTATATAGATTAAAAAAGAGCAGCCTGTTTTTGCAAGCAGGCTGTTTTTTTATTCTCCGGCAGCTTTTAGCAAGCTGTCGACAAAAGGCGGGAGCGTTTCTCCGGCTTTGCCGTATATATGGCGGTCAAAGTAAAAATTGTTGGAAGTTTCTTCCAAATTGAATTCGTAAGTTTCGGCACCGTGCAATTTGGCTATCTGCACAAAAGCCGCGGCAGGGAAGACAACGCCCGAAGTTCCGACGGAAAGGAATAAATCGCATTCGGCCAAAAGCCGGTCGACTTTGTCCATACAAAGCAGGTTTTCGCCAAAGAAGACAATATTGGGTTTCATCATTCCCTGAATGCCGCAATGCGGACAGATTGTTTCGGTATCAACATCGCCCCAGCTTTCCATAACTTGTCCGCAGTTTAAACAGACTGCCTGGTTTATTTGTCCGTGAATGTGGTAAATGTTTTTGCTGCCGGCCTTTTCGTGCAGGGTGTCAACATTCTGGGTTATGATGCTGACCGGAGCAGGGTATTCTTTCTGAAGCCGAGTTAAAGCCTGGTGTGCCGGATTGGGTTTGGCTTTTTGCAATTCGGTTTTCAGCTCGTTATAAAATTCATGCACATAAGCCGGATTGCGTGCAAAAGCTTCAACAGTGGCGACGTCTTCCACCGGATGATTGTTCCACAGCCCGTTGGCGGCGCGGAAAGTTGCAAGTCCGGACTCTGCCGAAATGCCGGCGCCGGTCAAAACAACGATGTTTTTGTATGCTTTTTTCATTTTTTTGCCTCTTTGAGCGATTTTATCTTTCTAATTGTAAAAAAATGGTAATCTTTTGAAATATTCATTGTAAAAATGTTATTTGCTTTTTTATGTTTTTTTGTTTCTAATGGCAAAAGCAAAATTTTTATTGAGGAAAAGAAATGTTTTGGAAAAGTTGGTTTGAGCCAAAAGCCTTTCATGAAGGATATCTGCCTGAAAAAGACGGACATCGCGTGTTTTTTCGGGAGTTTGGCAACAAGAAAGGCAAGACGATTTTAATCTTTCACGGCGGGCCGGGCGGTTTTTGCAAACCCCGTCATGCCAGGGCTTTTAATCTGCGCAAATACCGGGTGATTATGTTTGACCAGCGCGGCTGCGGAATGAGCCAGCCGGAAGGGCAGTGGAACAAAAACACGACGTCGGATCTGATTGATGACGCCAAGCGGATTCTTGATGCCTGCGGGGTTAAAGACAAAGTGATTATCCGGGGCGGTTCGTGGGGTTCGACTTTGGCGATAAAATTTGCCGAAACTTATCCCGAAAAAGTCGAGGCGCTTTTGCTTTCCCAGATTTTTCTGGCGAATAACGAGAGCCGCGAATGGGAAGAAGAGGGAACGCAGAATTTTTATCCGGATATTTGGGAACAGATAGAAGAACAGGTGCCGGACAATGATTTGCTGCTTAGTTATTATGCCGGACTGATTAATTCCGGAGAAAAGGAAAAGCAGGAGGCGGCGCTGACATATTACGGTGCGTATGAGCGGCTTTTGGGCAGTTTGAATCCCAGAATTGCGCCCAAAGAGGCGGATGAGAAAAATGTGGCTTCGGCCCGCATTTATATGAATTATGCCAATAAGCGCTTTTATCTTAAAGATGACGAACTGATGAAAAATATTAAGAAAATTTCATGGATTCCGACGCTTATCGTGCATAACCGGCTGGATTTTGTCTGTCCGCTGAAAGGCGCTTATCGTTTGCACAAGGCGATGAAAAATTCCAAGCTGGTCATTGTGCCGGAAAAAGGCCATGTCGGGATGCTTTTGCACCAGACTATCCGTAATGAGATAAAGGACTTTTTGAAAAATATTTCTGCATAATTTTGTAGAAATCGGATGACAGGTATGTTACACTCCTTTTGCGATTGTGAAAGGAGTGTTTTTATGCTGGATAAAAAACTGGTTGCGGAAATATTGGACGAGGCATTGTCGACGGGCGGTGATTTTGCCGAAGTTTTTGCCGAAGACAGCAAGACCAAGAATCTGCTGGTCGGGAACGGAAAGGTTGAAAGCGCGGGGACGAATCTGCTGCGCGGCGTCGGTATCAGGGTTTTTAAGGGAATGTTTCAGACTTATGCCTATACCAATCTGCTTGACAAGGAAAGCCTGTTAAAAACGGCGCGCAAAGCTGCGGCGGCCATTGCCGGAAAAAGCGAAAAAAGAATTATTGATTTGGTTGACGTTGCGTTTGAGGACAAGCATAAAATCAGAAAATCTCCGTTTGAATTGGAACGCAGCCGGGAGGCCGAAATTTACCGCGGCGTAGCCGAACATATGGCGTCTGCCAGTTCTTTGGTTTTGCGGACGGATATCAGCGGGGCTTATAAGAGCCGCAAGATTCTGGTGGCAAATTCGGACGGCTTCTGGGCGGAAGACGAACAAAACCGGATGCGGATTGTGATGAGCGCCGTCGTCGGCCGGGATAATCTGACAGAGCAGGCCGGTGAGAGCAATATCGGCGGGTTAATCGGAGCGGAGATTTTTGACCTTTATAACCTGGAAGAGATTGCTGAAGATGTTGTCCGGCGGGCAGTTAACAAATTGGATGCCGGAGATTGTCCGACCGGGGTGATGCCGGTGGTTATCGGCAATGAATTCGGCGGCGTTATTTTTCATGAAGCCTGCGGGCATAGTCTGGAAGCAACGTCAGTGGCGCCCGGGACTTCCGAATTTTCCGGAAAACTGGGGCAGAGAATAGCGTCGGAGCTGGTTACGGCGGTTGACGATGCAACGATACCGAATGCCTGGGGGTCAATTAACATTGACGATGAAGGAACACCGACGCAGCGCAAGGTGCTTATCGAAAACGGCGTTTTGAAAAATTATATGGTGGACAAGTTTGGCGGACGGCGGATGGGGATGCTGTCCAACGGTGCATCGCGGCGGGAAAATTATAAATTTATTCCGACGTCGCGGATGAGCAATACGCTTATTTTGAACGGAAAATCAAGCGAAGAAGAAATTATTGCCGCAACTCCGCACGGTCTTTATGCTAAAAAAATGGGCGGCGGATCGGTTCATCCGACGACCGGAGAATTTAATTTTTCAGTGGATGAGGCGTATTTGATTGAAAACGGAAAAATCGGCAAACAGGTAAAAGGTGCCAAGCTTGTCGGACATGGGGCGGATATTCTGCCGAATATTGATATGGTCGGGAATAATATGGCTTATGCCTGCGGAATGTGCGGCTCAATTTCCGGCAGTATTCCGACAACAGTCGGGCAACCGGCAATCAGGGTGAAAGAATTAACGGTCGGAGGGCAGAAATAATGAATGTGCAGAAGTTTGTCGATGCGGTTTATGCCGAGGCGCAGAAATCCGGCGCGGACGAGTTTCAGATTGAATATGCTTATGCCGACAGGCAAAGACTGGAGCTTTTTGAAGGAAAAATAGAGAAACAATCGGCGACGGAAGATCAAAGCTTGTCTTTGGCGGTTAAAAAAGACGGAAAAGTCGGTTATTGCAGCAGCGGAAATTTTGATGAAGCGGCAATTCCGGAGATTGTTAAATCAGCAATGGAAAACGCCCGGCTTATCGGTGAAGGGGAAGAAAACTTTTTTTATGACGGCAAAGGTGCGTATGCTGAGGCGGAACCGTATCGTCCGTTGTCTGACCGTCTGTCGGCTTTGAATCCGGTTGCTTTTATGCAGGAGATTGAGAAAAGGGCTTATGCCGCCGACAAAAGGATTACGCAGGTTCAAAAGGTGGTATTTTCTCAAGGTAAAACCCGACGGATTATGCGCAATTCACTCGGACTTGATCTTAGTCAGGAAGATGAGAGTGCCGGCTGTTCGGTTATGGTAACGGCAGAAGACGGCAATTGTAAGGAATGGGGGTATAAAGGTGTGTCCTTTGACAAAGAGGAAGATTTTGACGCTGCCTTTATTGCCGGAAAAGCAACGGAAAATGCACTCAGCCGTCTGAACGGCATAAAGCCGGAAAGCGGTATGGCAGAAGTTGTTTTTGAAAATAAATGTTTTACTGATATTTTGGCCTTTCTGGAAGGTATTGCTTCGGCGTTAAACATTCAGAAACAAAAGTCGCAATTTGCCGGAAAAATCGGACAGATTGTGGCTGCTCCGCTTGTGACGATAACGGATGATCCGTTGCTGAAAGGCGGGTATGCCACAACGTCGTTTGACGGGGAGGGCGTGCCGACGCAGAAAAAAGATATTATTGCCGGCGGGGTTTTGCAGACTTATCTGCACAGTCTGAAAACGGCACACAAAGACGGTGTGGCTCCGACCGGAAACGGCGTCGGGCGTAATGGTGCCGTTGAGACGATGAATTTATATCTGCAGCCGGGAAATGTTTCTAAACAAGAGCTGTTGGAACAGGTTAAAGACGGTGTTTATATTGATCGTCTGAACGGACTTCATGCCGGTTTTCATATTGTGTCAGGCGATTTTTCTTTTGGCGCCAGGGGATATCTGATTGAAGGCGGAAAAATTACCCGTCCGTTGGAGCAGTTTACCGTTGCCGGAAATTATTATCAGTTGCTGAAAGATATTAAAATGATTGCCGATGATTTGGAGTTCAGGACTTCCGGTTTCGGTTCTCCGACGGTTTGGGTTGACGGTCTGACCATCGGCGGAAAGTAGCTAAAGACTCAGATGTAAAATCGGGTGAGGCTTGCCGCTGTCATCAAGTTCATCGCGGGATACGACATGAAAGCCCTGATGCTGATAAAATTTTAAGGCTTCGGGGTTTTCTTCGTTTACGTCGACAAGCCTGTATCCCAGCGCAACGGCATACTTTAGCAGCTTTGCGCCTAAACCGCGGCGGAAATGTTCCGGTGAGATAAACAGCATTTCAA
The DNA here is from genome assembly GCA_949300375.1 of uncultured Pseudomonadota bacterium. Classification (GTDB taxonomy): domain Bacteria; phylum Pseudomonadota; class Alphaproteobacteria; order RF32; family CAG-239; genus MGBC133411. Next base: position 44,290 of record CASGEB010000005.1, read on the forward strand.
TTTTGTGTTCCGATAATCCCATAAAGCCGCAAAGTCTGTTGTCTTGTCTGATGCCGAACAAACGCACCAGTTCCGGCAGGGCATATTTTAATATCAGCGGTTTGTAGAAATCAATTTCTCCGGGTTTTAGAAAATGATGCGTGGCCCGGACGGAAACCTCCCATATATTCAGAATTTCAGGATAATCGGCGGCGGTTAGTGTCTGAATCTCAGGCAAGAGATTTTCCTTCAAAATAGTTTTCAATCGTTTTGAGGGCTTTTTGATAATATTTGATATCATGGGCGACAAAGTCATTGATGCCGACCGAGCCGGTATGCGGCTGCAAGCGGCCTTCGTCATCAGCCTTCAGTCCGCCGATGAAGATTTTTGAAACCTTTTTGTTGAACAGGTTTTGCAGGTCTTTTAACCCGGCTTCGAATATGCCGTCAACCTGGTCTTTTTTCAACGTCAGGTCGCTCAGTTCTTTGTCGGTTTCATACAAATAGGTCGGGTTAAATTCGTAGTTTTTATAATCGCGCCGCGTGGTAATATGACGTGCGGTAAAAAGTTTGTTGATTTCCTGCTGCGGGATTTTTAAGCCGAGTTCTTCTTCGGCTTTACGAATGCCGGCTTTGGGCTCTTCTCCGGCTCTGAGGTGTCCGGCGGCGGAAACATCGAGCTTTTGCGGACTGTTGTATTTGTCTTTGCTGCGGAGCTGAATCCAGACTTTATGGTCGTGATTGGCTCCCCGTTTGACAATCCAGCAATGAAAAGACTTATGCCATAAGCCTTCCTGATGAGCTTGAAGAATGGATGCCGTTCCCAGCGGATTCATCATTTCATCATAAACATCTATCAGCATTTCAGTCATTTCCGTCCTCCTTTTGCCGTGCTGTGAAAACAACCCCTTCAACCGGTTTGCCGTTTTCGGTTCTAAGCGTTAAAGACGTCTGTTTTATGGAAGTGTAGCCGTATTTGGTTAAAATGTTGTTAATATACAAGGGATTATGTTTATATCTCCCTGTTTCTGAGAGTTTGAAGTCCGGGGTTTCGGCGGAAGTTTCGATTGAGAATATCAGCCGGCGCGGGGCGCAAAGCCTGATGATTTTTTCCGGATTTTCAAGATAGCAGAATACATCGGCGGCGGCAATCAATGCCGTTTCCGGCGGCAGATTGTTTTGCAGGTAATCTGTGATGTCATTTTCTATCAGAGCGGCATAAATGTTTTTCTTTTGAGCCTGTTCAAGCATTTTAGGAGAAAGGTCTACGCCGATTATTTGGTTTTGCGGCGTTTTAAGAGCTTCTCCGATAAGCCCCGAACCACACCCCAGATCCACAATGGTACCTTTAACATCTCCTGCAAGGTTTCTAAAGTTTCGCGGAAGCTGGTAACCAACATTCTGGAGAACCAGTTCGTAAGTATCAGCGAAATGGTTAAAAAACTTTTGAATAAAAACTTTATCAAGCGCAATGTTTTCTCCTTTAAAAACGGCGTTGATATGCCGGGCGTAAATGTTGTCCGGGGATTGGGCGGCCCAGTTGGCGGCGATTTTTTGGGCGTCTTCGCTTTTGCCCGAACGGTAAAAAGAAACAAGGGTTTCCATAATGTTTAACGATATTTCTTCTTTTTCCGGGGCGTGTTTTAAGGCGTTGAACAGTAGACCTAAGGCTTCTGTATAATCGCCGGTATCTTTTATTATCAGTCCGAGGTTGTTGGAGGCTTCGGCTGATTCCGGGTCTATCAGAACAGCGCTGCGGTAAGTTTCCAACGCTTCGGGGAGTCGTTTTTGTTTTTGTAGCAGAACGGCATAATTAAGATAGGCGTCAAAATTTTTCTTATCCAGTTCAATAGCCCGGAGATAGAGTTTTTCGGCTTTTTCCGGATTTGTTTCTGCCAGAAAGCCAGCGCAGTTGACAAGGGCAGGGACGTTGTCGGGCGCCAGCTCAAGCGTGCGGAAAAAAAACTGCCGGGCTTGTTCTTTTTGACCGCTTTGCAGGCTGATTTCTCCAAGTAAAAAATAAATATCGGCATTTTGCGGTGCAAGCTGCAAGGCTTTTTGGGCATAATTTTCCGCTTTTTGAAAATCTTTCCGGCGGCGGAAGATTTCGGCCAGATGATAAAAGGCCAAAGGTTCTTGAGGGTTTTGACGGGAAAGAGATTCTAATGCCGGCAGGGTTTCTTCTTCACAGCCGAGCAGGGCAAGCCGGACGTTTGCCTCGTAATACTGCGGATCTTTTGCAAGCGCCTGTTCATAGCAGCTGCGGGCTTTTTCTTTTTCTCCTTCATCCCGATACAGGTTTCCCAGGTGCAGGTAGGTTTCTTTAATCTCCGGCGCCAGCGAGACGACTTTTTGAAAAGCTTCGGCCGCTTCATGCGGTTTATGCCAGTTTGCCAGGGAAACGCCCAAGTTGAAATAATAAGGCGCTTTTTCTTCCGGAGCATAGCGGACGGCCTGATAAAACAGGTTTACGGCTTCCTGTTCTATTCCCCGTTCCTGTGCAATAAGCCCCAACAGGTTCAGCACGTCAGGCTGGCGGGGAGAGGTTTCCAGTATCTGCCGGTATATTTGCTCCGCGGCCGCAAGGTCTCCGGCATCGTGCAAGGCTAATGCGCGTTGAAAAAGCAGATTGTAAGACATTTGTGCAGAAACTCCTTTGTTGTCTAATATTAGGTTATTTGTGCGAAAAATCCAGATGTTTTTGAATATTTTTCTTGAAATATCCGATTATTTGTTGTAAATTACGCTCACTTCCGAGAATGCGGGTTGAACATAAACCCCGTTTTGCGGGCGGAAACAAAGCTTTTGGCTTTAAGCGCCGCAGCGTAAAACTATCGGGACAATAATGTTAATGAATTAAAAAAAAGGAAAATTTTATGAAAAGTATTGTTTCTGCAAAGAAAAAAGTTGAACGTACATATTTGAGCAGCCTGTGGGGCAACCCGAACAGCTCTTTTGCAAAAAGAGAATATGCTCCGGGTCAGCACGGTCAGAGAAGAAAAAAACAGACTGACTACGGCGAACAGCTCTATGCCAAACAGAGATTGAAAACCTATTACGGCAACGTTTCTGAAAAACAGTTCCACAAATATTATGTTGAAGCCATCCGCAGAACCGGCGATGCCGCCGAAAACCTGGTTGGTATTCTGGAATCCCGTTTGGACAATCTGGTTTACAAGGCTAAATTTGTTCCAACGATTTTTGCTGCCCGCCAGTTTGTTAATCACGGTCATATTCTGGTTAACGGCAAAAAAGTAAACATTCCTTCTTATATGGTTAAAGCAGGGGATGTTATTGAAGTTCGCGAAAAATCCAAACAGCTGCCGATTGTTATTGCCGCTGTTGAATCGACAAGCCGCGATTTTCCGGGATATTTGGAAGTTGACAGCAAAAAACTGACTGCCAAATATACTTTTGTTCCGAAATTTGACGATATTCCTTATGCCTGCCATCAGGAGCCGAATCTGGTTATCGAGTTCTACTCAAGATAGTCAATCCGGTCGGAAAATCAAAAGCCTCAGGAGTTATGCAAGCCCTGAGGTTTTTTGCTTTAAATATCAGCAAAATCGTTTATTATATTTTCAATTGTTTACGTTGAATAATTAGGGAAAGTTACAGAAATGGATGATGTAATTATTAGTTCCGAACAAAGACCCGAACCCCAACCCCAGCCAAAACCGCAACCGGTTAAGGCTCCCGCCAAAAAACAAAATATCCAGAAGCCTAAAAAAAGACGCAAATTTTTTATTTATTTTTTGGATTTGCTGCAGAAAACACTTATAGCTTCTTTGCTGGCAGGCATTAATTTCGTGTTGTTCTGCGGAGCCGGAAGTATGGGCGTTTTTGGCGCGCAGGCATTGCCGGCCGATGAAGTCTTGATGATTTTGGCCGGAATAACAGCGCTTTGTTTTGCTTTTGTCTTTTTGTTTTCTTTCTCGGAGTTTTTACAAAATCTGTTTTTGGCAGCAGTGGCTGCAGCAGTCTTTCTGGCGACAATGAATCAGTTTGCTTTGTTTGACAAAGGGGCTGTTTTATATGACTGGGCAAAGCTTTATGCCGGAAACGACTCTTCCTATTTTTCCGAATATTCTCATTATATATTGGCGGCGCTTGTTGCCTTGGTTATGTTTGTTTTCGGAAAAACAGCCAGGAAGTCTACCGTAACTTATTTTATCGGCATTTTGCTGTTGATTTTTGCCGGAATTGTTTTTGATTCTTATATTGAGCGCAATAAAGACCATAATTTTCGCGTTGTTTACGAGAATCCTGCCGATAACCCGAATGAAAAAGGCAAAAAGTTCGTGTATATTGCCATGCCGAATCTGGCTTCGTATTCGTATCTGCAATCCGTGGCAAAAGATAATCCTAAGGCTCAGAAGGCTTTGGCCGCGATGCTCGGTTTTTATAACGACAACGGTTTTACCATGTATACCAATGCAATGGCGGCTGACAAAGATGCCGTCAAAAATCTGGTCGGTACATTAAATGCCGGCAGTAATAAAAAAACGGAAACTTTTGTTCTTAAAAAACCGTGGACGTTTGGAAACTGGGATTTCAGCCGGGTTAATTCGGACAGAGTTTATTTGAAAAACAATAAAATTTTTGATGTCTTGTCCCGTTCGGGCTATGAAATCAATGCTTATCAAACCAGAGGGCTTGAACTTTGTCTGAAGAATAACGGGCCGGCAGCCAATCATTGTGTGGAAAAAAACAATTTTCCGCTCAATATTGGAGGAAACAGACTGACAACAACCGACAAGGTTTTGGTCTTGGCAGGAGAATGGTTGGAAAGTACGGGGCTGGTTAAAGGTTCTTCCATATTATATTCGGTTTTGGATGCGTTCTTGAATGTGGATAACGTGCCTTTTGTCGGAACATCTTATGACCGGCTTTATGTGGTTGATTCTTTTAAAGTTCTTGACCGGGTTGCCGCTGATATTGCCGGGACTAAAAAGGACGCCGCTTATTTTGTTAATATGGATTTGCCGGCGGATATGTATGTTTATGATGAATTTTGCCGGATAAAACCGATTAATCTCTGGACTCGCAAGGATGATTTGAACTTTGGACAGCCGGCGCCTCTGACCAAAAAACGTGATGCTTATTTTGATCAGTTGGCTTGTACTTACGGGAGTTTGCAGGCTTTTATGGATAAACTGCATAAAAACGGCCAGGCAAAGAATACCGTCCTGATTATTCAGGGGTTGAGCGGACTTGATGATAATATAACAACGGTTGCGGCTGAGAATCTGCAAAACAGACAAAGCGTGTCTATGGCAATCAGGGATCCTTTACGTCAGGGGTTTGGCATAAAAAAAGAAATTTGTCTGGCTCCCGAAATCTTGCAAAAGTATCTGTTTAAAAAAGGCAAGTGCCAGCCTGAAAAAGCATTGGGCGTTCATGCAGAGGTTTATAAAAATCTGGTTAAGGTTTTGGATGAACGTAAGATTACCAAAGAGGATATCGGCAATGCGTCAAAGAAATTTAAGGCTTGGTATCAAGAATGGAAGAAAGCTCAAAAAGTTTCCGGTTCTGTCGGCAAGCCTAAGGCCGTACTGCCGAAAACAGGAACTGCTCCGGTTGTTGGCAAAGCAGCTTTAGAGGCAGGAAAAGCAAAAGTTCCGTCCAAAGTTGGAGGTAAAGAGGTTAAACCAGCCGGCAACATAAAGAAGACTTCGGATCCCGTTGTTTCAGCAAAAGAAAAGTCTGTTTCTATTGAACAGAAAACAGAGCAGGATAGTCAAAAAAACAAGGTTGAACAGCCAAAAGAAAAAGAGCTTGTTCAATCGGAGCCTGCGGAGAAACAACCGATGACCAAGGAAAATATTGAGAAGACTGGCAAAGGCATATCGCTTTCGCCTGAAAAAGAGCCGGTTGTCATAACGCCGGATGACAAAGCCGGAGGAAACGAAAATGCGGTTTCAGGAGAAACTGCGGCTGAACAATCTGAAGAACAGACAAAAGAGGAAGACAGCCGTATTTTGTCTCCGGAAACTGTTTCCGAATTTGATGAATTGGGGGATGAACTTGGTATTCCCGGCGATGTTTTGCCAGAAGAAAATTTGCCGACAGAATCGGGAACTGAGGAGATGAAAGCGGCCTCGCCAAAAGAAGCCGAGAAACTTGCGATTAATGATAAAAATGTCGGAACCCTGATGCAGCTTGACGAACCAGCTGAGCAGCTGCCTGCGTCTTTGAAGGAGGGCGCCGAAGAGAAAGAGGCTGCCGGCGATGTTCAAGAAAAAAATACCGCAGTTTCTTCTGACAACAGCGAGCAGGAAAAAACGGAGCCGGAAGTACGGAAGCAGGAGGTATATTAGTGCTGCAGAAGTTGAAAAGTTTTTTATCCGTGAGAATTTCTCCCGTAAACCGGAGGAGGATAGAAGCTTTTCAGCGCAACAGGCGGGCTGTGATTTCTCTTAAGCTTTTTCTTGTCGTTTTTGTCTTGTCTTTATTCTCTGAATTAATATGTAACGATAATCCTTTGATTATTAAATATAATAATGACTTCTATTTTCCTGTTCTGCAATCTTATACCGATGCGGATTTTGGCGGGGATTTTCCAACCCCTGCCGATTATAAAGACCGATATTTGATTGATAATATTGAGAAAAACGGTTGGATGATATGGCCGCCGCTGCCGTTTTCTTTTAATACCGTTGACTATGAACTTGATACACCGACGCCGGCTGCGCCGTCCCGGCAGCATTGGCTTGGAACGGATGACGAGGGCAGGGATATTGTGGCCAGAATTTTATACGGAATAAGACTTTCGGTGTTTTTTGCCTTTTTGTTGACGGTATGCTCCTCGGTTATCGGAATAGCGGCCGGCGCCATACAGGGATATTTTGGAGGCAAGACCGATTTGTTTATGCAAAGGGTTTTGGAAATATGGGAAGCCTTGCCTCAGCTCTTTGTGCTGATTATCGTTGCCAGTATTTTTACGCCGACTTTTTTCAGCCTTTTGGCGATATTAATCTTTTTTTCCTGGATGAGCCTTACCGGCGTGGTCAGGGCCGAATTTTTAAGGGCGCGTAATTTGGAGTTTGTGCAGGCGGCGAGAGCGCTCGGCGTCAGCAACCGGCGGATTATGTATCGTCATATTCTGCCGAATGCTATTATTGCGACAATTACTTTTGTTCCGTTTATTATGTCCGGGGCGATTGTTTCATTGACGGCGTTGGATTTTCTGGGTTTCGGACTGCCGTATGATTATCCGTCGCTGGGGGATTTGGTTCGGCAGGGGAAAGACAATTTGCAGGCGCCGTGGATTGGAATTTCTATCTTTTTGGTTTTGTCAGTTCTGCTGACGTTGCTTATTTTTATCGGAGAGGGCGTTCGTGACGCCTTTGATGCAAGGAAAAACCGCTGATGGCTTTATTGGAAATCAGACATTTGGGATTGTCCCTTTCAAATGGCCGCAGGCTGCTTGATAATGTTTCTTTGTCTTTGGAAAAAGGACAGATTCTCGGTATTGTGGGAGAATCCGGATCCGGGAAGTCTTTGACTGCATTATCAATATTAAATTTGCTTTCTCCTGAAAAGTTTAAATATGATGCTTGTTCCGAAATTCTTTTTGACAACAAGAACCTTTTGAAAACAAAGGATATTCAGAAAGTCAGAGGTGATAAGATTGCGCTTATTTTTCAAGAGCCGATGTCGTCTTTGAATCCTTTGCATAAAATAGGAAAACAGATTGCCGAAACGCTGGTTTTGCATCGCGGTTTTAACGGAAAACAGGCCAAAAGAGAAGTTTTAAGGCTTTTGAAAATGACAGGTATCCGCAATGCACGCAGGCGGATGGAAGCTTATCCGTTTGAGCTTTCAGGCGGACAGCGGCAAAGGGTTATGATTGCAATGGCGATGGCTAATAATCCGGAGATATTAATTGCCGACGAGCCGACGACTGCTCTTGATGTTACGGTGCAAAAACAGATTATTGATTTGTTGCTTGATTTAAAAGAAAAAACGGGAATGGCGATAATTTTTATCAGTCATGATTTGCGGTTGGTAAAAAAAATCGCGGATTATATCTGCGTTATGAAAGACGGAAAAATAATTGAGGCCAATAAGGCAGAAGAATTATTTCTTTATCCGAAAAAGAGGTACACTAAAGAATTAATAAATTCTTTTTTCTCTTTGAAAAAAAATAATAATATTGAAGATAGTAAGAACGTGCTGAATGCCAGAAATATTTTGGTCGAATTTGTGCTAAAGAAAAGTTTTTGGGGGCGTCCGAAAGAAGTTTTAACGGCTGTTAATAATATTTCTTTAAGTTTGAAAAAGGGGAAAACCTTGGGAATTGTCGGAGAATCCGGCTCCGGAAAGACAACGCTGGGGCTTGCCATCGCCAAACTTATTCCTTATAAAGGGCGGGTTTGGTTGGAAGGCGCCGAGGGAAACGCTTCGGAACAGCTGTTTAGAAAAATGGTTCAGATTGTTTTTCAAGATCCATATAATTCTCTGAATCCCAGAATGAGTGTGGAAGATATTGTGGGGGAGGGGTTGGACGTTCATTTTCCAAAACTGTCAAAAAATGAGAGAAAAAAACGTATTATCAAAGCATTATATGAAGTCGGGCTAGAGACGGACGTGATAGAAAAATATCCGCATGAGTTTTCCGGAGGGCAGAGGCAAAGGATTGCTATTGCCCGGGCTTTGGTTCTGGAACCAGAAATTGTCATTCTGGATGAGCCGACCTCGGCTTTGGATGTTACAATTCAGCGGCAGGTTATGAAACTTCTTCAGGAAATTCAGGAGAAAAGAGGAATATCTTATGTTTTTATTTCTCATGATATGGCGGCTGTTCGAGCGATTGCAGACCAGATTGCAGTAATGCGGGACGGGCGTATTGTGGAAATGGGCGAATGTGATGAGATTTTTAATCATCCCAAGCAGGAATATACCAAGGAGTTGATTGCCGCAGCGATGTGAAAATTTGTTTGACTTTTGCCCGGTAGTCTTGTATAAAGAGAATGCAAAAAGATTATTAAGATATTATATAAAAAACTATTTGAAATTCCATGTCAGGCAAATGATTTATCAAAATCAAATATGAGGTTTAACAGTCCGTCAAGGTTTATTCTTGAAAAAGTTTTGTTTGTGAGAAGATTATTTCCCGATTTGTTAGTAGTTAAAAACGAAAGCAGATAGACAGGATTTGGGTAGAAAAAAGAATTAGCGAAACTGATGATTTTGTTTTGTGGAACTTGTATTCGTTCAACTTCTTTCCCTTGAAAATATTTTCAAGGGTTTTCTTTTTTATGAGGTGTCTTTTTACAAAGCAAAAGTGTTTTTATGCGGAAAATTTTCTTCAGCTCGTTCTGAGAACCCAAATGATAAAATGTGCATCGGAATATAAAGAGTAATTATAAAGTTGGCTCGTTTTAAAAATTTCTTTTCTTTTTTACTCTTGTATATGCATAATATATATTATGCGACAAAATGTATTGAGTAAAGATAGGTAAGCTGCTCTTTTATTATTTAATTTCAGATAGTTGTTAATTTGTCAAAGGTTAATGCTTTTTAATTTTTAAGTTTGTTCTTGCGTGATTGTTTTTAATTTTTTTTTGGTTTCTAAGTGTTTTATTTTTTCAGAGCAGAATTTCAAATATTATTTTTTGAGGTTTGGAAAATCAGGCCGGGTTATACAATAACTGCGGTTGCTATTATTGCCGTTAATGATGGTTTTCTTAAAGCCAGTGTTTTTTTATGATATGTTTGGGCTGAGTTTTTAGGATATGGAAAACCCCTGCTCTTTATGAGATGCAGGGGTTTGACAAGTTAGAACCGGCTGAAAATCAACCGTACCAGATTTAACAGGTAGACGATGCAGATGAAAGCCAATGTTCTGTATAAGGTGGTGAAAGTATCCAATGTGTTGAATGCGCCGTTGTTTACAAAAAGGTGGATACAAACGGCTGTAACCAAGCCGGTTACGATGACGGCAATCCAATAGTGGCGGAAATTTCCGAGCAAGAAAGCGCTGATAGCCGCGACAACTAATATCCACGGATTGGATGCGTGAGCGGCAACGGCATGGGAAATATTGGTAATTTCGGGAATTTTCATTGTGAAACCAACACCTAAGATGATGATTGCTGCTGCTAAAACCCAAAAATAGTATCTTGAATTACTCATTTTTTGCCTCATTTTGTGGTTATAAACTGTTATAAAATTAGCATTTATGTTATATGCGGGCAATGTTTTTTTTCTGTTTGTACCCTGCTCTGCATCTGTTTGTTAAAAAAAACCGTTCCTGTTTTAGCAGGAACGGTTTTGCATTTGTCTGATGACGTCTTGTTTAGAAAGTGTATCTGATACCGGCTGTTACTTCAGCAAGGTTATCAATATCACGGGCGCCCAGAAAAGTGTATCTTCCCATAACGCGGGCAGACCAGTTTTGGGTCAGGTGGTATTGAGCACCAATGCCAAAACGGTAACCCATGCGGTCTTTGTTATATTTTGGTTTGTTGTTGCCGCTGTATTTTGCGGAGAATTTATAATTTCCAAGACCTACTGAACCCAGCAGATTGAATTTTTCGCTGCAAGCCGGAATCGGCAGGTAACCCATCAAATCTAAGCCGTAAGCATAAAATTTGCTTTTTACCGTGCCGTCGGCGTCATGGGTTTTTCTGTCCCAGGCGTGTTGATAGAAGGCTTCAAGACCGGCATATTCGCCGACTCTGATACCGGCGTTGATTGCACCCGTGTTGTATCCGTCGTCAACTCTCTTTAATTGTTTTTTCAAATCAAATTTAGAATAAGCATAATCCAAACCGATATACGGGTTGAATTCTTTGGCGGCAGCACCAAAAGAAATAAGACAAGCTACTCCTGCTAACAGTAATGTTTTCTTCATATTCATAAACTCCATTTAAATAGGTTTTTGAGTATACACTTACAATCAAAAGGCGGTTGTAATACTTGTGTTAAGCAACAGCGCATATTTTTTTCTTCAGGCTACACGCCGTTGGTTGCAGATGATTTAGTACTGGAAAAAAAGATTTAAAGAGGTTGCGGTTAAAAAAATTATGCTAAAGTATATGGAGAGTTTTGATTTTGTTCAGGTAAGGAGTTAAATGATATGGGGTTTGTTTGTCCGGATAAAAGTTGTGAAAAATGCTGCCGGCTGATTGATTTTCGGCGTGAAAATGAAAAAAAATTTCCGACTTATTATAACGGACCGGTTCCTTCTTTTGGCAGTTTGGAAGCCGAGATTTTGATTATCGGGTTGGCTCCCGGCCTTAACGGCGCCAATCAGACGGCACGGCCATTTACCAATGATTATGCCGGGGATGTGCTTTATCCGATTTTAAAAGAGTTTGGTTTTGCCAAAGGCGAATATCAAAAGAGAAAAGATGACGGTTTTGAGCTTGTTAACGTGAGAATTACCAACTCGGTGCGCTGTGTGCCGCCGCAAAACAAGGTAACGGGGGAAGAAGTCAAAAATTGCGGCGTTTATCTGATTGAGGAAATCCGTTCTATGCCGAATTTGAGAATTATCCTGACATTGGGAGCGGTTGCGCATAGCGCCCTGCTTGGCGTTTTGGGGTATAAAAAAACGGCTTTTAAGTTTGCGCACGGGGCTTTGCATAAGCTGGACAAACATAATTTTTGGGTGCTGAATTCATATCATACTTCCCGTTATAATATAAATACCGGCGTTTTGACCTGCGATATGTTTCGGGATATTGTCCATAAATTGAAAGAAATGTGTTGATTTTCATTTAGGGGTATAGTATAACTTAAAAGTTAACTTTATTATTAATCAATTAATTTATTTATGTATCATGAAGATAAAAAAATTGTGGGACAGAAATGGTTTAATTAAATCAGATGGTCAAATTTGCTGGTCAGACATGACACTTGAACAACAAATTGCGAATGCAAAAGCTGATGAAAGCAGCTGTGGATGCATTAATGAACAGAAAGTAGTTTTGCCTGATGGTACGGCAAAGAGCTATTTACATTACTATTTTTTCGGCTGTCTGGTCGAGAAAGAGTATGTTTTAAGCCATTTTTCGGAAACTCCGGGATTGGAGAACTGGTTAAAAGGCTATGGAAAGCATCTTTTTGTTTTTATTCCAACTTGTTATCAGTTGTTTAAAATCAAAGACAAAGAGAAAATCACTTTAATGTCCCGCTAAGAGTCGAAAAAAGAACCTGTTTCAGAAACTGAAACAGGTTCTTTTTGCGTTTAGTTCCCTATTCCGGCGAATCCCATAAAAGCCAGAGATAACAAAGCAGCCGTAATCAATGTAATCGGCGTGCCCCGCATTGCCCGCGGCAGCGTTTCGGTGTTAATTCGTTCGCGCAGTCCGGCAAAAAGGAGAATTGCCAGCGTGAAACCCATGGCATTTGCCAAAGCAAAGCAAACCGAATGCATCAGGTTATAATTTTTTTGCGCAGCGAGGATTGCAATTCCCAGGACAGCGCAGTTTGTGGTAATCAACGGCAAAAATATTCCCAGAGCCTGATACAGTATCGGCGAGACTTTTTTTAATATGATTTCGACCATTTGAACCATTGAGGCGATAATCAGGATAAACACAACGGTTATCATAAATTCCAGGCGGTACGGCACCAACAGGGAATGATACGCCAGATAGGTTGCTATGGTGGACAAGGTCATAACGAACATTACCGCCAATCCCATTCCGGCGGCCGTCGAACTGTTTTTTGATACGCCCAAAAACGGGCAGATGCCCAAAAATTGCGACAATACGATGTTGTTTACGAAAATAGCGCTGATAAAAATCATTAAATAACTCATTTGCCGGCTCCCGTTATTTTATTGAATATGATTATCAGTCCGGCCAGAGCCAGAAAAGCTCCGGGCGGCATAATGAACAGCATCATCGTATCTGTTTCTTCCGAAACAAATTTCCAGCCGAAAATTGAACCCATCCCCAAAATTTCGCGGACTGTTCCCAACAGGGTTAATGCTCCGGTGAAACCTATTCCCATACCGACAGCGTCCAAAACTGACTGCCAGATGCCGTTTTTGGAGGCAAAAGCCTCTGCCCTGCCTAAGATGATGCAGTTTACGACGATTAAAGGGATAAAAATCCCCAAACGGGCGTGCAATGCCGGGAGATAGGCCGCCATCAGCATTTCTACAACGGTTACAAAAGAAGCTATTATCACAATATAACAAGGAATGCGCACCATATCGGGGATAAGGCTTTTGACGGCGGATACGGCAAAATTAGAGAGAATGAGGACAAATAAGGTGGCCAGACCCATTCCTAATCCGTTGGCTGCCGAGGTGGTAACGCCCAGGGTCGGACACATTCCCAGCAGCATTACGAAAGTCGGGTTTTCTTTGATAATGCCCCGGGTCAGGTTTTTGTAGCTTTGGTTATTCATATCTTATTTCCCCAGAGTGCTGAATTTGTTGTAGCTGTCATAGGCCCGGTTGATTGCATCTAAAACGGCACGGGAACTGATGGTGGCGGAAGTAACGGCATCAATGTCGCCGTTATCCTGCCGGACACGGAGTTTTTGTTTCTCAAGGTTAAAACCTCGAAGTTGACGGGCAAAATTGTCTTCGGCCACTTTAGAACCTAAGCCGGGCGTTTCTTTGTGACTGATGATTTTATAGTCTGTAATGGTGCCGTTCAGCAAAAATCCGACAATCAGTTCCAATCTTCCGCCAAAAGCGTTGTCGCTGTACGTTTTGAGCGCAACAGAGGTGATTTTTGCTCCCTGTCTGGCCGGATAAAGTTCTATGCCGCTGCCGGAGATTGTTATTCTGTCCTGATAAGGATTGTTGTCATAATCCGGCGGCAGCACGGTCTGAATAGCTTCTAATTTTTTGGCATCCTGCGCTTTTTTTATCGGTTCTTGGGTTATAATATGGCTGACGCTTAAGATTATTGCGGAAAATCCGGCCGTAACAATCATGGCCAAGACCATATTTTTCAGTGTGTCGGCGGGTTTTTTCATTTATTTTCTCCCTGTTCCGTAGACCCGGGGAATGCACCAGCGGTCAATCAGCGGGACAAAAGCGTTCATAATCAGGATGGCAAAAGAAACGCCTTCGGGATAGGCGCTGAATATTCTGATAGCAACAGTTAATATGCCGCAGCCGATGGCAAAGATAGTTTTTCCTTTAACGGTCATCGGCGAAGTTACATAGTCCGTTGCCATAAAAATTGCGCCCAGAAGCAATCCGCCGGACAGCATATGGGCTATCGGGTCGAGTTCCGGCGTTTCTTTATAAAACCACATTATCGATGTTAAGATAAAGACGGTTGACAGGTAATAAAAAGGAATATGCCAGGTGATTATTTTTTTATAAAGCATATAAACAAGTCCGAGGATGAGGGCTAAAGCTGAAACCTCTCCCAGGCTGCCTCCGGTATTGCCTAAAAACATATCCAGGTAGTTTGGAATATTATCAACTGAGCAGCTGTATTTTGTTAATATATTGTTTAAATTTTCACTATCCAGGTGTTTTAATATTCCCAAAGTCGTTGCGCCGGTTTGACCATCTGCCGCAAAAAAGTTTCCGGGGTGCGGCAACGGCCAGGTTGTCATTTGCTGCGGAAAAGAGATGAATAAAAAGACACGGCCGGCCAATGCCGGGTTAAACAGGTTTTTTCCAATTCCACCGTATGCCATTTTGGCAATGCCGACCGCAACGAAGGCTCCGATGAGAATCATCCAGAGCGGAATGGAGGACGGAAGGTTGAATCCCAACAGGATTCCGGTGATAACGGCAGAATAATCTCCGGTGGTCGGCGTTGTTTTTAGCAGATAGCGGCAAATCAGATATT
>CASGEB010000006.1 GCA_949300375.1 uncultured Pseudomonadota bacterium
TGCTATTGATGTCAGCAAAACTTGGAGGGCATCAAAACCGAAAATCAGCAGAGAGGCCAGAACTGCGGGCATCAATGCGATAATAACGCCTTTCATTAATGAGCGGGTGTTAACCGGCGAAGATATATGCGGAGCGGAAGATATTTTTAACATGGTTTTCGGCCTTATTGTTTTTTCAATATTTTTTTTGCTTCGGCTTTGCTGATTTTGCAATAATCCAGCAAAGGAATGCGCGCCGGGCAGATATAAGCGCAAGAACCGCATTCAATGCAATCCCGGGCATGGAGCTGCATAAGCTGTGAAAAATCGTTATTACGGGCGCGCCGGGCAATTTCAAACGGCATTAGTCCCTGAGGGCAGGAGTCAACGCATTTGCCGCAGCGGATACAGGCGCTTTCAGGTTCTTTGGCGGCGATTTTATTGGAAAGAAGCAAGATACCGGAGGTTAGTTTGGTAACAGGCGCCTGCAGATTGGCAACGGATGTACCCATAAAAGGCCCGCCAAAAATGACTTCTGCAGTGTTCTTTGTCAGTCCGCCGATTTTATTTATCAGAAAATCAGCCGGCGTTCCGACGCGTACTCTGAAATTGGCCGATTTTTCTGCCGCATCCCCGCTGACGGTTACGATACGTTCGAATAGCGGTTTTTTTTTCATTACGGCTTCATAAACGGCAAAAACCGTGCCGACGTTTTGGACGATACAGCCAATGTCTATCGGGCGTTTGGCAATCGGAACCTCCCGACCGGTAATTGCCGTAATCAGCTGTTTTTCGCTGCCCTGGGGGTATTTGCTTTTACAGGCGCGGACATTAACTCCGACATAGCTTTTGGTCAAACGGGTCATAATTTCAAGCGCTTGGGGTTTGTTTTCATCAATGGCGATAATGGCTTTTTGAATGCCCAGAAGTTTGTTGATGATTTTTGCCCCGATGATGATTTCTTCCGCTTTTTCCTGCATCAGCCGGTCATCCGCACATAAAAACGGCTCACATTCTATCCCGTTGACAATCAGGTATTCTGCTTTGCGCCCTTCCGGTACGGTGGTTTTTATCGGGGTGGGATACCCTGCTCCGCCAAGGCCGACAATGCCTGCGTTTCGAATACTCCGCATAATTTCTTCCGTATCGCCGGGGATATTTTTAATGAGTTTGCCTGATGTGTCTATTTCCCGAATATATTCATCGCCGTTGACCTTAATGGTAATCATATCCTCGTAATATCCCGCGCTGTCTTTCTGACAGTCTATTCTGACGATTTCTCCGGATACGGAAGAATGAACCGGCGCCGAAACAATTCCGTCGGCGGCGGCCAGAAGGGTTCCGACCTTGACCTTATCTCCTTGCGAGACAATGATTTTCGCCGGAGCGCCGGTGTGTTGTTTGACCGGAATGAAAACATATTCCGGAAGGCCGGCATCCGTAATGGAAATGTCTGAAGCGAGTTTGTATTTTGGAGGGAGAATCCCTCCTGTCGGAAAAGTTTTAGTCATTATTCTTTTCTTTCTTGTCAATATAGGTGATTGCGCCGGTCGGACAAGTTTGAGACAGTTGTCTGCCGTATTTGGCTGCGTCTATGGTGTCGGGAATGTAAGACAGGTTGTCTTCTATCCGGATTTCCGGGCAGAGTTTTGCGCATTTCATACAGCCGATGCAGGCCGTTTTGCAGTTTTTGCGAGCCAAAGCGCCTTTTTGGCGGTTGCGGCAGGCCACATAAACGCGTTTGTTGTTTTTACCTTTCAGGCGGATTTCGAACAAATTGCGCGGGCAGATATTTACGCAGGCGCCGCAAGACGTGCATTTTTCTTCGTCCACTTGCGGAAGGCCTGTCTCAGGGTTTAGGCTCAATGCGCCGAATTTGCAGACTTTTATGCAGTCTCCCAGCCGCAGACAGCCGTCCGGACAGCCGCTTTGTCCGCTTGAAATGTTATGGGCAATCCGGCAAAATTGAATTCCGTTGTATTTGACTTTAGCCGGAGCATTTTGACAACTGCCGTTGCAACGCAGCACGGCCACGGTCTTTTCTCTGGAAGGAGCATCCATTCCAAGATATTCGGCAATCTTGTTCATAACTTTTGAACCGCCGACGGGACAGTATAGTCTGGCAAAGCCCTGCGGGGTGCATTTTGTGCAGGCAATGGCAAAATCATGACATCCTGCCCGTCCGCAAGCACCACAGTTGGCCTGAGGAAGCATGGCTTCAATATCTTGGATGCGCAAATCTTCTTTTGTGTGAAATTTTTGCGAAACAAAATACAGAAACAGGGCAGCTGCAAAGGCTATGCCTGTTAAAGTCAGAAAATCGGTTAATATAAGGTTGTCCATAATATTGTTTCAAATGCCGTTAAAAGAAAAGGAGTTATTTGTCTGTTACTATAAAAGTAAATTTTTTCTTAAAGTATTTCTTCCCTAAGAATAAGAAAAAAAAGTAAGGAATCAAGATAATTATGGCAGTAATACCACTAAATATTTCACTTTTACCGAAACAGCCGCAGACGAAGAGTGTAAAAAGCATTAAAAACAAAGGCAGGCCGTAGCAAAATATGACAGCCAGCCAGCCGAGGCGCGGATTTAATTCCACTATAACGGAATCTCCGGCGCGGTAGCGTTCGGAATCCGGAACGGAGACGGAAAATATCTGTTCTTTGTTTTCTTTCATACCGCATAGCCCGGCGGCCGGACAAGCGCCGCAAGCTGCCTGACGAGCTATTTTCAAAGTCAGTTCCCGCGGTGCGGTTTGGACAATTTGGGCCTTATGTTTTATTGGAGACATTATTTTTTCAACAATTTTTCTGCGCTTTGCGAAACAAGCATTTCATAGCCGTTATTGTCGGCGCGGACAAAGAAGACTGCCGGAATGTTGTTGCGGTTGGCAAATTTCAATCCGTCGTCCTCTCCCATAACCATAATAGCGGTCGCCAGGCCGTCGGCCATCATGCAGCTTTTGTTAAAAACGCTGACGGAAGCCAGTTTGTGTTCTACCGGATATCCGGTTTGCGGGATGATGGTGTGCGAATAGCGTTTGTCTTTGTAATAGAAGTAATTCCGGTAATCTCCGGAAGTTGCCACGCTGAGGTTATGCATGGTAACGACGGCAGCGTTTTCTTCGCTGTCAGGCGATTTGATGCCGACGTTCCAGCCTTTTGTCTGTTCGGATTTTTCGCCTTCGGCAACAACTTCTCCGCCGATTTCGACAATGAAGTCTTTGTAGCCTTCTTTTTTCAGCAGTTCAGCAATCTTGTCAACCGCATAACCTTTTGCAATGGCAGACAGGTTGATATTGACTTCTCCGATGTCTTTTTTCAGGTTTTTATAATCACTGCTGAAGTGGATTTTGTTAAAGCCGGTTTGTTTTAAAGCGGCTGTGATTTCATCGTCTTTAGGAAATTCGATGGTTTTCTTGGTGCCGAATCCCCAAAGATCAATCAATTTGCCGACGGTCGGGTCAAAACTGCCGCCGCTCATTTTGTATATGTTATAAGACTGTTGCAGGATATTGCTCATTTCATCAGAAAGTTCAACGGTTTGTTTGGCCGGTGTTTCATTGATGACATTGATTTCTGATCCCGGTTCAAACACCGACATCTGTTCGTTGACTTTTTCAAGCTCAGTTTGGATTTTCCGGCTGAGTGCGGCGTTATTGTGCGGCGTTTTTATTTTTATGCTGTAACTGGTGTTGAACGCTTTTCCCCTGATTTCCTGAAAACTTTTTTCCCTGAAGAATATCAGGTAAATTAAAACAATAGCGGCAGCTGCCAAAAAGATATATTTTAAAATACGCATTATTTTTTAACACTCCTGCTTTATACCTTTATTTTTTGTAAAAAATGTTTATCATATACAGGTAACAATTATCGGTAATCTTGGAAGGCAGTATACTATGTTTCAGAAAATAAAATCAATATTTAATAATTTTTATAACCATCCGGCGGCAGATAAAGTCCGTAAGGGAATTAAAAAAGCCGGTCAGATAATGAACACTTTGCGGCTGATGACGCGTTCGTTCTTTAACGATGCCGGAAAAACATTGGCCAAAATGGGGATTTCTGCCAATTTGATGTCGCTTATCGGTTTTGTTATCGGAATCTTCACCATTAATTTTTTGGCACTGGAAATGTATGCTGCCGCGATTTTGTGCATTATCCTTAACCGGGTTTGCGATGCGTTGGACGGAGCTATTGCCAGGAACTCTCAGGTAACGGATTTCGGCGTTTTTCTTGACGCAACGCTTGATTATATTTTTTATGCCGGCGTTATCTTCGGTTTTGCGCTGGCTAATCCGGCGGAAAATGCCGTTGCGGCTGCTTTTTTGCTTTTGGCATTTACAGCTTCGGCCTGCTCAATGCTTGCTTATGCGGTTGTGGCATACAAAACCAAAAGTTCGCAGGAAATTAAGCTCGGGATGTCTCCGTTTTATCTCGGCGGGCTGGCACAGGGTTTTGAGACGCTTATCGTGCTGCTTGTTATGTGTATTTTGCCGTATTGGTTTATGCCGTTGGCAATCATTTTGGGCGTTATGTCCTTTATTAAAGCGCTGAGCATTATAATTACGGCTTATTACAGTTTTGTTATTTCACGCCGCAAGCAGTAAGGTTGTTGCTTATGCGCAGATTCTTTGCCATAGTTTTGTCTACTTTAAGCCTGGCTTTTGCTTTTTGCCGCGAAAGCCGGGCTTTGGTTGTGGAGGGAACGACTGACAAAGTATCTGTCAAGGTTATGACAGCTACGGATGAGATTAATGAAAGCCAGGCGTTGGATGTTTTGGTCAAATTTACCATGCGGAACGGCTGGCATATTTTTGCTGAGAAACCGGGAGATATAGGCCGTCCGACCAGAGTGAAATGGACGCTTCCGGAAGGGTATCGGCTGGAAAATGTCCGCTGGAGTATGCCGAAAAAATTTAAAAAAGGAAAAATCCTGCAGTACGGATATGATACAACGGCTTATTACAGTGCAACGATTGTGCCGACAGACCGGCCGGAAAATGTTCAAGATCTGGAAGTGGAAATCGACTGGCTGGCCTGCCGGGAGGAATGTGTGCCGGAGAAAATGGTCAGAACCCTCAGTCTGGCCGTTACCGATATTAATCTTTTGCCGGGGAATGACTGGAAAAATGAGACGGAGCTTGCTCTCAGAAGCCTGAAAACATCGGACATTCCGGCGGATGCCCAAATATATGATTTTTTGTTGATTATGTTTATGGCCTTTGCCGGCGGCGTTATTCTTAATTTTATGCCATGTATTTTTCCGATTTTGACAATCAAGGCTATTTCTCTTGTGCAAGGAAGCATCAGACCGAAAGAAATGCGGCAGGAGGCTTTGTTATATACATTCGGCGTGGTTTTGTCTTTCGGAATTACGGCTGGAATTTTATTGTTGCTGCGTTTACAGGGCGAACAAGCCGGCTGGGGGTTTCAGCTGCAGTCGCCATTGTTTGTCGCTCTGATGCTGGTTATTTTTATTGTGGTGTTTTTGCTGCTTATGGATTGGATTCATTTGCCGCCGCTGTTTGCCGACAAGCTGGGCAGAGTTCCGGCGTCAAAAAAGAAAATCAGCGCCTTTTTGACCGGTTTTTTTGCCGTTTTGATTGCCAGCCCGTGTACGGCGCCGTTTATGGGAATTGCTATCGGATATACGCTGACACAGCCGGCTTATGTTTATTTTCCGGTATTTGCGTCGTTGGCTTTCGGCTATGCCCTGCCCTTTGCTTTGGTTGGATTTTTTCCGAAAACCATTCATAAAATTTTGCCACGGCCGGGAAAATGGATGGCGGTTTTGAAAAAAATCTTTGCCATTCCGGTTCTTTTAACCTGTTTTTGGCTGATATGGATTTTGCACAGCCAGCTTTCTTTCAGAAATATTCCGGCAGAAAAGTTGGCTTGGGAGCCGTATAATAAGGCAAAAGTTGAAAAACTGGCGGCGGACGGGCATCCTGTTTTTGTGGATTTTACTGCCAAATGGTGCATTACCTGTCTGGTTAATGAATCTTTGGTTTTGCACAGTCCTGAGTTTGAAAAACTGGCTCAAAGCAAAAAAATACTTTTGTTTAAGGCAGACTGGACGAATGATGATCCTGAAATTACGGCGGCGCTGGCTGCGTTTGGGCGTAACAGCGTGCCGCTTTATGTATATTATAACGGCAAAGACAGCGGTTATGTGATATTGCCCCAGTTGTTGACTTATAAACAGGTGGAAAATTATATAAATCAATAAAAAAGGAGCTTAAAAGCTCCTTTTTTATTGATTGTCAACGGCCGATTTTGATTTGAATTTTATTTTTGCAGAATTTGATTTGCGAACCACCCATTATACAAGCTTTCTGATTGCAGCCCATTGGCTGTATGTAAGTCAGCGTTCCCAAATTTTTTACCAGTTTGCTTTCAAAAATATTATAGTAGGCAACGGTTGAATATTTTGTTTTGCGGGTTAAAATTTCCCAGCCGACAAAAATATCATTGGGAGCAATGTTGGTTCCCATAATACGGGCGCATATCCGATAAGGTGTTTCTCCGAACTCCTTTTGGATATATTCTTGCATTTTTGCTCTGTCCAGCGTCCATTTAGGGATTAGTTTGGCGAAACCGTTGAAGTCTTTTATCAGCTTGTATTCTTCGCCCTCAATTTCAACCAACATATCCGTATCTTCTTTAGGATAATCGTCGAAAGTGTCCAGCGGGACGAGGCTGAATATTGCAGCATCTTCTCTGCGGCGCTGCGGAGATGCAACAAAGTGATAAAAAACGTTGCTTTTTCCGTTCGGGGCGTGACATTGCCCGATCCATAACAAATACTCTTTTCCCTCTTCAAATTTGTTTTGCCAGAGTTCATAACTCTTTTGGCATTTTAGCCGGCGCAGCAGTACTTTTCCAACCAAATGGCAGTGGCTGCTTTCTGAAAGCCGGTAAATTTCCTGTTCGCTGAGATTTACTATATCCATAATAAAAAAATTATAAGTTAAACATAATTGTATTTATATTGGAGGTAAACTTAGCAACTTTATGCCTGCAAGTCAATAACAAAAAAAAGCCCTGCTTTGCAGGGCTTTGCCGGCTTTCGGGCATAACGGATTATTTACCGAAAATACCGATGCTTTTTACACGGTCTTTAACGCCGCCGACGACATTGTTCAGATTCTCCGTTGCAACATCTTTGAGATTGGAAAGATTGCTGCTGACAGCAGTGGCAGAAGCCGTACTTAAAATCTGGTTAAAGATTTTTGTGATGGTTTGGGTTATGCTGTCTCCGTTTTTGGCAGCGCCGATGTTGTTCATTTGAATGGTTGGCAGTTTTACGGAGATATCGGGGCTGTTGCCGGCAATATTGGCTGCAGCCTGAAGTTCGCCGTTGTTGACGGTCAATGATTTAATGATAACTTTTTTGCCGCCCTCTTTTGCCTCTTCGGTCTGCTGAGCCTGCTTTTTATCTTCTTTTGCATCAGCGGCGGCAGATTTTCCGGAATCTGTAAAGTGCTTTATGTTCTCTTGTATTTGTTTGATGTTGTTTTGGGTCAAAGACAACATTTCATAAGTTACGACCGGTTTGTCGATTTGGACTTTTTCTATGATAATCGTATCTGAAGTCAGGCTTTTGAGATCGACTTTGACAGTAATACCGTCAAGGCTCAGGATATATGGTTTTTTGTACCCTTCAGGGTTGGCTACGGTAATTTTTTTGATTTTGCCTTCGCCGTTTTTGAGCGAAAGGTCAAAGCCTTCAAGATTAACGTCCGTGCCGGTTACCTGAGAACCGTATTTATGAACGAGTGTTTTTACAATGCTTTCCAAAGAAGGGGTAAAATACCAGGCACCGGCAACGGCTGCTGCCAAAATACCTAAAATAACATATTTTTTTTTCATAATGTATTTCCTCTGATGTTAGTTTTGTTTATAGATTCAGTTATAAAGTTTTTGACGATTTTTTCAATCTTTTCCTGTGTTTTATTATCAATATTATTTTCTCCGATATGGAGAAGCATATCTTCAATGCATTTGAGTTTTTGAAGAAAAACAAATGATTGTTGGAATTTGATGTCGAATATCCAACTTAAAATCCGGAGCATCTGGTCGAGAGGCGTGGTAATGTCCGCATTGCGGCAAAGTTCTTTGTTGAGCAGGCTTTCAACGACTTTGGGACTGGCGGCCGACTTCATTTTTTCGGTTCCGCAGATTAAGGCGCCGTAATATTCCGGATGACGGCGGAAAAGATAAAAATTGGCTATTTTATCGGCATCTTTTATTAAAAAGAAAATGTTTTTCATTGTTTCTTTGTCTTTAGAAGATGCGGCAAGATATCCTTTTTCTCCAAAAAAATCAGCATCAAGATGTCCGTGGTGCCGGATGGGAAAAAGCAGCAAAGGATTGTGGTATTGCGGGGAGGTTTGCAATATTTCATAGCTGAATTCGCCGTGGTCGTATTTGCGCAGGTTTGCCCCGTGCAGGTCTTTGTTGTCATAGCGCTTGCAAATTTCACTAAAACGTCCGACATCATGAAAAAGACACCCCAGCCAGGCGAGGTATTTTTTCTGTTCATCCCAATTTTGAAAGGTTTTTTCGTGCTTTAATAAATGGTTTCCTGCGCCGACAACCTGCATAGAATGGCGGAATTTTTCATCTGCATAAAAGCAAAGTTCTTTAGAATCGATAACATATTTGCGGCAGTTATCATAATATCTGCGCAAGAAAGCCTCGTCTTCGTGTTTTTTTATCATTTTTTTTCCTTTGTTGATGCTAAAAGAAAAACATAATTTGTTTAACAACTGTTTAAAAAGCGAAAACGCCTGCTTTATTTTAAAAGCAGACGTTATCACGTTAAACCAAGAGGACAAGGTAAGATTTGCATTGTGTATTGTCGTTGGTCTAACACACCCCAAAAAATATTTTGTTTAGTCAATTTGTCTTATTTACAAAGAAGCCTACTCTCACGAGCGAGCTTCTTTGGCATAGAAATGTTCGAAGTCGTTGCAGAAACTAGAAAATAAATTTTTATGAACTTTTGTAGAATTCTGCATTTTTTTTGACAAATCTGTTTCACAACAGTTTTATTTTAGATGCTCAAACTGTTTTTTTGATTTTTTGCGGTTTTTTCTTTGCCATAGTAGTAAAATTAATAATGAGTTAACAGATTGCTTATATAATATTTTGAGTGTTTAGTCAAGCAATATTTTGGCAATTGTACAAAAATATCGAAAAAGTGAAGAGATGATAAATCATAGGGAAAATTTGCTCAAAGCTATTGAACTTAGCAACAGTTCAGTAGATATTGGAAGCTCTCCTTTTGGCTGCATTATTGTCAGCCATGATGGAAAAATCGTCGGTCAGGGGCATAACCGCGTGGTTTTGGACAATGATCCGACCGCACACGGAGAAGTGATGGCAATCAGAGATGCTTGTAAAAATTTGGGAAGTTTTGACTTGAGCGGCTGCATTCTTTATACGTCCTGTGAACCCTGCCCGATGTGTTTGAATGCCTGCAAATGGGCAAATATTGCCGAAATTTATTATGCCGCTGACCGTTATGATGCCGAGGATATCGGATTTCGCGACCGCGTTTTTTATGAAGATGATCCGGTTAAACTGGTCAGAATAGAACTGCCGGAGGCTAAGGCCGTTATGCAGAAATGGAAAAATAAAAAAGACAAAATAGAATATTAATCTTTTTAACAGATTTCGAAAATTTTTGCTTGCAAATATTATTTATCCGTTTTATATTGCGTTCGTTGTCAGAAGTTGGCGCACCGCGATGCGTGCGTAGCTCAGTTGGTAGAGCAACTGACTCTTAATCAGTGGGTCCAGGGTTCGAATCCCTGCGCGCGTACCATTTTTTTTAATTCTAAGCGCTCTGTTTTTATACAAGGGTGCTTTTTTTATGTCTCTTTATCGGGGTTCTCACCCTTCCAGGGTTCGGTCTGGCTCGTAAGCTTTACCTTTCTGGCAAAGCTAACTCGCTTCGGACACTCGGTTTGTAGCGCTTGTTTCGCGTAAGTTTTTCCGCTCACAAGCTGACAAACCTTCGCCGTTTGTTGAAAAACAACCGGAGCAGCGGTTGTTTTTCTTCCTCACGCCCTGCGCGCGTACCATTTTTTTTAATTCTAAGCGCTCTGTTTTTATACAAGGGTGCTTTTTTGTTTATCTTGATCCCCGGGTCAAGCCCGGGGATGACAGAAAGAGAAAAAATGTCCGGGGATGACAGAAAGAGAAAAATGCCCGGGGATGACCTGCACGGCAGGCGCGCGGCGAGTTGTCGACATTGTACCATAGAGACCGCGATGCTCCGGCGGGAAGTGTGAATGACAAAGTGCATTGAAGTATGAATTACCGGGATGACAAATAAAAAAAGAGCGGGAGTTTGTTCTCCACACTCTTTTTATAATTTTAGAATAAAGCTGCAACGGCTTCGTCATAGTCCAGCGGGGAAGCGTTTCTATATAATTGGTCGTTGCGAAGCGGTCCTTCCCAAGCCCAAAGTTCTCGGGGATTTGATGCCATATGGCAATATTCCGTTGCGTAGGCTTTGCCGCCAAATGCTGTTTTTAATGCTTCGGCATGGGCTTTAGAGCCGACGAAATAGGAGGAGTCCATTGCCAGAACCTCAAATTCAAGGCCGTGTCGGATGGAGCCGTAATAGACGACATCGCGTAAAACACAGGCTCCACCATAGCAGGTGAAAAATACACTTCCGATATTTTTCACATAACCGTTACGGGCGGTACCATATTGAAGTTCTTCACAAATTGCAGCTAATTTTTCTTTTTTTGCTTTTATGTCCATAATTATAATTTTTTTTGGTTAATAATTCTTTTTACATTTTTAATATATCATAAATTTATATGCTATGCAAGCGTTTTTTGTCTATTTTTATTTTGTTTTTGGCAAGCTGCGTAAAACCGGAATATCAAACCAGAAGCAGCTGCCCTGCCCCGGCGTAGAATTTAATTTTACTGAAACGCCTAATATTTCTGCTGATTTTCTGACAATAGCCAATCCTAATCCCGAGCCTTGGCTGCGATTATTTTTTATTTTCTTGCTTTGGTAAAATTCGTCAAATATCAGTTCCTGTTCTTCTGCGGAAATGCCGATTCCGTTGTCAATAATCATAATTCTTAAATAGCCTTTATACCGTTTGCAGCCTAATATTATTTTGTTTTTTGTGTATTTAACCGCATTATTTATCAGATTTCTGAGCAGCCTTTCCAAGATTACCGTATCGCTGAAAATAACGGCATTGTGTCTGATACAGCGAAAATTTATGTTTTTTGTCCGGCAAATTTCCTGATATTCGCAACAGATTTTTTTTAGGAGATCGGCAATATTGAATTCTTGAAAATCTCCGTTTTCAGTATTCGCTTCCATTTTTGACAGATCCAAAAGATTGTCCAGCAATGATTTTAGATTTTCTGAAGATGCCTCTATTTTGTCTAATAACATCTTCTGCCGTCTGGTCAGTTTTTCTTCTGCCAGAGCACTGATAAACATTGTCAAAGCCTGCATCGGCTGCCGCAAGTCGTGGCTGGCTTGCGCCAAAAAGAGCGATTTTCCCCGATTTAGGTTCTCGGCGAGTTCTTTAGCTTTTTCCAAGGCGGTTTGGGTTTTTATAAGCGAAGTTAAATCTTGAAAAGTTCCTGCAATTTTGCGGCGGTTTTCATCTTCAATTATTCCGGCTTTGAAGTAACAGCATCGCAAGCCTCCGTTTAATTTTCGTATTCTAATTTTTCCTTCAACCGGATGTCCTGTATGCAAAAGCTCGCGCAGTTTTTCTTTATAGACAGGCAAATCTTCTTTTAATATCCGTTCTCTGATGAGGTTCCTTTTGGGGGAGCTTACAGCAGTGGAAACTCCGAAAATACGGAACATTTCGCTTGACCAATAGATTTTTTTGTATTTGAAGTCAAGCTCCCAATAGCCGATATGCGCCGTTCTTTCCGCAAAATCCAGGCGTTGGGAGGTACGTTCCAGGCTGACAGCCAGTTGTCGGCGTTCGGTGATGTCTTCGATACAAATATAACAGTTGCGGCCATGCCCGTAGAAATACAGACTGCAACTGCGGCCTTTTGTCGTCAGTTGAAGATTTTGCGGCAGCTTGAGACGGATGGCTTTTTCTATTTTTGACAAAATGTCAGGCGATTGTTTGTTAAACCAGGCCGCAAGGTTGCTTCCTGACGCATCGGGTGCAAGAAAATATTCTGCAGCGGCGTTCATATGCAGAATCCGCCCGGTCAGATCTGTTTCTAACAAGGCATTGGTCGAGATATTTAACAAAAACTCGTATCTGGCATTTTCTTTTTGCATAAAATCCTTCTAAAACTCGGTGTTGTAAAGGATTCTCCCACTGAGTTCCGGAAGTTCGAATATCCAGCCGGCAGTAAGGAGCTTATAGCTCTCTATATAATCCTTGAATTTGCCGGTTGAAAGGTTTGAGGCCGATAATTCTGTCGTCAGCCAGTATTTTTTTCCGTTTGTATGTATTATCAGTTCATTCGTCAGGCCGGAAAAAGTGCCGACTCTTAATTTGCGGGATTGGGGATACTGTTTGAAGTCAAAGTCCTTAATCCGAACCGCGTCTTCAAAAATTACATATTTGAATTCGTCCATAAACAAAGACACGTTTACAGCTTTCAGGTCTTTATTGACAAAGTCTTGTTTGTTGTTCAGCCGCATCAACAGCGATTTATTGCCGTCTTTGAGCGAGGCAACGGTTTTTATGCTTTGTTCCGGGTAGGAAAACAGCGGCTGCTGATACCAGGAATACCGGTATTGCGGCAGAATGAATTTTTCCGAAATCAGCCAGATATCTTTGCCACCCGGAATGTAAGCGTAGGTATAAAGGCCGTTTTCGCTTTTTTTGCCGAGATTGATTTCATTGAGCAGGACTTTTCCCGAATATATTTTAACAGAGGCGATATTGGTGCTTTTTTCATTGGCGTCTTGAGAGATTTCCAGACCGTATTGTTTTAAAAGTTCCGGCGCGGCCGGTTGTTTGCTATAATAAACCGACTGGTTCATTGCTGATAACAGGTCGTTGACCAGCATCAGACCGGCAAAATAGCCATCTGCCCCGTTGATGCGCCAGTAATTGTCCTGCATTACCAGTTCAAAGCTGTCTTTGGTTGTGGTGATGCTGATCCGGTCGACGCTTTTTTCATAATTGACGGCATTGGCAAAAACCAATTGTCCGATTTGCGAAACCGGCTGGCGGCTGTTCAGCCACCAAAAGGCGGAGGCCGCAAAGGCCGATGAAATGAGAAACAAGATAAAAGCGGTAAGCAGATGGCGTTTATTCATTGATTATTCTCCTTGCCTGACGGCGGCTGCGGACGGAAAACCAGAAGTGGATTGCTGCCGTAAGCAGCAAAATGAGAAGCGGGATAAACAGCGTGTTGGACAAAGCGATGATTTGTTCTCTCCGGGTTACTTCTGATTTGGCCTGATATTCGATTTTTCTCAACTCGTTTTTTTCGTTCAGAATTTCATTCTTGAGTGCGTCGATTTCCCCGAGTGTTTTGGCGGTTCCGAAAGCTGAGTTGCTCTCCAGCATAATGTTGATTGTATCAAGCTTTCGCTGGTTTTCTTCCAGGCGGGAGCTGATTTTGTTGTAATCTTCTTTTCTTTTGTCCATTTCCTGCCGGTGAAAGATTTCTGCCAGGGTCTGACGGCTTCCGGTATATTTTTTTGCAGAAATGTTTAAGGCGCCGGGGTTGCCGCTCAGAAAATCTATTCCTCTCTGAATGAAGTCAAAATTGTTTGCCGTCGGACGCAGATTGTAGTCGTCTTGGGCAAAATCGCTTATGTTTTCGCCATCGGCCCAGTTTCTGATATCCAAAATATCCGAATCGGCAATAGCAATGATTTGCGCCGGGGCTATTGATGTTGTCAGAAACGGCAGTACCTGTTTGGCGTAGGCGCTGTTTTCGAGCGGATTGCGGGCAAAAATCGTATGATATCCGCCTTCAGACAAAGCCGCAACGGAATATGCCCGCCCTTTGTCATCCATATAACGCAAGACATCGGCTTTGTCTCCGAATTTGGCCAGATTGGCGGCAGTAGCCAGAGCTTTTTCCGAGGTGGAAAGCAGACTTTCGACCGTATAGCCATTGCCGTCTTTGAGGCTGAATGCACCCGCACTTTTTACAAATATATTGTCAAAGCCGGCTGTTAAAGGGGATTGCCGGTTGATATGCCGTGCGTTTATTTTTATCCAGGGGTAATAGCTGTGATTTTGGGCATCGGCGCTTTCCGAAACGGCAAAATAAGCTTCCGCAGCTTGTTCGCGGTCGCCGATGACCTGGGCAGAAAGATAATGAAGACCGATATTGTCCAGCAGCGCGTCAAAGTTTGGATCTTCGTCGGGAATGCCGGGATACAGCCGTCTTTTGATTTCTGAGACCGGATCAACCAGCAGCATCAGCCGTCCGCCGCGTAAAATGTACTGATCGACGGCGTATATAAATAACGGCGGAAGTTTTCCGGCGGCAACAACCATTAAAACGTCAACGTTCGGAATTTCGGCGGAGGTCGTTGGAATCGGGACAATTTTATAATCTTTTGCCAGCAGATTGACAAAAGTCCAGTTTTTCGCTTTTTCCGCCCGCATAAATCCCGGGTCGGTCAACGGCATATCTGAAGCAATTCCGATTGTTTTTCTTTTCGGCATAGTAATATGAGAAAAAGCCCGGCTGAGGTCATTTTCCAGATAGCTGAACCGTTCGGGCGTGAATTGCGCTATGGTATAAGAACGGCCTTTGTCATCGCTGAAAACCGCGCCGAAATAAAGTTTTTCGTTTCCATCCGCCGGCAATGCCTGCAAACCGGCGTCCCGAGCCTCGTTTTCTATGCCGCTGTATGGCTCCGGATCAAGTATTTCCAGATTAATCAGGCGGCCGCTTTTGTCCCGGTAACGGTTGAGCAGCCGGATGACGTTTTGGGCATATTGAGCCAAAACCGGATTTTGCCGGGAAATTTGCGATGAAAGATATATTTTGACATGTACCGGACGGGTGATGCCGGCAATGATTTCTTCCGTGCGGGAACTCAGCGTATTCAGCCGGTCGGACGTCAGATCCAGTCGGCGTCCGGAAAATAATGCGCCGGAGGTGGTGTTTATCAGGATAAAAGATGCCAGGAGCAGAAGCGAAAAAAGGCAGATAATCAGACTTTTTTGCAGTTTTTGAGCGTTTGATTTTTGCATTTTTTCCTCCTAACCGCGTTTGTATTCTATTGTAATCCGGTTCAGCCAGAGCGCAAATACCGTTATTGATGCGTAATATATTATGTTGTCCAGTCCGATCTGCCCGTTTAACATTGTGCTTTGGTGATAAAAGAAATTCAGCGACTGGGTAAAGCGGATGATAAGGCTGCCGGGCAAGTTCAGCGCGTCAAAAATAAAGTTATAATTGACGACAATAATCAGAATCAGCAACAGAACACTTGCCAGATAGGCAACTATCGGACTTTTGTTGAAAGCGGAAACCATACAGCCGACGGCGCACATACAGCCGCTGATTAAAAAACAGCCGAGGTAAGAACCCAGAATGTTTATATTATCCGTGGTTAAAAAATATGCCGTAAAGAACCAGAGCGGGATTGTGCCGATAAGCAGCAGCAGGCATATTCCCCAGGCGGATAGAAATTTTCCGATTACGAGGGCCGTGCAAGACAACGGCTGGGTCAACAGAAGTTCAATGCTGCCGGTTTTATATTCGTCGGCCCAGAGCCTCATTGTCAACGCCGGAACCAAGAGCAGCAGAATATTGACCTGAAAGTAGAAAAACGAAAATAAGCTGGCATTTACAACATCAAAATACAGACCCAGATAAAAAGTGCAAAACATACTCAGAAACAGGTAGATGCCCAAAATGAAGTATGCCAGCCGCGTTCTGAAAAAAGAACAGAATTCTTTTTGAAAAATCAGATAAGTTTGTTTGAGCATTTTCTTCTCCGTTTCTATTTGTCTTTGCCGGTGATGCTGCGGAAGGCAGTTTCAAGGTTGTTGTCCGGGCTTAGTTCGCTCAAATGCGCCGCTGTGGTGTCTTTTATCAATTTTCCCTTATTTAGAAGAAGAACGCGCGATGACAAGGTTGTTACTTCTTCCATAATATGTGTGGAGATGATGACAATATTTTTGCGGGCATATTCTTTAAAAAAGTTTCTGATGCCGTATTTTTGGTTAGGATCCAGCCCTTCCGTCGGTTCATCCAGAATCAGAATGCGCGGGGAAGACGTCAAAACCCCGGCAATGGCAACCCGGCGTTTGAAACCTTTGGACAAAGTTTCGCATTTTTGATTTAAGACTCCGGAGAGTTCAAACTGTCCGGATAATTCGGCTATCCGGGTTGACGCTTTTGAGGCCGGCAGATTGCGAACAGCAGACATAAATTTTAAAAATTCAAAGACGGTCATTTCGCCATATAACGGAGCGCTTTCCGGGACATAGCCGATTTCGTGCAGAATCTGCGTGCGATGGCGCGCATATGTCCGGTTCAATATTTCAACCTCTCCGGACGTGGGTTCCAGATATCCGGACAGCAGTCTCATCAACGTTGATTTTCCGGCGCCGTTCGGCCCGAGAAGAGCGACAATTTCGCCGGGAGCAATCGTGAAATTGATGTTTTGCAGAGCTTTTATGGCTCCAAAGTCTTTGCTAAGGTTTTTGACTGTTATCATCTGTGCGTCTGCCTAAATTGTTATTCTGCATTTTATATTAGCAACTTAATTTTAAATTTTAACAACTTTTTTCATTTTTTCAAAAAGGTTGATGACAAAATCGTTATTTTACTTTATTTATATATAAAAATAAAAAAACTAACGTATCGGAGTTGAAATGTCTGAAGAAGTTTATTCTAAAGAAGAAGCGCGTAATCTGAAAACCGGCCTGTGGGTAGCATTGTTTTTGATTATTGCCGCCGGATTGTTTGTGTTTGGCCGCAAGAATATTGAACATGCCGAAGGCGGAAAGTATTATTCGGTTATGGCCCGATATAACCGTACGGACGGCCTGCTGGTCGGCGATGTGGTGCGCTTGGCCGGAATGACCGTCGGCCGTGTCGTCGATGCCCGGCTTGATGATAATTTTAAAGCCATATTGACTTTGGAGATTAAAGACGGAATCCAAATCCCCGATGACAGCAGCGCCTCAATCGTCAGTTCCGGGCTTATGGGGCCGAAATATATTGAAATCGAGGCCGGCGGTTCGGAAGACTATATTCCGGCAGGCGGCGAATTCTCTTATACTCAGGACGCGATGGTCATTGAGGAACTGCTTGACCGGATTGTCAGCATCGGAAAAGCCAATCGTAAAAAATAATTGTGTTATTGAAGGAGTTTTAATTTATGAATAAGAAACCTGTAGAAACAATAATGGGTATTGTAGTGGTTTTGGTGGCCGCTTTCTTTCTGTATTTTGCATATAATGTTTCTGATTTGCAAGTTGTTAAAGGATATACCGTTACGGCAAAATTTCTTAAAGTCGGCGGTTTGACCATCGGATCCGACGTTAGAATCAACGGTATCAAAGTCGGTACGGTTATCGGACAGACGCTGGACAATGAAGATTATTCCGCCGATGTCAAAATGAGCCTGGCTTCCAATATTGAACTGCCGGTTGACAGTACGGCCGTTATTGTCGGCGACGGTTTGGTCGGAGACAAGTTTGTTAAGATTGAACCGGGTAAAGAAAATGTCTTCCTGAAAGATGGCGATGTCATCAGAAATACAAAAGATTTTAAGACGCTTGAAGATATGGTCGGTGAAATCATTTTTATGGTGACGGATAATGGCAGCAGCGAAAATTAATAAGCTTCTGGTTTTTACGGCTCTGTGTTCGTCTTTGTGGGCAGGGATGGCCGCAGCCCGCGAAATTCCGACGAATACTGCCCGCCTGCAGGCAATGGACAAGATTACGGGAAAGGTTTCCATTGTGGATGTTCCGGTAAACGGTCATGCTGAATACGGGACGTTTTCGATTGTTGTGCGTTCCTGCAAAACGCGTTCTCCGGAGGAAACTCCCGAAAACTTTGCCTATGTTGATGTGGTTGATAATTATCAGAGCGAAAATCCTGTTAATATTTTTCGCGGCTGGATGATGTCGTCTTCTCCGGCTCTGAATGCCGTAGCGCATCCGATTTATGACGTTTGGCTGCTGAAATGTCTGAATACTGAGATTGATAAAAGCAGGCTGATGTCTGATGAAGAATTGAGAATCCGGAATAATATTGCCAAAAAACAGGACAGCAGCGTTGAAAACGAAAAATCCTCCCCGCTCCCGGTATCAAAACAGGTTTCGGAAGATAAAAATGATACCGGAATGGAAGAGAAAGTTATTGAAGGCGGCAGCGCAATAGAAAATCCGTCCGAGGCTGTTGAACCGCTTTTGTCCATTGAGGAAGAAGCCGAGAAGGCAATTGCGGAATTTCAAAAAGCCAAAAATGCAGAAAAGTCCGTTGTTTCTGATACTCAGCCAAAGGAAGAAAGCCTTTCTTTGCCGGATGAAAACGCTCCGCAGGCTTTGATTAAGATTAATCCGGACGGAACGGCGGAAACTCCGGAATACGAAGCAAAACCGGCGGTTGTTTCAACAGCGGAAGATGATGTTCCGGGCGACTTTATTGTTATCAAGAAGGATGCTGAACCGCAAGTCGACAATGTCGATAATGAGGTTTCTGTACAGGCAGAAGATAATGGCGGAGATATGGTTATTACACCGGAACATGAGGCTATGCTGCCGGAGCTGCTCAATAATGCCAAACCTATTTCTCCGGACGAGTTGAAAGATACGGATATTCCGGCAATTCCGGATATCGCCGAGGAGATTCCTCTGGTTACCGGCGATGAAATTGAAGAAAACGGTATGGTTGACGAAGAACAGCTGATTGAATTGGATGAACCGGATGCATTGCCGGATATTCAAGCGGAATCTCTTGCCGAGTAGTTTTGTTTTGTAGAAAAAATCCCTGACCAAAAAGAATGGTTCAGGGATTTTTTTACAGTTTATCCGAGTTTGGGTGTAACCCTTCAATTTGTTGCGCTATTGTTTCCAGAAACTGCGGGTCATAATTACCAGGATGGTCATAATTTCCAAACGTCCGAGGAGCATTGCAAAAGATAATATATATTTGTGACATTCGGCTAATCCGCTGTAATTTCCGACCGGGCCGATGCTTTTTTCAATTCCGGGGCCGGAGTTGGTAATGCATCCGATGACGGTGCTTAAAGCTGTGTCAAAGTCGAGTCCGAACAGAGCCAGAAGAAAAGTTAATATAATAATACTGAAAAAGTAAGCCGATAGAAAAACAAATACCGAAGATACGATTTTGTTGTCGCTGGTTAAGGTGCCAATTTTAACGGGAACGACCCGGTTAGGTTCAACGGCGGAAATCAGATGTTTTTTGACAAAGGCCAACACGACCTGCCAGCGGAAAATTTTGATTGAGCCGCTTGTTGAGCCTGTACATCCTCCTGTCAAGGCAAAAATCAGAAAAATAACACTGCTCAAATTGCCCCAGAGCAAGTAGTCTGTAGAGGCATAACCTGTTGAGGTTGTGATGGATACAACATTGAACGAGGCAAAACGGAGAGCTGTCCAGAAGTTTGGATAATAATCACTTAGCCAGAGCCAGATTGTGGTTCCTCCGATGTAAATAAACAACAGTTTCAAGTAAAAAACAACCTGGGCTGTCCGAAAAGAATGAATATTTTTGTTGATGATGACGACATAGTAGTAAGTCAGCGGCAAAGAGCCTAAAAACATAAATAAGGTGATGACAATATCTATGGTGGCGCTGTCATAGAAAGCAATAGATTCGTCTTTGGTGGAAAATCCACAAGTCGCAACCGTGCTTAAGGCATGGTTAAGGGCATCAAACCAGTTCATTCCGGAGAATCTTAACGCCAGAAGGCAGCAAATGACCAAAAGCAGGTAAATGAAGATAATTCTTTTGGCCAGATAACTCAATTTGGGCATCAGTTTATCGTTAAAATCGGAACTTTCGTGCTGAAATATCTGCATACCGCCGATACCCAGAAAAGGAAGAATGGCTATAGCAAAAACAACAATCCCTATTCCGCCGAGTCCGCAGAGCAGCGACCGCCAAAGCAAAATTGAACGCGGCAGATTTTCCAAATCCGAAAAAATTGTGGCGCCGGTACCGGTCAAGCCGGAAGCCGATTCAAACAATGCATCAGAAAAATCGGCTGAAACACCGGTTTGGATAAAAGGAAGCGCTGAAATCAGGATTATGCTGATCCAGCTGCCGGCCGTCAGCAGATAACCCTGCTGAAGACTGAGCTTTTTGATTTCCGTATGATTGGCAAGATACAGAGAAAGACCTAAAAATAAAGATATAATGGAAGAATTGAGAAAGTATGACCAGTTCGTTTGGTTATCATACATATCCAATCCGGCCGGAATGAGCATGGCCAAGCCCATAATGCTCATAAAAAAGCCGCTGACCATAAAAACCGGCTGCCACATTTTGCTATCTTTCTAAGGCAACGTCTTTGGAATAGCCGCTGTCAACCATTTCATAGTTCAGATTTTTGCCTCCGGCAAAGCAAAACGCCGTTGCGTAGCCTTGTTTTGTATAAGCCTCGGCAATGCATTTGACCGGAGCGCCTTGAATGAGCTTTTCAAGGTAGGCCTTTCCTTCAATGCCTTTGGGCGATGACGGATCAACATATATGCCAAACAAGAAAATATTGTTGCCGTCAATGATGAGTTCATTGGCATTGCGCACCGTAGCTTCTCCGGTAAATTCCTGCGGCGTAACCAGATAAATCAGGTCTAGTTTCTTTTTGGCCTTTTCTTTAGCCTTTTCCGGCAAAACAGTTTTTTCAACCGGTTTGGGGTCTGCCGCGCCGGAAGAATCTTCTTGAGAGATAATCTGCGCCACCTGAATGTCATTAGGCTGCTGCATAATGTCTACAGCTTTGGGCGTTGTGTTTTGTGCGCGTTCAAACATTTGGCGGCGGATAGCCTGAGGGCTGTTTTCCGGAAGATTTACGACTTTTCCGGCATTTCCGTCTTTGCCGCGGAAAGTATTCAGCGTTTGTTTGCCCAGGTCTTTAACCGCATCAGGAATAATGTTTTTGCCCGTATCCTGAACCGAATCTTTTACCGAACTGAAAAGACCGGATATTTTTTGCCAGTACCATAAATGAACTTCTGCCGGTTTGGCACCGATAAAAGTCGGGATGAGATAGGCTAAAATCAGCAACGGGATAAAAATTGCCGGTTTGCGAAACGGAAAGGTTATGATTTTGACAAACTTATGCAGATATTTGGGAAAACCTGTCAGTTCAATGCGGTCGTTATCTCTTCTTCTCATCTCTGTTACCTTTGTTTTGCTTGGGGACCGAAAGCAAGAACCTGCGATCCGATATATCTCATCTTTCAGCAGGATTTTACTACCGGAATCGAAATATCTCAAGCAAAAAAATCAGGTTATAAGCCGGGAGTTTGAAAACAGGTTTTCTCCTCAGTTAACCGGGCCGCGGATGATGCAGGCCGTTTGGGTACGGGAAAGCTGTTCCGAATCTGCATCATAAAGAAAACCCAGCGTTTCAAAAGAGCCGGCGGAAAGCAATTCGGCATCGGCTTCGGAAACTCCCCAGTCCGATAAGTGGAGATCGCTCATTCCGACTTCCCGGATAAGGACTTTCAGCGCATCGATGAATTCTTCCGGACTTTTTCCCGGCCAGCCCATAACATGAGCCATATCGGTAAAAACAATCTCGACCTTTTTCCGGTCTTTTTCCAGCAGAAAACTAAAATAAGGAACGGCGATTGCCACCAATCCCGCGCCATGCGGAAGTTGCGGATAGTAAATCGACAGCGCGTGTTCCATTGCATATTCTGCCCTGCAGCCGGACAATCCTGCAACAATCCCTGACTGGACGGAGGCCAGAGCCATTTCTTCCCGTGCCTGAAGGTCAGTGCCGTCGGCGGCCGCAACCGGTAAAAAATGCGATATTCGGCGGATGGCATCCAAAGCATATATGCTGCTTATCGGTTCGCCAAGATTGGACATATAACCTTCCACGGCGTGGAAAAAAGCTTCCATTCCCTGATACGCCGTCAGATGCGGCGGCACGGAAAGCATTAGTTCCGGATCAACAACCGCCAGCAAAGGAAATAACAGCGGGGAGCCAAAGGCAATTTTTTCTTTGGTTTCATTGTTGGTTATGATACACCAGGGGTTGATTTCCGAACCGGTGCCGGCCGTCGTCGGTATGGCGACGACAGGCAGGACTTTTTCTTCCGGCTCTTTGCCAAATTTGGCATAATCCCAATAAGTTCCGGGATTGTTGACCATTAATGCCGCTGCTTTTGCCGCATCAATGGCGCTGCCGCCGCCCAGTCCGATTATCATATCGCATTTTTCGCCGCGTGCCAGCTCTACGGCTTCCATAACTTCTATATCCGTCGGATTGGGGGTTATGCGGTCGTAAACAATGGAAGATACGCCGGCAAGTTTTAATGATTCAATAACAGCGCCGAGGTATCCGAGACTGCGCATTGATTGTCCCCGGGTGATGATAATCAAGGCTTTGCTGCCGGGAAAAGAAAATTCGGAGAGTTCTTTCAGCCTGCCGCGGCCGAATATCAGACGGGCGGGCATATAATATTCAAAATGCATAAAATTTCTCCTTATAATGACAGATAAGCCATATATAAGGAGAAAACACCGCTTTTCAATTAAAACTATTTTTTTAGGTCGGCTGCCAAAAATTCAGGAAGTTTGTCAAGACCGGAAGCGCCGGCGGCGTGAAAATGCCCTCCTCCGCCATAACTTTCGGCAATTTTTGAAACGTCAATTTCTTTTTCGGAGTAAAAAGTCATCTTCCATTTGTTGTTTTTATCCATATAGAAATTAATCATTACGTCATATTCATTGAGATTATCGACAGAATCAAAGAATTCGGAATACCCCTGCGGCATATTGGCGCAGATGCAGCGATATCCCATATAACGGCTTTCGAAAGCCAACGTCCGAACCAGGCGGTAGTTGCGGATTTTTATCCAGGATAATATGCTCTCCCCTTTTTTGACCATTTCGTCAATGTCGATTTCATTGTTTATCAACTGCTGCCAAATCGGATCTGTCGGACGGTTGACGCCTAAAGACTGGATGGCGTATTCAAACGGGCGGACACGGGGATCTTTCAGATCAAACAAGTCGTTCAGCCCGAGCAGTTTTATTCCTTCGGGAACCGGTTGTCCGGGATAGAAGTATTCCCAAGTCAGAACCATTGCCGCAGTTCCTACCCGGCGCAGACCCTTGATGGGCTTATGTTTGCCGCCTGTTATCAGGCGCTCGTATTCGTTAATGACGGAAATGTGGTGGTCAATCCAGGTCAGGTCTTTGGTTTGGTTTAGTTCAAACATATATTCGACAGGCAAAGCAATATCGCAGATGACAATCTGGTCGTGTTCTTTGATTTTGTCATAAGGAATTTCCATATCGTGGTTAAAGCCGTAAAATTCAGCGTCCGGATATTGGCTGCGGACAATGCCGGCGGCTCCTTTTCCGTCGTGGTCTGCAATATGGTAAATGCACAGCATGGTATTTGCCCTTTCTTTGTTAAAATTCGATACTCAGATTATCATAGGCCGGCTCAACATTTTCCGGCGTTGCCTGGTTTATTGCTTCATAATCGCATTCTGACGCCATATGGTTCAAAACGGTTCTTTGCGGCTTTATCCGGGCAATGTATTCCAGCACTTCGTCCAATCCGGCGTGGAACTGCTGGCCGAAAGGCGTGGTTAACGGCATTACCAATAAAGCCGGCGTCTTTTTTATCATATCAAACACACTGTCGTCAAGGCTTTTGAAGTCGGCAACATATACAAGCTCGCCGTCATTGAAGGCATAGCCCACGCTTTCGATATTGTGTCCCAGGAGTTTGAGCGGCGTGATTTTCAGGTCTTTGATGAAGAAAGGCTCATTCGGGGTTATCAGATTGGAAATAAGGCTCGGCCGGCGGATGACATCGCAGTTTTTTTGCTTTTGGGCAATCAGGTAGGAAAAGCGTTCTTCAATATGGGCGTTACTGAAGGCCGTAGCGTAGTAGTTCAGGCTTTCTCCGGTCAGGCGGTTTATCTCCCGCAGTTCATCAATGCCATGAAGATGGTCGGCGTGGACATGCGTATATAATATGCCGTCTAGACGGCGGATATTGTTGTTTATGAGCTGCCACCGCAAATCCGGCGATGTATCTATCAGAATTTTTATGCCGTCATATTCAATATAGGTTGATGTGCGGGAACGGATGTTTTTGGGATTTGCAGGATCGCAGTCGCCAAAACCGCAGCATAACGACGGAACACCCGGAGCAGCTCCGCTGCCCAGAAAAGTGATTTTTCTCATTTTAGTATTCATATCTCCCTTTGTCGCTGGCTTTACGGAACAAACGATAAAAATTGTCCGAAGTTATTTGAGCCAGTTTGTCAAACGGCAGCTCTTTTAACTGAGCCAGTTTTTCCGCCGTATGAATAATGAAAGAAGGTTCGTTGCGGCGGCCGCGCAGCGGAATGGGCGCCAGAAAAGGAGAATCTGTTTCTATCAGCAGGCGGTCAGTTGGTATTTCTTTGAAAATATCCCTCAAATCTGCCGAGCGGTTGAACGTTATGATGCCTGATGCCGAAATGTAAAATCCGATGGACAAAGCAAAGTCAGCCAGTTTTTTAGAGGTGGAAAAGCAATGGATTTCTCCGCTGAACGGCGCTTTTTTGTAATAATCTCCCAAAATGGAGATTGTATCGTCATCGGCGTCCCTGGTATGGACAATCAGCGGCAGTCCGGTCTGCTGAGCGGCTTTAATCTGTTCAATAAAGACCTTCTGCTGGATATTCTTGGGCGAATAATCGTAGTAGTAATCCAGTCCGCATTCTCCGATACCGACAACTTTTTTGTGGGCGGATTTTTCAATAAAATCCGCGGCTTTGATTTCCGGATATTCTGCGGCATTATGCGGGTGGACGCCGACAGCGGTGTAAATGAAAGGATATTTTTCCGATATTTTTAATTGGTTATTGAGTTCTCCGATATTATTGCCGGCGTTCAGCATTGCGGTTACGCCGTTTTCCCGCGCCCGGGACAGAATGTCTGCAAAGTCGTCTTCAAAATCGTTAAAGTCCAGATGACAGTGGCTGTCAATCAACATTTTATATCC
Source organism: uncultured Pseudomonadota bacterium (assembly GCA_949300375.1). Lineage (GTDB taxonomy): Bacteria > Pseudomonadota > Alphaproteobacteria > RF32 > CAG-239 > MGBC133411. Next base: position 25,158 of record CASGEB010000006.1, read on the forward strand.
TCTTACATAAATTGCTTATAATGGTTATTAATGCCTGTTTTTTATCGAGATTCAGGCTCTCGGTTTCATTGAAAGTTTTTAAGGCTTCGTCCCAGCTTGCCGATATTTCTTCTATTTTTTCCGGCCGGTTGATTATGAGACTGCGGATAATTTTCAGCAGCAGACTTTTAGCCAGTTCATAACTGTTTTCATCTGCAACGGCCCGGTCGCAGAAATTAAGAAGTTCGGACAGTTTGAACGAGCTGCCTGACATAATAAGTTTTTCCAGTTCGTGGTAGCGGGACAAAGCGTTATTGTCAGCATAATTCAGTGCTTTTCCAATGCTTCCGGAGCAAATTGATGCCAGTTCTTTTATTTCGTTTTCTTTCATTTCCGGGCGGTAGCGGCGCAGCAATGACGCAAGATTGGCATCGCTTAACGGTTTTAGGCTCAGCTTTGCACAGCGGGATTTGATTGTCGGCAGCAGCCGGTTCGGGTTGTGGCTTATCAGCATCAAGACTGTTTTGTGCGGCGGCTCTTCCAAAATTTTTAAAATTGCATTGGCACTGGAAGCATTCATATCATCAATGCTGTCGACGATAACAATTCTCCAGCCGTCCTGCGAAGAACGTTTTGACAGAAATTCGTTGATTGTTCTGACATCGTCAACCCGGATAAAGGCCGAACGTTTCAGACCCTGAAGCTCCTCGTCCGATAGTTGTTCACCGTCTTTAATGGCTTTCAGGATTTTTTTGCGATCCGTATCGGTATAATCCCGCTCAATGATTTTTAAGTCCGGGTGAGAATTGTTGGCAACAAGTTTGAAGACTTTATCATCGGGCGTCATATCCAATGAAGCATATTGTTCTTTTTTCGTCTGGTCTGCACTCAGCAAAAAACGGGCAAATTTGTAGGCCAGCGTGGCTTTGCCGATTCCTTCAATGCCGGAAAAAAGCCAGGAATTGTGCAGGGAATTGTTTTTCCAGGCTTCTAACAGAAATTTCTCCGCTTCCTCATGTCCGAGTAAAAAAGGATTGGCGCGCGGGGTAATATATGTTTCTTCTACTTCCGGCATAAACTGAGACCAAACCTTTCGCTGACATTTTTTATGATATCTTTATGCAAGTCTTCAATGCTTTTATCGGCATTCAGAACAACAAAACGTTCCGGCTCCCGGGCGGCCATTTCAAGATACCCCGCCCTCAGATTGTTATGAAATTCAATACCGCGGCTTTCGTGCCGGGTTTCTTTTACGGACATTCCCCGGGCTTTGTTTAGCGAGCGTTCCAGACCGATGCGGGGATCTATATCTAAAAGAATGGTCATATCCGGCTTAAAACTGCCGACGGACATCCGGTACAAGTCTTCCAGCATTTCTTGCGAAATGCGTTTGTTGTATCCGTAATATTGATAAGCCACGGTTGAATCGGCAAAGCGGTCGCTTAAAACCCAGCAGCCTTTTTCCAATGCCGGCCAGATTTTCCGGGTCAGATGAATGCGGCGGTCGGCATAATACAGCAAGGCTTCGGCAACAGCATCGCATTTGTCTTTGTCTCCGGTTACCAATATTTGGCGCAACTCCTGCCCGATTTCCGTGCCGCCGGGTTCTTTGGTGGTTATGTTGGCGATTCCCGCTCCGGTCAGCGTTTGGGACAACATTTTTATCTGAGTGGATTTTCCTGTTCCCTCTCCGCCTTCAAAAGTTATGAAAAGACCTTTGCCGCCGTTCATCAGTTTTTCCCAAACAGAAGATATCTGAAGTTTTCTGCTATTTTACCAAAGAAACCTAGTTTTTCGACATCTTTATCAGCAAGCAGCGGAATTTCAGTCTGAGGCTGACCGGGGATTTCTATTTTTACAACGCCCAATTTATCGCCTTTTTTAATCGGCGCCTGGACGGGTTTGTCATAAATCGCGGTCATTTTGACTTTGTTTATTTTGCTTTTTTGCAGCGTATTGCGGACTTTTTCTCCGACAACCAGCCCGACGGTATTGTCCTTGCCGAACCACACCGGAATGTCGGCAATCTTTTGACCTTCGGTCAGCATTGTGTAGTTGTCAAATTCCCTGAATCCCCAGTTCATAATTTTTTCGGCTTCTTCCGAGCGTTCTTTGTTGCTCTTTAATCCGGACATTACGCTGATTAACCGGCGGTTATCTTTTTGGGCCGAGCCGACCAGGCAGAAACCGGCTTCTTCCGTGTGTCCGGTTTTCAGGCCGTCGGCATAAGGCATTGAGTACAAAAGCGGATTGCGGTTGCCTTGTTTGATGTTGTTGTGCGTAAAGTTTTTTTCGGAGAAAATGTGGTAATATTCCGGAAATTCGGAAATCAGGCGGCGCGCCAGTTTGGCCAAATCTTCAACAGACATACGCTGATCGGGATGCGGCCAACCCGTGGCATTGACAAAAGAACTGTTGTTCAGACCCAAAGCGCGGGCTTTTTTGTTCATTTCTTCCGCAAAGTCTTCTTCGCTGCCGGCCAGATTTTCGGCCGCAACAATGCAGGCATCGTTGCCGGATTGAATAATCATTCCTTTAATCAGGTCTTCTACCCGGACTTTTTCTCCGATTGAAAGAAACATGGTAGAACTTCCGCTGGCTGCTCCGCCTTTGCGCCAGGCGTTTTCGCTTACGGTAAAGGTATCGTCCAGCGAGAGCGAACCGTCTTTTATTTTTTCAAAGACCATATAAATTGTCATCAACTTGCTCATTGAGGCCGGCGGTATCATTCTCTGGGCATCTTTGGACGTTAAGGTCTGTCCGGTTTCATAATCTATCAGGATAAGGTTTTTGGCTTTTGTTTCGATAGCTTGTGCAGAAACGGCGCCAAAGAGCATTCCGCTGAAAATAATTGTTGATATGTACAATTTGCTTTTGGATGACATCTTATAATCCTTCTTATTCTAGTCTTTTATGATTGTTGCCTCGGCAACGCCATAGCCCTGAACTTTTGACAAGGCCAGTTTTGCATCGTTTTCCGTGTTGTACGGCCCCAGGCGGACGCGGTAAAAACGCCAGCCGTCGACCGTGGTCGGCGACATAAACGTGTTGCCGATGCTGTTTAAACGGCGGCTTAATCTGCCGGCAATCTCCTGATTGGAAAAAGCTCCGGCCTGAACAAAGTATTTTTTCTTTTCCGAGGCAACAGCCCGGGCATATTGGGCTTCGGCTCCGACGGCCTGTATCTTGTCTCCGGCGGAGGTATAAGCCGTTGGCGCAGGAGACGGCGTGTTTCTTACGGCAATCCGGGTATCTTCCTTATTTAGCAAAGCCTGTTTTAAGCGCATACTTTCTTCTTTCAGAACCTCTACCCGGACTTTGGCCGTTCCCTGATTTTGAAAACCGAGGAGCTGGGCGCCGCGTTTGGACACGTCAATAATTCGTCCGTTAACAAAAGGGCCGCGGTCATTAATGCGCAAGACCAGCGAGCGTCCATTTTCCAGATTGGTAACGCGGACAATGGACGGCAGCGGCAGAGTCTTATGCGCGGCGGTTAAGCTGTTCATATCATAGACTTCGCCGTTTGCCGTGTATTTGGCGTGAAAATCTTTTCCGTACCAAGAGGCGATTCCGACCTCGTTGTAATCAAAATCTTCTTCTGGCGTGTACCATTGCCCCATTACTTTGTAGGGCTTTCCGACTTTGTATGAACTGCCTTTGGTGTTAAATACCATATCTTGCGACAAATTCAGGCTTTCATCGCTTGTTGCGCAGGCGTTTAACAATATCAGCGCCCCAAAGAGTATTGATCTGCATAATGTTTTGTTGTTCAAAGTCATTCTTATTCCTTAGTCCTCTTTATATTTTGCCTAATTTAACCTGTTTTTTGTTTTTCGTAAAGCAGATAAAAGTTACTTGTGTAATTTTTGTCCGGCTGCTTTAGGCTTTACATTGGTCTCAAAACCGATTTTAGGGTTGTAATCGTTAATTTTTTGCAATAGCCGGCGGTCAGGATAACCATCGGCCGGGAGTTTTGCTTTTTTTTGAACTTCTTTGACGGCATTGCGCGTTTTGCTGCCTAGCTGTCCGTCTTCTTCCAGCGAAAACCAGCCGAGCCGGTTTATAAACGACTGGACTTTGAGGATGTCGTCTGTTTTCAGCCGTACGGACGAATCTTCCTGCAGTTTTTTCCAGCTTTTTCCAGTACGGAAGTAATCTGCCAGGTTTCCGATTGCCAGAGCATAGTTTTCCGAGCGATTCCATTTCATAATCAGGAAAAAGTTCGGCAGCAGAAGATAAGCATTGCCCTTGCGCCCTTCCGGCACAATTACCGATGCTTTCATATCTTTCGGCAGTTTCAGAGCTTTTTTATTGATGTCCTTTACCCCGAGTTTCTGCCATTCGGCAATGGTTTTGCCATGACTGCGTCCGGTTTGGGAAAAGTCAAAGTTCCACGGCAGGGTTACGCGCATTCCCCAAGGCGCGTTTTTATCCCAGCCCATTTGCGCCAGATAATTGGCTGCCGACGCCGCGGCATCTTCAAAAGAATGCCAGATGTCAATTTCTCCGTCGCCGTTATAGTCGACGGCATAAGCGTTGAATGTCGACGGCATAAACTGGAAATGCCCCATGGCACCAGCCCAGGAACCGATCATCTTGGTATGGTCGATATTATAAGTATCAACAATCTTTAATGCCTGATAAAGCTGCTCCCTGAAAAATTGAGAACGGCGTTTGTCGTAACTCAAGTTGACAAGGACTTCAATGGTGGAGAAATTTCCAAAAATTGTTCCGTAACTCGTTTCCGCTCCCCAAAAGGCCATCAGATATTCCGGCTGAACGCCGTATTTTTGGCCGATTTCAGACAGCAGCGGTTTGAGTTCTTTATAATGTTTCTGCCCGATCTCGACCCGCTTTTTATTGACAATGCGGTTAATGTAATCTGTTGACGTCAAGGCAAATTCCAGTTGTCTGCGGTCGATTTTGACGGCTTCCGGCTGCGGATGATAATAATTTTGGGCAAAGACTTTTTTTACCGTGGATTTTGATATGCCGCGTTTTATCATATCTTTTTTCAGGTCTTCCAACCAGACGACGTATTCTTTCGGCGGCCGATTTTCATCAATCAGCGAGGCCGTGCAAGCTGATGTGCCGAACATAAAGAAAACTGCCAACAGCAGGAGCCTTTTGGACATATGCATTATCAAAATCCTATAAATTATTACTTTTTTACAATTATAAACGACGATGTTTGAAAAAAGATTAATTTTGCAATTTAAAATAATATTTTTCAGAATATTTATAAAAGCCAGGGTAAACAAAAAAAAGTGCTTGACCTTTCCTGCGCTTTCGGTTAAATACTATTTTCGTAAATCACAGCATCTTTGGAGAGGTGGCAGAGTGGTTTAATGCAGCGGTCTTGAAATCGCAGCGCAGCAAGATGGGCGACTGAGCGAGCAACCATAGCGAAGGAGCCAATATCGTCGACAAAGCGCAGCTTTGTTACGGTTGAGGAAAATGCCCTAATAGAGTTATGTTAATGGAGAGGTGGCAGAGTGGTTTAATGCAGCGGTCTTGAAAACCGTCGTGGGAGCGATCCCACCCAGAGTTCGAATCTCTGCCTCTCCGCCAATAAAGGGAAGTCCGTTTTCAGACGGGCTTTTTTTCATGGGCGGAGATGCGCATCGAACGGCGCCAAGAGGCTTGTTCTCTGCGGGCAGAGCTTGCAATTCGTCTAAGGCTTGTTCGTCGGCTGCCGCTTTCCTCACCGCCAAGACATCATTGGTTTTGCAGACAAAAATGACATTTAAGGTCATTTTTGCTTAGCAACTCTCTCCGCCATTTATGACAGTCCGTTTTTATGCGGGCTTTTTTTGTGGGCGGAGATGCGCATCGGCCTGCGCCCGGCAGGCTTGTCAAAAAGGTATGGTTAGAAATTGCGCGCGGATATTCCCTGCCGCCAATTCCGCTCGATTTCTTCCAAGGAACGCCCTTTGGTCTCTGGGACGTAAAAATGAAAGAAAAACAGGCTGATAAAGCATATTCCGGCATAAATCCAGAAAGTATGGGCTTCTCCGATATGCTGCAGCAAAACAGGAAAAGACAGCACGATGATGAAGTTGAAGAAAAAGTTGGATACAGTACAGATGCTCATGGCCAGACCACGGATACGAAGCGGCAAGATTTCTGATACCATAATCCAGGTAACCGGTCCGAGGCTGAAGGCAAAGCAGGCAATATAAACCATCACGCTGGCCGTAGCGACGTATCTTAAGTTTTCGCCGAGCGCACTGGCGTAATTAAAGGCCATACCTAAGCAGAGCATACTCAGCATCATTCCGATCGTTCCGGCGTACAGCAGCGGTTTGCGGCCCAGTTTGTCCGTGAAGACAATGGCAATGCCGGTCATCAGAAAATTGACAATCCCGACGCCGATGGTGGCATAAATAGCCGCGCTGTTCTCGCTAAAGCCGGAAACTTTAAAAATGGTAGTAGTATAATAAATGACGGTATTGATGCCGGTGCATATCTGGGCAAACATCATCCCTACTCCGACAAAAATCGGCATTAGCATCCATTTTTGAAATTGCAGGCGGTTCTTTTTGCCTTTTTGTTCTGACTGCAGTGTGGCTTTGATTTCTTTTATGCGCGCTTTGATGTCAATTTCCGGTTCAATTTTCTGAAAGACTTCTGCGGCTTCTTTGTCGCGTTTTTTGCTTATCAGCCAGCGGGGCGTGTCTTGTAAAACGATAATGCCCAACAGGAGGATAACGGCAGGATAGATGCCGGAGAACATCATCAGCCGCCAGGAATATTCGGAATCGGCATAAATTCCGTTAATCAGGTAAGAAAACAGAATTCCGGCCGTAATGGCAAGCTGATACAGGGAAACCAGCATTCCGCGGATTTTTTGCGGAGATATTTCGGAAAGGTAAATCGGGACGATGAAGTTGACCATACCAACGGCAATGCCGACCAGCATACGGGCGGCAATCAGGCAGCCGACGTTTGGGGCAACCGCTGAGAAAACCGAACCGGCAATAAAAATCAGCGCCGTTGCGATGATAATCTTTTTGCGGCCATAGATGTCTGACAAAATACCGTTTCCGGCAGCTCCGATAACGGCACCGACAATGGCCGAGCTGACGACCCACCCCTGGACAAAAGGCGATAATACCCATTCCGTATTGATAAACAGCATCGCACCGGAGACGACCCCCATATCAAAACCGGCCAGCAAACCGCCGAGCGAGGCGACAACGGTAACAAGGTATAACCAGAAATGGCGTTTTTTGCCTAAGGGCGAGAACAAAGACATGGATTCCTCCGTGAAAACAGCTAAACCTTTTTCTTATATAATATTTTGATATCGGGTTTTAATCAAGAAACGAAAAAAGTTTTCCGGTTTTTAATTATCCCAGCAGAGTCAGAACAATGCCGATGACAACGGGAATAGACAAGTTGTCGTCAATTTCTATCTTGTCTTCAAACATCTCGGCAAAGGTCGCAGCCAGGCAGGCGATTACGCCGGCATAGGTAAAATGATACATCGGTTCGTAACACATATTTATAAATAAAGCGCTCATAAAAAAGGCAGCTGTCCCTTCCAGCGATTTTTGCCGGTATAATTTTCTGGTGCCAAAAGCTTTGCCGAACAGCGCGGCGCAGGTGTCGGAGATCAGCATAACGGTCAGGGCAATGACGGCAACCGGTTTGGAAAACATCAGCGTGCAGGCAATGGCTGCCATTAAAACATACATTGACCCGCTGACCTGGAATGTGTTGCGCCGGGTTTCTTTTTTGCGCAGCAGCCGGTAAAATATCAGCCCGAAAGTTCGTCTTGCCCAGCGAAAACGTTTATAATTTCCGTATTCCAGAATGGTGTTGCCGACAAATAAAACAGAAAAGACCATAATGGCAAATCCGGGATGAGAAAAATATATCAAGGCCGGAATCCACAGCGCGCTTAAATGGATGCTTTTCCGGCAGACTTCTTTTTTGAAAGACTTTTGCAGGCGCAGATTTTTTCGGTTTTGTATTTGACTGATGAGTTGTTTGAGCATTTATTGTTCCAATTTGCTTTTTATCTTTTGAATTGCCGGTTTGACTTCCTGCTTGTCCAGCACTTTCATCAGGCTGTAGGTTCCCTCTTCCGCAATCTGGTTGTTGTAAACATTGGACGTTGCCTCCAGCTTTTCGATATCTATATTCATATAGGCAAAAGCGCAGACAACCATATACAGAAAGGTTTCAAACAACCGCCGTCCAAAGCCAGGAGACGGCAGTACGGTGAACAAAAACGGCTTGAACAGGCGGACACAGGCAAAAGTAAAAACAGCAACAGCCGCCAGAATTCCCCAGACAGGGTAATGTCGGCTGATTGTCTGATATATTTCGCAAATGTAATCCCAATATTCGCGGCCTTCAAACAACAAAGCGGTATTAAAGTCTCTCCACAGCAAAATGCCGGCCGTTTCTTCGACTGTTGTCAGAAAAACATAAAGGCTGAACGCGCTGACAGTAATGAGCCGGTCGGCAGTGGAATTTTGCCATCCGGGCGGCAGAAAAAGAAGGTAAAACACATACGGAAGCATTAAATACAGAGTGGATACGGCCGTTGTCAGCAGCAAGACGCCTGAGGTTTTGACCATACTGAAAAAGCTTAAGTCAAGTTCCTGATATTTGAGAAAAGCCAAAATCAGCAGTTCAAGGGCTTCTATAAGCAGGCTGAACATTAATACCGGTATCAGCCGTCTGACAATAAACGAATTCATCTTTTGTTATTTCCCTGCGAGTTATTGTTAGCAAGATTATATGTTTACTCAACTGCTGGCAAGTGTTTTTTCCTGATGCTCACAGCAAAACATTTCTGCTTATCTACAAAGCATATATTGACAAAATTTTTGAAATTTCAAGAATTAAAAAGATTTTTGATGCTGGTGAGGAGTTTTATATGGCTGTCTTGCAGGCCATGCCCGGCCAGTTGATGTCCGATATCGGTAGCTGCACTCCGAAAGTAATGCGTAATAAACAGACGGGTGGCATAGCTCAGGCCGATTTCCGGTTTTTTATGTTCTCTGATTTTTTCAATCATATAGTTACGGGAAACTTTTTCTTTTTTGCAAATTTCTTTTAAGGCTTCCCATTCCATAACGCACAAGCGCATACTGGTGCGGCGGTCTTTTAAAACAATTATCCGGTTGCAAAGTTTTGTGTTGTTCATATAGCGCACCATAAAGTTGTTGTTTTGAGTTTCTTAGATACTATATTATTTATTTTTATATTACAACTATAAAATTTAAATAATATAATATATTGTATCATTAATAGGAAAAAGACATAATATTTTATGATTGCTGTTTTTAGCCGCAGCTGAGAATCGGAATTAATGAAGCTCAAAACAAATGAGATCATATTTTTTTAGGAATTTTATCGGTTTATAGTTCATTTTTACCCGGCGCAGCCCCGGGTCGTTCATATCCTGTTCCCGGTTAACAAGCCGGCAATCGGGGTTGTTTTCCAGAAAAAGCTGGTTTATGGCGGCATAGGCACCTTTATAATTATACAAGGCTTTTTCAAAGTGAATAATCATTTCCTGCGGAGCGACATTCTCGGCAACCGTATAGGCAACGATTTCGCCATTGACGCGCAGAATTCCGCCATGCAGCCGGTCGTTAAAAACGTGCCAGTGTTCTAAAATTCTGTGAATCGCTTTATTTTCTTCCAGCAGACATCCTTCGGCTGCATTTTCCGGCTGGGAGAGCCAGTTTTTTTGAAAAGCGCAGAGTTCCGGAATATCTTTGGGGGTTATTGTATGGTATTCATAATCGTACATTTCCTTAAACTGATTGGCGGCTTTTCTTTTGCTGCGGTATTTTTGCCCCGAAAGTGCGGCTAGCTCGGCCGCATCATAAATATATTCCCAGTTGCCGCGGTCTTCTTTTATGAATATCCGTCCCGGATAGCCTTTTTTTATCCGTTCGGCCAGGTTTTCCGGTATGCGGTGGAATTTGAGACAGCCTTCGCTGAACAGGCTCATTCTTTGCGGCCAGTTTTCCTGCTGCCATTTTCCTATCGGCGAATACATATGGCAATGGTGCCGTCCGCGGCTGCATATCCAGCATAAGTCATCATCATAATCCAGTTCAAAGTGGTATTTGTCATTCCACCCCCACATATTGATAAAAGAATAGTCAGCGCTTTTGTCCCGGCAGCGGTCATAATACCGCCGGTAACGTTCGTAATCTTCCAATGCTAGCGGGTGAAACGGCGTCATAATTCTTTCCCGCTGACGCAATCGTCGCCGTTAAAGCTGTAAGAAACGACGGTGCCGTTGCGAATGGTAAATGACGTCCGGCAATAATAGGTTGTAAAATTGCCATTGGACGGATAGCCGTAATTGTCTGTTGTAACGGCCGGATAATAGACCTCATTGCTGTAAGGCTCCGTTTCGCCGTCAACCGGTTTGGCAAAAGTTTTGGCATAGGTCGCAACTTTTTCATCCGGGGTCAGGTAAAGCGTGTTGTCCGGCGTTCCCCAGCTTTTATAAAGGCTCAGTTCGCTCTGCCCCACCCATTCTTGCAGTCCGGCGGCATAGTTATCGGAATTGGCGGCGGCGCACCCGGTCAGGGTTAACAGCATTAAAAGAACATAACGCATTGGCTTTCTCCTCTATCAGCCAGATTTAATATTCGTTCGGCAACAGACAACCTAGCCGTTTGGATATTTTTAAGAGCTATACAATGCTGATGGGAGCGGAGGTTTTGTGCTGAAGTTTGGAAAGATTGGCTTCGTTGATTTTGAGCTTGAGGCAGATGTTTTCGCCGGTTATCCGGGTATCCAGAATCAGGGCGTTTTGATGCAGCCAGGCCAGCAAAGCGCCATCGGCGGCCGGAACGTTTAACCGGATAGTCTTGTTCTGTGCGGTTAAAATTTCATCCAGTTTATGCAAAAAGTTCTCAATTCCTTCTCCGGTCAAGGCCGATACCGGCAAGGTGTTTTTCTTTTTCAGATGTTTTAAGCTCTCCCGCCGCTCGGTTGAAAGCAAATCTGTTTTGTTCAGCAGTTCTATATAATTTTCCTTTTCGTCCACATTTTCCAGCCCCAGACTTTTCAAAACGGAGAGGACGTCTTTGCGCTGAACAGCGGTATTTTCATTGGCAATATCGCGGACATGGACAATAATATCGGCGGCCAGCACCTCTTCCAACGTGGCGCGGAATGACATAATCAGCTCATGCGGCAGATCGGAGATAAAGCCGACGGTATCCGACAAGATAACCTCTCTTCCCGACGGCAGCTTTATTTTGCGCAGCGTGTTATCCAGGGTGGCAAAAAGCAGATTTTCGGCAAAAACCCCGGCGTCGGCAATGCGGTTGAACAGTGAGGATTTTCCGGCATTGGTATAGCCAACCAAAGCAATGACCGGGTAAGGCACTTTTTGACGGGCGCCGCGCTGCAGACCGCGGGTTTGTTTTACCTTTTCCAATTCTTTTTTGATGCGGACGATTTTATTGTCAATAATACGCCGGTCAAGCTCAATCTGGGTTTCGCCCGGTCCGCCCAGAAAACCGGCGCCGCCACGCTGGCGTTCCAAGTGTGTCCAACTGCGCACCAGGCGGCTGCGCTGATATGTTAAATGGGCAAGTTCAACCTGCAATTTTCCTTCGCTGGTCTGAGCGCGTTCGCCAAAAATTTCAAGGATTAACGCCGTCCGGTCAATAACCTTGATATTCAGCTCTTTTTCCAGGTTGCGCTGTTGTATCGGCGTAAGCGACGCATCCACAATCAGAAGTTCTGTTTTGGACAGCGCCGGCCGCAGTTTATCCAATATACCGCGGCTGAAGAACATACCCGGTTTGATTTCCCGGACTTTGACTATTTCCCGATGAACCACTTCCAAATTGATGGCCAAAGCCAGACCACAAGCCTCTTCCAACCGGGCATCTGCTGAAAGCTCTATGTTTCTGCCGCTTATGTCGGGATAAATAACGCAGGCACAGACTTTTTTATCGGAATTTATTTCAACAAACGGCAAGGCTTATGCTTCGTTTTCTTTGATTTCAATGTCGATTGCTTCGGCCGGCATAATTGTCGATACCGCATGCTTATAAATCAACTGAGTATGCCCGTCCCTTCTCAACAGCAGAGAAAAGCTGTCAAACCAGGTGATTATGCCCTGCAGTTTTACCCCGTTAACCAGAAAAACAGTAACGGAAATTTTGTTTTTGCGGATATTATCCAAAAAATCATCCTGAACATTCTGAGACATCTTTTTTTTCCTCTTGTTTATTTGTTTTTATTAGTTTAACAACATTTTCTTTTATTAGTAAAGCATTGATTGCAATAACGGTATAAAATCTTTTAAAGACCGGAGCCTGTAATCCGGCTGCGGCCCCACATAACGGCCGTAACTTTTTACCACTATTGCCGGACATCCCCAGGTTCGCGCCATTTCAACGTCTAAAGCGCCATCCCCGAGCACCAGCATTTCTTCCGCCGGCGGAATTTTTCCACAAAACAACCCGGCGCAGGCGGCGGCTTCATTTTTATTGCTTATATAATCTCCTGAGCCGCAGATTTTTACAAAATAGCCTGTCCAGCCGCAATATTCTATTTCCCGGCGTAAAATTTCACTATCTTTGGAACTTTGGATATAGCATTTTATATTTTTTTGGCGGCAAAAGTTCAAAATATCTTCTGCTCCGCGGCGTTTGGAAACGTATTTCAGGTGATTTTGCCGCATAAAATTATAAAAATATTGTTTTGCCGTCGTTCTGATATCCGGCGCAAAAACCAGTTCAAAGATGTTTTTGTCGGGATGGGCGGCGCAGACTTCCCTGATGTGCTGATAATTTATATTTTTGATATGGAAATGCGCAAAGGTTTCTTCAAAAGATTTTTTCAAAAACCGCACGGTATTTACCAAAGTGCCGTCCCAGTCAAAAATAATATGCTTTATCATCAGTCCCCGCGTTATTGTTTTAAGAAAAAAGTTTTTCGGCCTTTTTTACCGCATCAGCTCCGATATAAACGACAAACCGGTCATTCAGCCTGATTTTTTCATCGGGCGGCGGAAAAGATATGTTTTCATCGCGGTAAAGCGCGCATATTTTGCTGTTTGGCGGCATTTTTAACGATGAAAGCTTTTTTTCCAACAGTTTTGAATTTTCCGTGATTTTGACCTCCCAAATTTCCCCAAAGCCCCGGCCGAGAGAATGAGCCTTGATAATCCGGGCTTTGCGAATTTCTTTGAGAATATTGGAGATTGTTACGGACGAGCGGTCAACCCAGACATTATCCGGCGTATCCAACAGGCTGGTATAAGCCCGGGAGTTGATTAACGAGATTGTCGATGTGGCACCCAGCGATTTTGCCAGCAGCGGAAACAGCATATTGTCTTTGTCAGATTCCGTGATGCTGACGGCAACATCGGCGTTTTCCACGCCGGCTTCCTGAATGATGGCATCATTCATAAATTCTCCGTTGATGACAGACGTCCGGTTCAGATATTTGGCCAGATATCGGGCTTCTTTGGCATCGGATTCCACAATTTTTATGCTCAAAATATTATCATCACGTTCCAGTTTCCGCGCCAGGTTAAGCGCAACCCGGCCGCCGCCGAAGATAACAACCCTTTCTACCATCGGTTTATCGAGGTCAAAAGCATGAATTGCATCGTATAATTTTGTTTTTTCGACTAAAAAATAAACGTCGTCACCTTCGTTTAATATATCTTCGTCGCGCGGGACAAAAGACGTTCCGCCGCGGATGATATTGACAAATGAGACGTCCAGTTCCGGCGCCAGCAGAGAAAGTTGGCCTAACGGCGTTTTTATCAAGGGGCATTTTTTGCCACAACGCAGACCGACAAGTTTTAAATTTTCATTGCACAATACCAGATTTTCCAAAGCTCCCGGGAGTTTTATCAGATTATAAACGGCTGATGCTATGGAACTGTCCGGAGAGATAATCAGATCCATCGGAGAATTGCTGCTGTTATACAGATCAGCCCAATCCGGCGAAAAAAATTCTTCATTATCCAGGCGGGCAATCTTTTCGGGAATGTCAAACAAAGTATGCGCCAGCTGGCAGGCTACGATGTTGACCTCATCGCTGTCGGTAACAGCCAAAAGCAGATCTGTGCCGCCGGCATTTGCATTTTTTAAAGTTCCGGGATGGGAGACTGAACCCAAAATCGGGCGGACATCCCAGTTTTTGGAGATTTCATCAAGGTTTTTGGAATTGTTGTCAATGACGACAATATCATTGCTGCCCTGGGTCAGATAGCCGATAATGCTGGCTCCGATATTGCCGGCGCCTCCGATTATTATCTTCATAATTTGTCTTTCCTAAATTTTCGAACAATTGTTGAAATAATCATCAATGGCCGAAAATGCATCTGCAAAATTTTCTATTTTGACATAGCTCTCCCGAAAACGCCGGGCGTCCCGCAGGTTTTTGCTGTACCAGCACACATATTTGCGGGACAAAGGCAATGCCAATTTTTCTCCATAATAGGCGATTAATTCTTTAATATGCGTTAACAGGATTTCTTTTGTTTGGAAAACTGTCGGTTCGGGAAGCAATTCGCCTTTTTCCAGATAATGATGGCAGGCGTTGACCAGCCAGGGCGCTCCCAACGCTGCGCGTCCGATCATTACGCCGTCAACCCCTGTGTAGTCTATCATTTCCCGGGCTTTTTGCGGTGAAGTTACATCTCCGTTGCCGATTACCGGAATTTTTACGGCATTTTTGACTTCGGCAATAATATCCCAATCTGCCGTTCCGGCATAAAAATCGCTGCGCGCCCGCCCATGCACCGTAATATAAGACGCTCCGCTCTGCTCGCACATTCTGGCCGTGTCAACCGCGTTAATGTGGTTATTGTCCCAGCCTTTGCGAAATTTGACGCTGACTTTTAACGGCGTTGCTTTGACAACGCTTTCTATGATTTTTCCGGCCAGGGGCAAATCTTTTAACAATGCAGAGCCGGAATTGTTGTTGACGATTTTCTTAACGGGACAGCCCATATTGATATCCAGAGAAAACGCGCCCAAACCGGCCACCAATTTGGCCGCATCGGCAAACAAAACCGGGGCGCCGCCAACCAGTTGGACGATGACGGGATAAGGTTCATCCCGGACATCGGCGATTTTGCAGCTTTTCGGGTTGTGCCGCTGTATGGCATTGACGGCCACCATCTCGGAGACAATATTTCCGCTGCCGAGCGAGGCGACGAGCTTTCTCATCGGCTTATCGGTGATTCCGGCCATCGGAGCCAGAAATACCCTGCTTTTGAAGTCCATATTTCCTATCATATTCTAAAATCAAAGCTCCGGTTGTTCGGGTGCATTAAATCAATGGTAATTTTAGGCTCTTTATTGATATTGAAAACAAAATTGTATGTTTCGCTGGCATATCTGGCATTTTGAGCGGTATTCCAACCGGAGAACCAGTTATCATCAGCCGAAAAAACGCCGGCGTTTTCATATATCAAACTGATTTGCCGGGCGGAATATTGCGGCAAATATGCCTGCATTTCATCTAAAAAACTTTGTTTTTCAATTTCTTGAATATCTTTTGTTAATTCTTTTTCTGTTGAATCTTTTTCAACCTCTTGTTTTGGCGTTTTATTTTCTTTTGGCTTTATAAAATCAGGTTGTGAGACGATTTTTTGCAATGTAAATGCGGAACCAGGGGAAAGATAGCTTACCGTCAGGCCGTTTATCTCCGGCGAGGCCTTGACGTCCATACTCCCCCAAGACCGGGAATTGTCGTCCCGGGCATTTTCTTCCGTCCGTGATTTGATGCGGCCGACTGATGAGGATATCTCATCATATATGCGGTTTAAGCTATATTCAGCCGAAGAAATCTGCATCCGTTCCGCCTATCAATTAATCCGGTCAAGCGCTTTGGCCAAAATGAAATACAGCTTGCCGACATCCGAACCGGAGATAATCGAGAGCAGCAGGCCGGAGCGCTCGTTGTTTTTGGCTTGGGCAATGAGCCCTTCAAAATCACTCAGATAACGCGTTACCAAGGTACGGAAATCTCCGTCGCTTTCATATTCGCTACGGATAGCCGTTATCTGCTGTTTGCTCATTGTCTTGCTCAGGTAACGGGCAAAGACGCCGGTGTCGCCGTTATAAAACTTCTTCCACAAATCTTCTTCAATATTCGGGTTGAACAGGCGGTTGATGTCAACAGCCATCGTTTGCAGCTTTTCGACCATAAAGGAGGTGTCTTTGAGGAAAGAATCGACGCTGATTGTCTGATATGTTTTCTTCAGGGCATCCAGTTTGTCTTCGGCTTTTTCCGATGTTTCCAACAGCGTTTTCAGCTGGGTTTGGAACATTTCGCTGAATTTTTCAGATTTTTGGACGATACTGCCCGTCTTGCTATCAAAAGTCTGAGCCGCAGTTGTCAGACCGTCCATAGTGTTCTGCATTTTTTTGACGGTTTCTTCGGATACGGCAACCAAAACATTTGACTGCTGCAGAAATACTTCGCCGGAAGAGCGGATTTCATTGGAAATCCGTTCGGCATTTGAGGCGACTTCCGAAATGGTTGCGCGAATTTTATCGCTGGCATTTTCCATATGAATGGAGCTCATTTTGGCGGTCTCGCCAACCTGCAGGCTTAAATCTTTGAGGCTTTTACCCAGGCCTTTTACCTTGTCAAAGGCTTCGTTGGCTCGTTTTGACAATTCCAAAGACGTGTCGTTCAAAACCGTGTTGAAACAGTCAACCAGCTTTTTGGTGTCGCCCGAGATGTTCATCATCTTGTTGCTTTGCTCGGCTATCAAGTTGTTGATTTCAACAACGCCGGTGCTGGCCTCGGCTGTTACGGTGTTAAAGCCCGCAATGTATTTTTCGTATTCTTTGGCGGAGTTTCCAATCTGAGCGACGGATTTGTTGACGCAGGCGTTCATATCGTCGCTGGTCTGCGTGAGTATCAGATTGGCCTGTTCCAGGTTTTTGAGCGAGACTTTGGTCGCTTTGGCAACGTCTTCGCCGGCAGAGATGATTTTGTCGCTCAAGACATCAAATTCATATGCAACTTTTGATGTATTTTCCAGAACACCGTCAACGTTTTCCTTAAACTGGGCATTAATGTCATTCATTCGTTTGGCAACTTCTACCGAAACGTCAGACAACATTTTATACTGCTGGGCGATGGAGCTCTCCCCTAATCTTGCCTGAGTGGAAACGACATTGGCAATATCGGTCAGGCTTTCTTTCTGATGATCCAGGCCGTCTTTGATCGTCTCGCTTTGCGACCGGACTTTGCCGATGCTTTCTTCCAGAGCTTTACTGTGGTTTTCCAGTGCCGCTGCTGCATTTTTGGTGTTTTCGACCAGTGAGAACTCAGCTTCTTTTATCTGCGAACAGCCTTTCATAAGATTTTCTGTCGTCGTTCCGGCTTCTTTGGAAACATCGCGGATGGTTGACGTGAAATCTTCAATATTGGTACGGAAAGATTTGGAGATTTCTTCAATCTGGTTGTTTATGGCCTCCATATTTTCCTGAATTTGCTTTTTCTGTTCGTTGAACATCTTATCGATTTCGGTCAGTTTGTCGATAGATTTATCGGAACTCTGCATAATGGAATCAACCTGCTTGCCGAAGTTTTCTTCCAAAATGGCCATACGGGAGAAGACGCGATCCGAGCTTTGTTCGATAATTCCGACCTGCTTTTTGAGCGAGGTTCCGATATTGTCGGTATTTTCGGAAATTTTATCGCAGACCTCAAAAAACGCATCTTCCTGATTTTTGAACAGGATATTGATAGCTTCGGCTTTTTCATCCAATACCTGAACAACACCGGCAACGTGGTTGACCGTGTTTTCTGTTGTCGCTTTTAATATTTCATTTTGTTTTTCAAATGAAATTGCGGCATCGGTTACGGCTTTAAGAGAATTCTCCGTACTTTTATCCAGGGCTGCGATATGTTTGTCCATAATGCCGGATATGCCGTCTGCCCGCTCTTCCAGATTTTTGGAAATTTTATCAAGGCCGGCGACCTGGTTTTTGATGACGTCTTCAAACTGCGAGGCCTTAGACAGCGTTTTTCCGGCGGCAGCATCAAAAGTTTCGCGCTGAAGCTGCAGATTGTCATTGAGCCCCTGGGTTTTGGATATGACATTTTCGCAAACGCGCAAAGTTTCGGCCATTTCTTCCTTAAGGCGGGTAACGGAAGCAGATGCGTTTTCATCAATCGTTCCGGCCGTTTTGAGCAATTCATCCACCTGTCGTTTGAGTTCCGCTTTGATTTCTTCCAGTTTGGAAACAGATGAGGTGATATAACGTTGCTGTTGTGACAGAGAAGCTTCACTGACTCGGCTTTGCGTTTCTACAATTGAGGAAGCTTCTGTAATGTCAGAGGCAAATTTTTGCATAACTTCGCCGGTCTCGTTCATTTTGGCGCAAGCATCATCAGCGGTCTGGCGCAGATTTCCGGCTTTTTCAACCATAACCGCATCGGCGTTTTTAATGGACAGTTCAGCCTCTTCCGAAACTCTGCGGATGTTTTCTTTGTGTAATTCAAGGCCTGCCATCGTTTCATTGGTTTTGGCGATTGAAACGTCGACTGTCTCCATAAAGCGGGCGTTTTTATCATCAAGACTGCGAACCATATCATCAAGCGAAGCTATTGATGCGTTGCGCAAATCCTGTAAACGTCCGACCTGCATATTCAGACGGGTGTCGACCTCTTCCAAATCGTTAGAGATGGTATCGGAAACGTTGTGCAATCCTTCAACCTGAGTATTGATAGTTTCTCCGATGGCATTAGCCCGGGCAATGATTTTTTCAACTTCCATACTGAGGTTTTCCCCCTGAACACGGATTTTTTGTGACAGATTTTCAACATTTTTATCAAGCAACTGATTGTACTGAGCAGTCAATTCGCCCTGTTTTTTCAAAATTTCATCCAAATTGACAATGCCTTTTTCCACCATTTTGTAAATACGTTCGGTTCCATCGGCTGCTGAGCGGGCAACAGCATCTAATTTGCCGGCTTGAGCCGAAACGGCATCGGTAATATATGTAACGTTTTTACCGGCCCGATCATTAAATTCGAGCATTTGCTCGTTGGCTTTAGCCATCCGGCTGCCGGCTTCTTCTGCAATACTTTTTACCAAAAGGCCGGAATTTTGCAGTTCCTGCAAACGGGGCGCAAGATTATTGAACAGTTCGCTGATATTGTTTTGCAGCTGGCCTTGGACGGAAGAAAATTCGGCGGTTTGTGAACGCAGGCTGTCGGTCGAGGCGGCGGCTTTGTCGGCAACATAGTCAAAACTTTTTACGAGGTTTTTGATGTTTTCGTTCAGTTCCACAAGGGTATTGGAGGAATAGTTGTCTAATGCGCCGACCAGCTTGGCAAAGTCGTCAACACGGTTTCCCAGTTCGTTTTTGATAAAATCGGTCTGTTCCGTTGCATGACGGGTAACTTCTTGGAGTTCCTGCACCTGGGCGCGGATGGCATCGGCCATTGCTTTGGCCGTTTCCGCCCCCGAGGCATCGGACGGATAGACAAGATTGTTCATATAGGTACGGAGCAGCCGGGCTTCCTGCTTAAAATTTGTTCCGCGGTTAATGTAAGCAATTACCATCCAGATTATAGCCAAAGGAAGGGTTACCCCGGCCAGAAAGCCGCCAAATTCATCCGGCATCATCAAAAACAAGTTTGACCAGCCGAAGAACTGAGTGATGTAAATCAACACAAATCCGAACCAGATGACGCTGACCCAAACCATCAGGCGATGAAGGTTGTTGTCTATCCAAGAGGCGTTTTCATTATTTTCCTGATAGTTAACGTTTGACGGCGATGTCATATATGCCGGAAGCTTTTCCCCTCTTCCGGCGTTGTTGTCAACTGGTTGATTTGCCATATTAAAATTTCCCCAATTTTAAAAAGTATTTTCCCTGGGGCAAAGTTTAGCTTATTTTTTTGTTTTTTTAAATATTATTTTGTTTCTTTCCACTGCTTATTCCGAGGCTTTTTTCTTTAAGACATAATTCAGCCTTTTGGCGGCCTGAAGCTTCATTTCTTCAACAGACAGGTTGGCCGGAACAACAACGCAAACCTCGGTTTTGGTTTCCGGTTCAATGGCGCTTACTTTTACGACATTGCCGCTTCTTTTGAATTCAAACAAAATTTCTGCCATACAGCGCTCCTTTGGTAAAAAAAAGAAAGACCAGGCGGCCTAGTCTTTCAGAAATTTGTTGTTTTTCGGAAAACCGAACGGAGCCAGTTTGCCGACCTGGCCGCGATGTCCGAGCCAAGACAAAAGCTCGGTTTCGGTTTTGGTTCCGCCGGCACGGTTATAAACGAAACCTTCATCTTCATTAAATATCTGAATATCCGAAAGTCCGCCGTCTTTGTATTTTTGCAGCGTTACGCCCCGTCCGCGCGCCATGGTCGGAATTTCTTCCACTTTGAAAACCAGCAGCTTGCGGTTGTTACCAATAACGGCAGCCATATTTCCGATAATTTTTTTACAAAATACAGTCTTTTCACCGTCTCCCAGGTTCATAATTTTCCGGCCGTTGCGGGTTTGGGCAATGATGTGATTCTCATCAACCAAAAAGCCCTTGCCGGTATTGGACGCAATCAGATACTGCGTTTTTGGTTCAAAGACGAACATATCACATATATTATCATTATTACCCAAATCAACCATCAGCCTCAGCGGTTGTCCAAAGCCCCGGCCGCTCGGAATCTCGCTGCCGGAAACATTAAAGAATTTTCCGGATGTGTCAAACAATACGATTTTATCTGTCGTCTGGGCATGAATTGCCTTTAACAAGGCATCATCATCCTTGAACTTAAATTCTTCGTTCAGATCCGTATGGCCTTTCAGGCAGCGTATCCAGCCTTTTTGCGACAGGATAATTGTAATCGGTTCTTTTTCGACAAAGACTTCGACCGGAACCTCGATATCGTCCGGAACTTCGGCAAACTCGGTCCGCCGGCGTCCGATGGCTGTCTTTTTGCCGAATTTTTCTCTGGTTGCTTTGATTTCGGCCGCAACGGATTCCCACATTTTTGTTTCGCTGGACAGCAGCGTTTCAAGATTTTCTTTTTCCGCAGCCAGAGAATCATATTCGCCGCGGATTTCTTCTTCTTCAAGTTTGCGCAGGTTGCGAAGCTTCATGTTCAAAATAGCTTCGGCCTGATTATCCGTCAGTTTGAACGTTGTGATTAACTGGGTTTTGGGGTCATCTTCTTCACGGATAATCCTGATGATTTCGTCCAGATTAAGATAAGCAATCAGATAACCGGAAAGAATTTCCATCCGGGTATTGATTTTATCAAGCCGGAAATTGGAGCGGCGTTTCAGAACCTCCAGGCGGTGATTCAAAAATTCGCGCAAGACTTCCTGAATGCTCATCACCCGGGGAACGCTGTCGGAATCCAAGACGTTCATATTCATACTGAAACGGATTTCCAAATCGGTCTGTTTAAACAGATGCTCCATCAGCAATTTTGCATCAACGGAGCGGTTTTTGGGCTCCAGAACAATTCGGACGTCATGGGTGGATTCATCACGGATGTCGCTCAGCAAAGGAAGTTTCTTTTCCTGCAGCAAAGAGGCGATTTTTTCTATTAATTTGGATTTTTGAACCTGATACGGGATTTCCTTAATGATAATCTGATATTGCCCATGGCTTAAATCTTCGGTTTCCCAGCGGGCGCGAATGCGAAAATAACCACGGCCGGTTTTGTAGGTTTCCAAGATGCTTGCAAAGCTGTCGACAATAATGCCTCCGGTCGGAAAATCCGGGCCTTTCAGGCGTCTGACCAAAGGTTCCATATCACATTCGGGATTTTCAATCTGATACAGCAGCGCGTCACAGACTTCGCTCAGATTATGCGGCGGAATATTGGTTGCCATACCGACGGCAATGCCTGATGTTCCGTTGCAAAGAAGGTTGGGAACCGCAGCCGGCATAACGACAGGTTCGTGCTCTTCACCGTCATAAGTTTCGCGAAAATCAACCGCATTTTCAGAAAGGCCTTCCATCAGAGCCATGGCAAATTCGGTCAGACGGGCTTCGGTATAACGCATGGCGGCAGGACCGTCACCGTCGATATTGCCAAAGTTTCCTTGTCCGTCAACCAACGGATAACGCACCGAAAAATCCTGTGCCAGACGAGCCATTGCCTGATAAACGGCAGAATCTCCGTGCGGGTGATATTTACCGATAACGTCGCCGACGACGCGGGCGCATTTTTTGAAACTTGACTTCGGGTCAAGGTGCAGCTGGCGCATGGCAAACAGCAAACGACGGTGTACCGGTTTGAGCCCGTCGCGGACGTCCGGCAAAGAACGTGAAACAATGGTCGACATTGCATAAGACAAATAACGGCTGCTCAGTTCTTCCGCCAGAGCCACGTTGCGGATTTTTTCTTCAATTTCAGGCATTTTTACTCGGTTTTATTCTTCTAAAGTTCTAACTGGTTAAGCAAATTAGCACGGTTTTGCGGGAATTTCAAGCCGTGAGTTTGAAAAAAGTTTTTTGTGAGGAAAAACTCGGTCATCTTCAGCAAATCCGCCATTTCCGATGTTGTCGGAGTGTAGTTTCCGCTGACAATGAAATGCGGATAGGCAAAGAGCTTTTCTTTATAAACAAAGCCTGCTTCTTCACAAACTGCCCGCCCGCTTTTGGGCGAGACATAAGCCAGATTTTCGGTTGTTCCCGTCGCAGCGCATTCGCTCAGATCAAGCCCGATACCGAGAGCGTCAAGAAGGTAAAATTCAAAGAAACAATAATGAACTATCCAGTTATCTTCATTTATAAGATTAAAAAAACTTTCTATATAATAGAAAAACCTATCTAAAGGCGATAGTTCCGGCATTGCGGCATTGCAAAGCTCACATAATGAAGACAAGGCGGCAAGTTTGCGGGCATCGCTGATGAAATTTACGGCGCAGGGCTCCAGGAGCTCGGTTTTCAGGCTCAGCATATTTTCATCTACCCGCGAATATGCCTCAATCTGCAGGCGGTTGCCCAGCTGATAAACGCCCAGATTGCGTTTGTGAAGACAATTTTTGACATAGCCGGTAACTTTGCCGTGCTCACGCGTTAACACGGTGAGAATTAACGAACTCTCACCGTGTTTGCGCAAATTGATTATATAGCCTTCATCCGTAAAACGCATTATTCGTAATCGTGAATCAGCGTTTTGGTAATTTTATCGTAGGCCATCAGTTCGCTTAGAACCCGTTTCATATCATGCAGCGGAATCATATTCGGCCCGTCGCTTAAAGCTTTGTCCGGATTATCGTGCGTTTCAATAAATACGGCGGCGACGCCGACGGCCACTGCGGCACGGGCCAGAACCGGCGCATATTCTCTCTGTCCGCCGGAAGTTCCGCCCTGCCCACTCGGCTGCTGAACCGAATGGGTGGCGTCAAAAATAACCGGGCAGCCGGTATCTTGCGCCATTTTCGGCAGGCCGCGGAAATCGGTTACCAGGGTATTGTATCCGAACGAGGCACCGCGTTCCGTCAGGCAAACGTTCATATTGCCGGAATCTTCCGCTTTTTTGACAATATGCTTCATATCCCAGGGTGCGCAGAACTGGCCTTTTTTGATGTTTACGACTTTTCCGGTTTGGGCGGCAGCCACGACCAGATCGGTCTGTCGGCACAGAAAAGCCGGAATTTGCAGCATATCAACATGCGGGGCAACAATCGCGCATTGTTCTTTTTCATGCACATCCGTTACAATCGGAATATTATTATAAAGTTTCTTTATTTCGTCAAAAGTTCTCATCCCTTCTTCCAGCCCAACGCCGCGTGCGCCGTTAATCGACGTGCGGTTGGCTTTGTCAAAAGAGGCTTTGAAGACATAGTTAATCCCGAGCTCTTTGGTGATTTCAACCATAGCGCCGGCCATATCTATGGCATGCTGCCTGCTCTCAATCTGACAAGGGCCCGCCAACAGCGCCAACGGAAGCTTGTTACCGATTTCAAAATTTCCGATTTTTATTTTTCTTTGTTCCATAAGCTTTTCCTTTTGTTATTCAGAATGGTTTACTTTTAACAAATTTATGCGCCGTTTTCAACCGTAATCCTGCTAGCTGTGGAGGAAAAGCAAAAAAAACACCGCCTCGCGCGAGGCAGTGTTTTTGCTTTCTTATACCAAAACATCTTGGTGTTCCGACAATATCTTTTTCATGTCTTTTTTGAGAAAGAATGAATGGAAGATTTTACGAAACAGAGAAGAATCCGTAACATGGCCCGGAACAACATATTCGTCATAACCGACAGCTTCCGTATCCGCATTCAGATAAGACGGACGGATATATAAAATATCCTGTTTGCAAATGTTTGTCTGCGGATATTTGAAATAACAGTACCTAATTCCCAATTTTTTAAGAAATTTTTCTACAATCTTTTTGTTTTCGGATGTCCGGCAATAAAGTTCCGGAAAGATTGACATTTCCCGGCCGAGAATTTTGTACCAATAAGCTGCATGCAGCAATGTTGTCAGGTCTGCCGCATCAACAAAAAGATTCAGGTACGAGACAACGCCTATTTTTTTGCAGGCATCATGCGTCTTTGTCAATTCCTGTTTGTGCAGATTAAGACAGTCAATGATACTGCCGCAAAACGGGGTTTCAGAAAAATTCCAATAATCAAAGTTATCTTTACCGATAATTTCTTCAATGCCGTGCAGCATTTTTTCCGTGCCGATATACAGGCATTTTTTGCCATAATCTTCATAGCTTAATTTAACAAGCGTTTTGAAAAAACCGTTGTCGGGATTTTCCGGAATTTCATTGACTTCCGGGCGGGTTCCCCAGCTTTTTTCAATTGCAGAAGCAATACCGCCGGCCAAAAGCCTCATATCCGGAGATTTACCGTGAAGAATAAGTTTATAATTGCTGCCGGAATATGCATACAGCCATTTTAAATCTTGTTCTCTCTGCTTTTCATCTGCCAAATTTAAGAAATTTTCTCTCTCCATAATATAAAAATTTGATTAATAATATTAATTGCGGGTATCTTATTAGCATTATTCCCGTCATATGGCAACAAAAAAATACTTCAAACGGAATCATTGTTTAATAGTCGTTGTTCAGTTCCCAACGCAGCCAGGTAAACAAGACATTTCCGTCATTTTTGACTCCGGGGACATATGCGGCCTGAATATTGAAATTTTTGTAGCCGATACCGGCCAGCGGCAATGGCAAAGGCAGCGGAATGTAAGCATATTCGGAACGCTGGGTCAGGCTGAGCGTATAACCGATGCCGACACGCCATTTTTGATAGCAGTCAAGCGGCCAGTTGTGCTGATAAGCATATCCGAATATCGTTTGCAAATGTTTGTTGGAATCTTTGAAGCCCATGGCATAAAGGGCATGCCAGTCGCCGTCGGAATCGTAAAAGGATTTGCCCAGCCCTGCTCCCCACGGTTCTTCATTGTAGTCGTCAATTTTATCTTTATCATATAACAACCGGTTGTGCCAGGTGTTTATCGGGAGGTAGAGGTCATAATTTTCTGCGTTCCAAGCCGCCGCCATATTATTCTGCAGCTTTTGCCCCCAGTTTTCAGAAAGTTTAAAGCTGTTTTCTTCTGCAGTTGCCGGTACGGCTGACAAGCACAAGATTCCTACTATTATACAAAGGCAATAACGAAACATGTTTTATTAATCCGGTATAATTTATTGAATGACCGCTTGTAACAAAAATTAAAAAAAGATTCAATCTCGTAAAGGAGCGTTGTTTATAACTAAGCCCCGATTTCGTTTCGGGGCTTCAGCTTCTTACATCAGGGCATCGATGCCGTTTCCTAACGGAAAATAGTAGAAGTACAGGCTGGCGAGAGCAAGTGCCGCAACCGGAACAAAAACTTTTTCAAACGGAAAATGTGCGTGCCCGCCGTTATGCGCTTTCATCCACTGATAAAATTCAGAAGAACCTATAAGAACCAGCATACCGATAATGACGCTGAACAAAAACGGATCAAGATAGAAAATCAGAATGGGTTTGGCCTGATATTCGATTTCGCTGATATATACAAAACCAATCATTGCAACAGAAATGGCTATTAACCAAAAATCACGACCTTTGAAATTCCAGCCTTTTTTATCAAACCATTTTATCAGCCAGAAACCAAGCAAAGTCAGAAAAGCGCCAGCCCAGACGCCGACGACGCTGTCATCGACTCCGAGTTTGCGGGCGATTTCCAAAGAAGCTCCGACAGCAACCGTACAAACGGCGCAGGCCGGATTGGCCAAAGCTTTTCCGCTATATATGACAGCGGCCAGAAAAGCCAGAATCAAACTCATTTTTATCCCCTCCGTTATTCTAAGTTACGCCTATTTTAATTTATCAAAAACATAAATCAATTGATTTTTTCAATCTGTTCTTCTTTTTCTCTTTTAAGCCAGCGGCGCGTCATTTTCAGCGCGTTTTCAAAAGTCGAGGCTGTTGAAATGTTTTGTACCAGATTTTCTTTTTCCAATGCGTCGTGCAAAACCCGGCGAGGCTGCGTCTTCATATTGGAAAGGATAATCTTGGTATTGTACGGGCGCAGACGGCGGACAAATTCCACAATGGTATTGGCACCGCTGGCGTCAATGACCGGTACATAGCCCATACGCAGAATCAGGACTTTCGGTTTCTTATCAATTTTTTTCAAAAAGCCCGAAACCTGAGAAGCAACACCAAAAAACAACGGCCCGGACAAGCGCAGCGACATAACGCCCTGCTCATGGAGAACCTGGGTTAAATCGCGCCCGCCGCCAACGTCTTCCAATACCGTTTCGTCATTGGCGATTTCGATTTCTTTGCTCATTCTGTGCATAAATATAATGCTTGCCATCACAAAACCAACACTGATGGCCGTATTTAAATCAACCAGTATCGTCAGCAGCAGCGTTACCAGCAATGTATAGCGGTCGCCTCTCGGGCCGGTGATGAGTTTGAACATCTTATCCAAGTTCAGCATATTCCAGCCGATAATAACCAAAACAGCAGACAAACAGGCCAACGGAATAAAGCGCGCCAACGGAGACAACAAAAGCATAAACAACAGCAAAAACACACTTTGCATCATACCTGCAACCGGCGAATAGGCTTTGGCTTTGAAGTTTGTGGCCGTACGGGCAATGGCTCCGGTTGCCGGAACCCCCATAAAGAAAGCCGAAGCAATATTGGCTATTCCTTCACCAATAAGTTCGGCATTGGAATTGTGGTTATCGCCGCTCATACCGTCAACAACCGTTGCGCTCAGCAAAGATTCAATTCCGGCCAGAAATGCTATGGTAAAAGCGCTCGGCATAACTTTTAATGCCATATCCAGATTAAAATCAGGAAAAGCCGGCGCCGGCAGAAAATGCGGAATGCCGCCGAATTTGCTGCCGATTGTATCAACATCCAGTCCAAACAGGCTGAAAATCAAAACCAAAACGGTGGCTCCGGCAACACTGACCAGATAAGCCGGCAGTTTTATCTTTTTTATCTGAATGTAAAAAATGCAAGCAAGAGAAAGTAAGGCAATGATAACCGAACCCCAGCTGAATTTATCCAAATTGGCAAGATACATCTTCCATTTTGGCAGAAATTCGGCCGGAACGTTTTCTATATCAAGCCCCAGCAGGTCTTTTATTTGTGTTGAAATCAACAGCAGACCGATACCTGCCGTAAAGCCCAGAACAACCGGATACGGAATATATTTTATATAAGTCCCAAAACGCAGCAAGCCGGCCAGCATCAGAATCACGCCGGCCATCACCATAACCATGGCCAGCCCTGTGTATCCGTATTGAGCCATAACGTTAAAAATAACAACAACAAAAGCGCCGGTCGGACCGCCAATCTGATAACGGCTGCCGCCCAGAAAAGCAATGAAAAAACCGGCAACAATTGCTGTATATAAACCTTGCGCAGGTTCCACGCCGGAAGCAATGGCAAGCGCCAAAGCCAACGGAATGGATATGACGGCAACGGTCATTCCGGCAACGGCATCCCTTTTAAAATATTCTTTATTATATCCTTGTTTTAAAACTTCATACAGTTTGGGGGCAAAATTCTTTTCATAGCCCTGTATCATATTCTTGAGATATGCAAACATTTTATCGACGTCCTGAGTTTTTTATTTATAGTTATTTTCAGCGGGTAATAGCAATACTACATTGATTTTTAAAATCAAGGGGAAAACCGGCAGTTTTTTATTATTTTTTACGTTTATTTTTACTTTCTGATTTTTGGCATTTATTTATCCAAAATTTCATTAGTACTCTTCAATACTGATTGACACTGGCGTTTTGTTGTGGTATAGTGGTCTTTAGATGTTGTTCTTGAGGAACCGGTTATCCTTAGGCAGCTTGTTTTAATAGTCATCCCCGGGCGGCTTGTTTTAATAGTCATCCCCGGGCGGCTTGTTTTAATGGTCATCCCCGGGCTGCGACCCGGGGATCCAAATAAACAATAAAGCCTTATGATTGACTTGGATTGCCGGATCTAGTCCGGCAATGACGGTACACAGAATGAAACAGTACTTTATTATGGGAGAAAGCCGATGAAGAAGATAAACACTATGCTACACATGAAACTAAACGCTGCGGTGTCGGTATTTTCTATCGCTGCCGCTTTCTCGGTCTTTCTCGGTCTTTCTCCCGCCCTCTAATGCCTATGGTGGCATCTGCTTTTTGCCCGACTGTAATTTGGACAGCACCTCGTTCGATGATGTCAACTCCGATTCTTCCTGGTGTCTGGACAACGGTTATTATTTCTCCTGTCCCGAGGGTACTTCTCCTGATTATTCTCAAACCTGCCCGCGTGATGAGAGTTATACCAAATGTTCCTCCGAGCAATGGTGCATTGACAACGGATACACAAAATCCCCGCAAGCCTGTTACGACCTCGGCCCGACCTGGTTTCCCCAAGGCCTTTGCCCGAAAGGCTTTGACCTTTACAAATCCTGTATCGAAGACACCGCCCAGGCCTGCGAGGACAAAGGCTATCTCAACAACTGTTCCCGCCCCGACAAGACCGAAATTTGCGAATGGAACTCTTCCTTTGCAAAATGCTGCAACGACACCGAATCAAACGGATGTCCCGAGAACTCGAAAGTTTCCGGCTGTGAAGACGGCGCGATTGTCGGGCAGGACACCTGC
>CASGEB010000007.1 GCA_949300375.1 uncultured Pseudomonadota bacterium
TAAAAATAACGAAAGTATGTCAGAAGCATTTAAGCGGGGATATATAACTCACAGAGATGAGGAAAGGCAAAAACTCGAACAAGCACGCCAAAATGCACCTGTTCTGACAGCTGTAGGTGAAATTGCCGGCGGAGCAGTCTCTCCATTTTCTAAATTGGTGCCAATGTCCGGCTCACCGTACATTAATACAGTAAAAAAAATACCATTGAAAAATGTAGTAAAAGCAGGTACTATTTACGGAAGCGGAACCGCCGAACACGGAAATACTGTTGGCGAAACATTAGGAAACTATGCCGAGAATATTGGCAGTAGCATCGCTGCAAATAGAATTGCCAATCGCTTAGGTGAGAAAATTTTTGGCCGTGCTGCTTTTCCAATGACAAGAAATTTTGTTGAACAGGGCATCGGAACAGTTACAGAGAAAATCTATAATAACTTATACAAAAATAAGTATAATAGCAAATAGTTATGAAAGCGAAGGGGGAATGGACAACAAAAGTACAATATTAATTAACAAAATAAAGGATGTAATAATTCTTATTCTAACATTGATATATTTTGTATTGACATGCCTTGTTATAATATTAAATGTTGTCGCCCCTCTCACTTTTTCTCTGATTATTTTTGATGTTTTATGGGCAACATATATTGTCATCGAATATAATCTTTTTAATTTTCCTCGTGATCCAAGAAATGATACTTATCTTTTTTATATAGATATGATTTTGTTTTTTCTGTCTCTTATTATCTGTGTTCAGCATTGGGAGATTGTTAAGCTAATCTTACAGCGTTATTTTGGTTAAAAAGAAAACGGTATAAGTTATTAAATATCCTAAAAAATGTTGGTGGGATAAGGCAACTAAAAGGCAAGATTTCTCTTGCCTTTTAGCTTATAGCAAAATGCCTCTTATTCATAAAAAGCCGCAATGACAGAATAACAAGTTTTGAACTAAGCTATTGTATAGCCGTTATTGCCTTCCGCCATACTGCAAGCATATTCAAACTCAGTCTGCGACATGGAGTGAATCCGGAAAAGCGTTTCTCCTTCTTCAACGTGATCGCCAACTTTTTTCAACAGATCAATCCCGGCACCGGGGTTTTGGATTGCCCCCGCCAAGACGCCGATTTTGTTAATTCTTGAATTGTCAATGCTTTCAACCGTACCCTCTTCACGGGCAATAACTTCTCTGACCAAATTGCCAAGCACCGGCTGCGGCGCTTTGCCCTGGGCATGAATAATTTTATTCATAGCCTCCAGCGCCTGTCCCGACTCTAATAATTCTTTGGCAACAAAATATCCCTGCCCGCCGCGCAGTTTGGGATCAAATTCCAAAATACGACCGGCCAAAAACAGTGATTTTTCGCGCAGATCCTGCGGGGCGTCATCTTTATTGCGCAGGATTTTCATAATATCACGGGCTTCCAATACCGCGCCGATGCCATTGCCAATCGGCTCACTGCCGTCTGTAATTACCGCCTCGACTTCTATACCGATCTGATCGCCGACGTATTCCGCCAATTTGCGAATCTGCATGGCCTCACGGGTGTTTCTGATGCGGGAGTTCGGGCCGACGGGAATGTCTATCAGCAGATTGGTAACGCCCATTGCCACTTTTATTGCAAGAATCTCTGCAATAAGGTGCTGTTGCTGGGTGATGCCAATCTGGCGTTCCACCGTGGAAATGGTGCGGTTGGCCGGAGCAATTTCCAAATTGCGCAAACAAGCCAAAACGCCGCGGTTCTCACTGACAATCTCATGGATTTCTTCTTCCGTCAGATCTACGTTTGCCAGCACGCTCATGGTATCGGCCACACCGGCACAGGCGCTTAACGAATGGGAGGCCGTTTTGGGAATCGGCAGACCATAAGCCGCGACGATTGCCGTCAGGATAATGTCGGTCTTATTGCCGGGGACGCCGCCTAAGCAGTGATGGTCGACAACGATACTCTCATTATCCCAATTTACCGTATTATTACCAATCAGCGCCTGAGTAAAGGACAAGACTTCCTGCGGCGTCATAAAAGCACCGGAAGCAACCAGAAAAGAGGCAACGTCCATATTGGAATAGCGCTTGTTTATAATGTCATTGACAATATTATTATATTCCGCCGGGCTTAAAATATTGCCGGCTATCTTGCGTTTGATGGAGTTCAGGCTCGGAGGGGGCGGCGTCAGCGAAAGCGTGACAATCGTACCTTCCGGAAGGTTCAGCTGTTCAAAAGCCTCCGTATTCAGTCCGATTTCATCCGGCGTTACTATATTTTCATCTTCAACTATCTGCAAAAAGCCGTGGAGAGGCTGGGCTCCTCCGTGCACCTCAACTTTGGTCAGAAAACGAATCTCATCCATTTTATAAGCGACGCAGTTTCTATGAAGATAAACAATGTTTTCATTAAAAGAATTGATTGCAATATGTTTCAGTGCCAGCATTTTTGTTCCGTTGCAAAGATTTTGTTTCTGCCGCTTATTATACACCTTATTCCTGATTTGTATAGATTTTTTATTTTTTTAAAAAAATTTTTAAAGCCTTAAGCGTTACTTAAGTTTGGAATGTTGAAGTTGTATTGTAAACAGCTAATGTATTTAACAACTTTAACATAGGAGAAAAGATATGAATAAAATGTTTTTGGCTATTTCCGCTCTGGCTTTCACTTCCGGCATTTGCGCCGCTGCCAACGCCGCTCAGCCTATGGGAGGATTTCAAGGTCCGGGGCTTGCAACTTCTACCGTAGCCGAAGCCCAAAAGTTCAGTGATGATACTGCCGTCGTTTTGGTCGGAAAAATCGAGAAAAGCCTCGGCAATGAAGAATATCAGTTCAAAGACGCCACCGGAACGATTGTTGTGGAGATTGACGACGAAGACTGGAACGGCGTAACCGTTACTCCGCAGAACACCATCGAAATTCACGGTGAAGTTGACAAAGATATGTTTAATACTAAAATAGACGCCGAAAGAGTTATTTTGAAAAAATAAACAAATAAGGCAGAAAAATGCGGATTTTACTTATTGAGGACGACCGGCTTATCGGCGACGGATTGAAAACAGGACTGGAAAAGCTTGGATTTGCCGTTGACTGGTTTACCGACGGGCTGGAAGGGGAAGAAGCCTTAATGCAGGCGCCGTACGAGGCCGTCGTCCTTGATTTGGGGCTTCCGGGGCAGGACGGGCTGACCGTGCTGAAAAACTGGAGAAACCGCGGACGCAACGAACCGGTGCTGGTTTTGACGGCACAAGGGGATGTTGACCAAAGAATTATCGGCTTGAACAGCGGGGCCGACGACTATCTGGGCAAACCTTTTGCCTTAAGAGAAGTTCAGGCCCGGCTGAATGCCCTCATCCGGCGGCAAAACGGCCAGAATAATCCGCTTATTACTTATAAAAACATTACGTTTAATCCGCAGACGCTCAAGGTTACCGCCGACGGAAAAGAGATTGTTCTTTCACCGAAGGAAACCGCCCTGTTGAAGCTGCTGCTGATGAACAAAAACAAAGTTCTTTCCAAAGAAACAATCGAAAACAAAATTTACTCATGGGAAGAAGAAGTTTCCAGCAATGCCGTCGAAGTTCACGTGCATCATCTGCGCAAAAAACTCGGCAAGGATATTGTTAAGACTATTAATAAAATCGGATATATACTGGGTGAAGAATGAAAAAGTTGAGTTTACGCCTGCGGCTGATGATTTTGTTCATCGGCTTTTCCTGCCTTATCTGGGCAGCGGCCGGGATTATCTGTTGGCAGGAGAGCAAAGAAAAAATCGACGAGTTTTTTGACAGCTATCAGATGCTTTTGGCGCGTCAGATGGCTTCTGCCGACTGGAGCCATATTTCTCCCCAGACGCAAAAAATTACCAATAAAATCATCAAAGATATCCGCAATGCCGACGATGAAGACGAGGCAATCGGCTTTGCCGTTTTTAATGCCGGCGGACAGATGATTTTTCATGACAACGAAAACGGCGAAGATTTTTCGTTTAGCCCCGATACCGGCAGTTTCTCCAAACAGCGGGTCGACGGGGAATGGTGGCGCATTGTGCGGGTTAAATCCGCCGACGGAAAATTTTATATTGCAGTCGGGCAGGAACTTGATTACCGAAGCGACATTACAATGGATATGGTTGAGGAATTTCTGGCGCCATGGCTCGGCGGCTTGTTGTTTTTGCTGCTTTTGACCATTTTTATTATCTCAAAAGAATTTTCCCCGCTGAAAAAACTGGCGTCAGATTTGGAAAACCGCGAGCAGGACGATTTGTCTGCTTTGCAGACGGACGGGATTCCCTCCGAAGTCCGGCCGATGATTGCGGCAATCAACCGGAGAATGGCGCAAATTGACGACTTGCTAAAAAGAGAACGCAGTTTTATCTCCGACTCGGCGCACGAATTGCGGACGCCGCTGACCGCCCTGAAAATCCAACTGGAAGTTCTGGAACTGGCCGGCAATGACGAAAAAATGCGCAATGAGGCCATTCAAAAGCTTAATTTGGGAATTGAACGCTCAGCCCGGCTGGTGGAACAGCTTTTGGCTTTATCACGTCTGGAATCCAATCAGACGCAAAACGAGACTTATGAGCAGATTGACTGGGCGGATATTGTTAAGCAGATTGAAGAGGAATATGCGGCGGCGGCAAAAGCAAAAGGGATTGTTTTTAAGAACAAAACCGGCTCCGGCAGCGTGATATCTTCCGGCAATCCGGTTTTGTGCGCCCTGATGATGCGCAATCTGGTTGACAATGCCGTAAAATACAGCCCGAAAGATGCCGTTGTGAAAATTGAGATTAATGAAAGCAAAATCAGAGTAATAAACTCCGGCACCAAAGTGGCGCCCAAACATTTGAAGCGGCTCAGCGAACGCTTTTTCCGTCCGGCAGGACAAAAAGAAAGCGGCAGCGGCCTCGGGCTGGCGATTGTATCCCGGATTGCCGGGCTTTATGGCTGCGACCTGCATTTTGCCAATACTTCCGGCGGGTTTGAGGTTAAAATCGAGAAAGCAGTTCCTCATTTTGCCAGTTAAAAACGTAACCGTTTTATGACATTTTTGGACGCCAACGTCTTTAATTTGACAAAAACTATAAATAATGTTATGATAAAAGAGCAAATATTATAGATATTCTTATTATTAACCGCCGACGGCTTTAAAACTTAACAGTTTTCAGCCGGAAGCACAAAATAAAAAATTATGAAAAAAACAATAATTTTGTTGGTTATTTTGGCGCTCAGCGCAATAGCCAACACGATAATGGGGCAGCGTGTTGTAGTTGACGGCATGATCACCGAGTGGACAGGACATGGTAATGAATACTACTATGGCCCGGTCGGTTCCGGTCGTCTTGACGTGATTTATATCCGTCCGTTCGAGCAAATGGACATTCAATTCTATGCAGACGAAGTTCTGTATGGGGTTGAGTTGTACCGTGATGGCTATTTCTTCACAACCAATTACGGAATGTACATATGCAGCAATGACGGATATGTACATAAAGTAAATCGGATGCCGAAGTATGGCTGTACGAGCGGGATCCGTTTTGCTTATGGCGGCGGCTATTACAACTATGCCGGTCTCGGCCGTTATGCCGGTGTTTATGGCGGTTATGGCTGTGGTTCTCCCCGCAGCGGCGTCGGACGTATTGTTCACAGTACGGTTGACGGTGCTGTCATCGGCGGAACCATAGGGTCTTCAATCGGCGGCGCAGTCGGCACCATTGTTGGCATTACCAATGCCATCAAAGGCCGCAAAGCGCGGAAAGCTGTTGAGAAAAGCTATTACAGCAACAGCCGGACAACAACAGCGAACGGCTATCGCGTAACGACCCGCACCCGTTGAAAAAAAATTATTAATGAAATATCCTCCTTGTCTTTTGGACTTGGAGGATATTCTTTTTGGTAAAAAACTGAAAGCTGTTTGAGCTTTCTTTTTCAGGATTGGCAAACTTTAATTAACGGAATATTTTTTTGTTGCAACAACTTTTTGATACATGCGATCAAAATAGGTTGCTTTCCGCCAGTTGTACTTCTCCCGCTCAGGGGCATAAGCATATATCTCACGCTCCCAGAGTTTTTCGGCAAAGGGCTGGTATAACCGGTTAAACGCCTTTGTCACATATCGTAACGGGTGATATTTTTTGGGGCTGTGATAGTCCACAAAAATAACCTTCCCGTCCGGAGCAATGCTTTTCAGGGCATTGTCCACTATCCGAGCCTTGGTTTGCGGCGGAACCTCGTGAAGGAGCATATAACAAATCGTTACATCATAATCCCTGAGATCCAGATCCTGAGAAACATCGCGGTTTGCCAGCCTGATATTGGGGAAAATATACTGGTATTTTTCGCGAATCCGGTGCAGCTGCATATTGCTGACGTCGACAATGTCATAAATGCCATTATCGCCGATTTTTTCAACGACGGCTTCTATCTGGGGACCAAAAGTCGCGCCGAACTGCAATACCCTTGCACCGGGTTTTATCTCTCTAACCAAAGCTTCGGTTAATTTTTTGCTGTATCCGCAAGAAAGCACATTTTGCACAATTGCGTTGTCCAAAATGCCGCTTATTCTTTTGCTGCCGTAAATCCAACCATAAACTTCTTTTAAATAGGGCGGCAGCTTTTTATTTTCTGTTTGAAATTTTTCCATTTGCACACCTGTTAAAGAATTGATCGGCTTCTTTTTGTGCATTATGGAAAATTTTTTTGCATTTGTCTACAATTTTTTTTATATTTTCGATATTTTCGCCATTTAAAACCATATTTTCAATGTTTTCACATTCTTGCACAAAGCTTTTTAGTCCAAAAACTTTGGCTGAAGAACGCCAGCTGTGAAACTTCAGCCGGATATCTTCCCGGCTTTGATGCCCGACCTTTTCCAGCGTCTGAGAAGTGTCTTTTACAAAATCTTCCCACAAACATCCCATTTTATCGGCACCGAAAATATTTAAATACTGCTGCGCCTCTTTTTTATCAAACAAATCATTATTCATCCGTAATCAGCCCCCGTCTGCGGGCTTCGTTGACGGCAGAAACCCGGTTATAGACATTTAAAATCTTTAAAATTGCCGTTACATATAATTTAACCGTTCCTTCCGTGATTCCAAGATCAAAGGCAATTTGTTTGTTTGACAGGCCTTTGCTCATCAGTTTTAAAACGTCTATTTGGCGCGGGGACATATCTATTTTGTCCGCCGGATTGTTTTTTTGCACGTCTTCCTCGGTTTGTTTTAACAAATCAAACTCCGATTCTTTAGTTATGCTCAGCAACTCGGGCGGAATATAAACCCCTCCGGACAAAACCAGGTTGACAGCGCTGATGATAACGGCATTCGGCGACGTTTTCGGAATATATCCGGCGGCGCCGATTTCTATCGTTTTTTGAACGACGTCTTTTTCAAACACGGCGGAAAGGATAATAATCGGCGTTTCAGGCAGGTTTTTATGAATATGTTCGATGCCCTGCAGCCAATTGGCTCCCGGCATTGCCAAATCGGTCAAGACCAGTTTGAAATTTTTTTCTTTTTCAATAATTTTGAAAACCTCTGTATAGCTGTGGGCAAAGACGAACTCGTCATTGGGAAAGATATCCCGCAAAATAAACTCCAAGCCCTTTAGAAACAATTCATGATCATCAGCTATCAAAATCCGCATTTTATTCTCCTTATTTCCAATCTCCGCAAAAAGCCTGCCAACAGGAAAGCGCTGCCGCGACAGCCGTTTCTGCCCGCAAAATCCTTTTTCCCAATGAAACGCCTTCAGCATAATCCTGCCGACGCAAAAAATCAAATTCTTGTTCGGAAAATCCGCCTTCCGGACCAATCAGAAGCGCAGCCGGCCTGTCTTTTCCGGCAGCTGCGCCGAAAACTTCGGAAACTGCCCGGCCTTTGCCGCTTTCGTCCATAAAATATAAAATCCGGCAGGCGTCCCAGTTTTTTAAAACCGTTTCCAACGGCAGGGCATCTTCTATTTCCGGAATTTCCAGCCGCCGGCATTGTTCTGCCGCCTCAACCGCCTGGGCTGTGTAACGTTCTTTTTTTATTTTTTCACTGATGGTTCGACGGGTAATGACCGGAATAATTTTAGACGCGCCGAGTTCTGTGGCTTTTTCAATAATGAAATCCGTCCGGTCTTTTTTTACCGGGGCAAACAGCAGCCATATGTCCGCTCCTTTTTCAAATTGTCTGGTTCGGCGGAGGATACGGGCGGAGACCCGCTTTTTGCCGCATTCCAGAATTTCACATTCAAATTCGCCGTTTTGACCGTCAAAAGCCAAAAACAAACTTCCGGCCGACAGCCGCAACACATTACATAAATAATGCGCCCGGGCATCCATCAAAAAGAGCTCCATATTCTCACGGAGCCCTTGCGGTATATACAGTCTTGGTTTACTTGCCATAAATTTTTAATCCACGCTGATGTTAAATACTTTGGAGTGAACTTTGATGCCTTCTCCCGGAACATTGGTTATGCAGTCGACATACAGTTTGGAGCGTCCGAGATTTTCGGCGTTGAAAACTATTGAAAGCTCGTTTCCTTCTTTGCTGCCGCGTTCATATTTTAAAATTTTATCATTACATTCATAGGTACATGTCTGGTTGTTTTCCTCAATCAGCTTAATTGTCAGATCCTTGCCCAACGGAACAGAGATTTTACGCCGTTTGGAATTTACTCCAATCATAACATCGGCGTTAGCCTTGCTTAACAATTTTTGGGCTATAATCCGGTTATAATTGATGGCGATTTCCGTTTCCACGTCTTCCGACGCTGCCTGAGCCGCTTTTTTGGCGGCATATTTCGCCCGGTTTTCTTCCGTCCGGTAAGAAGTGGCATGTCTGGGACGGCCGCTTTCTACCGTATCGGCAGGGGCAAACATCTGATAAGACTGAGCTTTGGCAAGAGACGACACCGTTGCATTGGCATATCCGCACGGCCAGACCATCATTACGGCCGCCGCCAAAACACATATATTTACCTTTGCTCCAGACATCTTATCACCTATTTTTTGTATAAGTAATAGTTTTGCTTTATAATTTTATTGTATACTATATATTTGAAAAAATAAAGTTAAGATTTTGTGACATTTGGCTATAAGGAGCGGTTATGATTATTACAGTAGACGGGCCGGCAGCAGCCGGGAAAGGAACATTATCAAGGGTTTTGGCAGAAAAATACGGCCTGGCTTATTTTGATACCGGAATGGTCTACCGGGCCGTGGGACTTGAAATGGCACTGCTGGGAAAAAATCTGAATGATGAGGCGGAGGCTCTGAAAATTGCCGACAGTCTGACTTTTTCCAAAATGAACGAGCTTTCGGCAAATCCGGATTTTCGTTCCGCTTTGGGCGGCAAAAACGCTTCCATTGTTTCAGCTTATCCGTCCGTACGCGCCAGCCTTTTGAAAATGCAGCAGGATTTTTCAAAACATCCGGTTTTTGCCGACGGCACGCCGGCGAAAGGCGCTATTTATGACGGACGCGATACCGGGACGGTTGTCTGCCCGCAGGCAGATATCAAATTTTTTGTAACAGCTTCGCCGGAAGTCAGAGCAGAGAGACGCTTTAAAGAATTTCAGGCCAAGGGCGAAAAAATTTCTTATGAAGAGGTTTTGGCAGATGTCAAAGCCCGCGACGCAAGGGATATGAACCGCGCCGTTGCGCCGATGAAGCCGGCGGCCGACGCCGTTATTCTTGACACCAGCAACGATACAATTGAAGATGTTTTGCGCCGGGCCGTGGAAATTATCGAGTCCCGCAAGCAAAAATAATAAAAAAACGCTTGAAAAATAATAAATTGCGTGTATAAAAGAGCCATCGGTTTATGGTGCGATAGACCGGTATGTGTTTTTTTAACCCCGCACAAGTCCGCCTCTTTTGGTTTGCGAGGCCGGCATTTTTTATGAAATATATATATTTTATGACAAATACAGAAATTAAAATCCCTGAAATGACCGAAAATTTTGAAGCCCTGCTGAATGAACAGTTCGGCGACAACGGCATTACTGGTTCGGTCGTAAAAGGCACTATCATCAGATTAACTCCGGATTTTGCAATCGTTGACGTCGGATTGAAATCCGAAGGCCGTATTCCGTTGCGCGAATTCGGGCAAAATCCTGAGCTCAAAGTCGGCGACAAAATTGAAGTTTATGTTGACAGATATGAAGACAAAGACGGCAATATCGTTCTTTCCCGCGAAAAAGCACGCCGCGAAGAAGTTTGGATTGATCTTGAAAAATGCCTGAACTCCGGCGAAAGAGTTAACGGCGTTATCTTCGGCCGCGTCAAAGGCGGATTTACCGTTGATTTGAACGGCGCCATCGCGTTCCTGCCGGGTTCTCAGATTGATATCCGTCCAATCCGCGACATTACACCGCTGATGGGCATTTCCCAACCGTTCCAGATTTTGAAAATGGACAAGGTCAGAGGCAATATCGTCGTTTCCCGCCGCGTTGTTCTGGAAGAAACCAGAGCCGAAGCCCGCGCCGAACTGATTAACGACCTCAAGGAAGGTTCCGTTCTTGAAGGTGTTGTCAAAAACATTACCGACTACGGCGCATTTATTGACCTCGGCGGCGTTGACGGCTTGTTGCACGTTACAGATATTTCCTGGAAAAGAATCAACCATCCGGCAGAAGTTTTGTCTGTCGGCCAGACGGTTAAAGTTCAGGTTATCAAATTTAACGAAGACAACCAACGCATTTCGCTGGGTATGAAACAGCTCGAATCCGATCCGTGGGCTCACGTTGCCGACAAGTTCAAAGTCGGTGAAATCTACAAAGGCAAAGTTACCAACATTACCGATTACGGCGCATTTGTAGAACTTGAAGACGGTATTGAAGGTTTGGTTCACGTTTCCGAAATGAGCTGGACCCGCAAAAACGTTCATCCGGGCAAAATCGTTTCTACTTCTCAGGAAGTTGAAGTTAAGGTTTTGGAAGTTGATGCAGAAAAACGACGCATCAGCCTCGGCATTAAACAATGCACGCCGAATCCTTGGGCTGCTTATGTTGAAGAGCATCCGGTCGGTTCCGTTATTGAAGGCAAAATCAAAAACATTACCGAGTTCGGTTTGTTTGTCGGTTTGTCTGACGAAATCGACGGTATGATTCACCTGTCCGACATTTC
The DNA here is from genome assembly GCA_949300375.1 of uncultured Pseudomonadota bacterium. Classification (GTDB taxonomy): domain Bacteria; phylum Pseudomonadota; class Alphaproteobacteria; order RF32; family CAG-239; genus MGBC133411. The sequence goes on from CASGEB010000007.1 coordinate 11,101, forward strand.
TTGGGACAAATCCGGTGAAGAAGCCGTTAAAGATTATACCAAGGGTCAGGAAATCCAAGCCAAAATTATTGATGTCGACGTTGAGAAAGAACGTATCAGCCTCGGCATTAAACAGCTGACCGAAAATGAGTTCGCTTCTGCTTTGAACGAAGTCAAAAAAGGCGATGTTGTTAAAGTAACCGTTGTCAGCACTGATGACAAAGGCGTTTCCGTTGAGATGAACGGCATTAACGCAACGATTAAAAAGGCTGACCTGTCTAAGGATAAAGCTGCCCAGAATCCGGACAACTACAAAGCCGGCGATGTTTTGGAAGCAAAAGTTACTTCTGTAGACCGGAAAAACAACAAGCTCGGTTTGTCTGTAAAAGCTTTGGAAATTGAAGAAGAGAAAAAAGCTCTTGAAGAATACACCAATAATTCTACCGGCGGTTCTTCTCTGGGCGAAGTTCTCGGTGAAGCTTTGAAGAAGAATGCTTAAAACGGTTTATTTGACTGTTTGAGCTTTGTTCCCCTTGTTTGTAAAAAGCAGGGGGAATTTTTTTACAAATAAAAAAAGACTAATCTGTTTTGGATTAGTCTTTACAGAAACTGGTGGAGCTGAGGAGGATCGAACTCCCGACCTAATGATTGCGAACCATTCGCTCTCCCAACTGAGCTACAGCCCCAAAATTCTCCTTTATAATAGAAAGCTTTTCTTTCCTGTCAAGCATAATAAAAAATAATCAGCCGATACTTTTTTATTATTATTGCAAAAAAGGACTTGAAATATAAAAATTTATCCCGTATAAGAATAACGTTCTTGATTACATCGGGGTTGTAGCTCAGTTGGGAGAGCGCTTGAATGGCATTCAAGAGGTCAGGGGTTCGATTCCCCTCAGCTCCACCAGTTTCCGTAAAGATCAAAATCCATTATCTGGTTTTGGTCTTTTTTCTTTTTAAACTTTCCGTTCAAACTTCGCTAAAGCTTGTTTTCACGGAGGGGAATATACTTCGGCATCTAAATTCGCTTACTCACTTCGTTTCGGCGCTCATTAAGATGTTCCGAAGAGCTTGCTGACAAAAACAACCGGAGCAGCGGTTGTTTTTGCTTAGCGCTTCCTCAGCTCCACCAGTTTCCGTAAAGATCAAAATCCATTATCCGGATTTGGTCTTTTTTCTTTTTAACAATCAGAAAATCTTTTTTATTTCTTCCGCTATGATATCGGCGGGATTATAATGTACAAATTCGCCGTCATAATCATATTCGTTTTCTAACGGAAAAGCATAGTTTTTATAATAAAGGGATTTTATAAATCGTTCGTGTTTCGGCGTCAACCAGCGCGCGCCGCTAAAAATAAGGACTTTCTTGCCCGTACCGCAGGCTTCACAGCACATACTGACAGAATCGCCGGTAACGATAATATCATCGGCACATGCCAGATAGCCGCAATAGGGATTTTCCCCCTTGTCCACGCCCCAGAGATAGGTGTGAGCAGGAATCCCTTTCAGTTCCTGCATAATCCTGTCCTGAGCAGCTTTGCCTGTTCGGCGCGATGTTGTAATCAGAATCGAACCGCCGTACTTTTGTTTATATTTTTTTATCTGTTGCGCCAAAGCCTCTGCGTTTTCCATACTAAACGGCGCCGATTTAATTGCTCCGCCGATAATAACGGCTGTCCGAGGCTGTGGCAAAGCGGAAAATTCCGGCTGCCATTTTGCCTTTGCCTCTACCAGAACATCCGGCGTGATTTTATGGGCGCAACCGATTACTTTAAGCACATTTTTTCCCATCTTTTTTCTCCGGTCGTGATCCGGAATAAAAACACGGTCAAAATCGCCCAGACCTGAGTTTCCGGGATGCATCAACTGGACTATCCGGGTTTTTCCCAATGAGCGTTTTTTTATCCAGCGGGCAACCGGAGCCGTACGGCGGCTGGCCGAAATAACCAGATCAGGATACGGCGCCGACAAATTGTTACGGGATTCCTTTTTTATGCCGATTAACGTGGCTCCTTTTAAAAAGTTCGGAAGTTTTGCCCAATTGTTATAGACAATCTCTTTTTCTTCCGACGGCCAACCTAAAACTTTTGCTACGCCGCGCGCCTGGCTGTTGCTGCCGGCACGGTCATCAATCAATATCCAAACTTTTTTTTCCATAATTTTACATTACCTCTGGCAAAAACGAAATTACCCGCATATTATATTATAAAAATGCAACAAGACAAGGGGAAGAAAAATGAAAGTGAATTTTATTGCCGCTTTGTTTATTTTTACGTTGGCTGCAGCAATGCCGGCGCAAGCACAAAACACTAATTCCGGATTTGTCCGCACGTCCGGCACGGCTGCTTACAGTTCTCAGAAAGATGCGATGTATCTGGCGACATTAAAGGCTGTGGTTAATTATAAAATTGATGATGAAGAAACGCTTGACGATATGCAGAGCCTGCGTCAAAACGAGCGGTTTGTCCGACAGCTGCAGGGAATGCTGAACAAATTGTCAAACGCCAAAACTAAAGACAGCAAAAACAAAAGAGTTCAGAAAATTTTGGAACAGGCCGGAAAAGATATTTATAACATTTTGAAATAAAGCCAGCAAAAACAACCTTTTCGAGCAAGAAACCGCTTGACATTAAACTTTGTTTAAGAGAGATTTGTTATCTTGATTTTAATCGGATTTAATAACGGAGAGAATCTGTGAATCATTTGAAAATTTTAGAAAAACAAATTTTGGCGCTGAAAAAGAAAGTAATTGCCCTTAAAGGGGAATCGGTTTTGGCTGCGGAAGGCAAAGACAATTTGATGATGCAGGCTATTAATCTGCAGAAAGGCACAAAACATGAAAGTTAATCTGCTTACGGTTTTGAATGTTTTGTTTTTTTGTCTGGGGGTTTCGGCCTGCCAGATTCCGGATGAGAATATACAACCGGTCAGCGAAGCGGAATTTCTGAATTTTGCCAGCTTTGAAAACAAGGTTAAAATTATGGATCGCAGCGAAAATTCCATTACTTTCGAATATTCGGACGTCAGAATTGATGAGGTTTCAGTGCTGGCAGAGCAATATTGTCAGATAACCGCCGGACAAAACGCCTTTCTGGATAAAGTAATTCTTTACAAAAACAATGCCCGCCGGGCAAAATTTTATTGCTACAAATAAACTTGCAATGAATCGGCCTGCTTCCTATATTAGATAATAAAAGAAAAAGAAGGCAGGTTGAGATTTATGAAAGACTTATATCAGATTTTGGGCGTTGCCAAAACAGCATCGGATTCCGAGATAAAGTCGGCATTCCGTAAGCTGGCGCGCAAATATCATCCCGATTTGAACAAAGACAACAAAGAAGCAGCCGAAAAATTCAAAGAAGTCAACGCTGCTTATGAAATTCTCGGCGATAAAGAAAAACGTCAGAAATATGACAATAACGAAATCGACGCAGAAGGCAAGCCGACCGGTTTTGGCGCCGGCGGATATGGCGCCTATTCCGGCGGAGCCGGGAATCCTTTTGGCGGAGGTTTTGCCGGCGGAAACGGAAATTTTGACTTTTCATCAATTTTCGGTGAAGACATTTTCTCGCAGTTTACAGGCGGAAACGGTGGTTTCCGGGGATTCTCGCAGGCATCGCGGCGCCCACGCAAAGGAGAAGATATTTCTTATACCATGCGGATTGACTTCTTGTCTGCCGCGCTCGGGGCTGAGAAATCCGTTTCACTGCAAGGCAAAAACATTAATGTCAAAATTCCGGCCGGAACAGCAAACGGCCAGACTTTGCGCCTGAAAGGGCTTGGTATGTCCAGCCCGAACGGCGGACCGAACGGCGATGTGCTGATTACGCTGAATGTCAGCAAACATCCGTATTTTGAAGCTGACGGGCTGAATGTGCTGTTGGAAGTTCCTATCAGCATCAAAGAAGCCGTTTTGGGCGGAAAAATTACTGTACCGACTATTTCCGGCAAGGTTGCCGTTACCATTCCACCCTATTCTTCCAGCGGGGAAAAATTACGTTTGAAGGGCAAAGGAATTAAAGGAAAGAACGGACAAGGCGATGAGATTGTTACGCTGCGCATTGTCGTTCCGCAGACGCCGAATCCGGCTTTGGAAAAAGCTTTGGCCGATTTACCGGAAAGCGTGGTCAGAACGTTTTGAAAAAAGGGAGGTTTTGGAACCTCCCTTTCGTTATTCTACGTCCCACGGGAAAACAATCCATTTGTCAGGCAGTTCCCTGGCAAAAATATCAACTTCTTCTTTGCCTTTTTCTTTGGCATAAACCGTTACATATTTTCCCTGGGGAAATTGGCGGCGCATAACCCTGAAAGTTTGTCCGCTGTCTGCCAGATCGTCAATAATCAGCGTTTTTTCATCAACCTTGCCCACGCGTTCCGGACAATCGACTTCATCAAGTTTTAAATGAGCTGAGCCGACATAAGTTGCGATATTAATCACGGCAGAATTGCGAATGTTCAGTTCATAGGCAATAATTCCGGCCGGCAGCAGGCCGCCGCGGCTGATGGCAACTAATTTGTCATAGTCTCCGCTTTGTCTGATTTTGGCGCATAAATTTTTTACATCTTGGTGAAATTCTTCCCAGTTAAGATAAATCTTATCAGTCATTAATTTTCTTTCAGTTATTTTCAGCTTTGAGTTTGTAAATATATTCGATTACACGGGGATTATCCCATTCGGCAGAACCGCGAATCCGTCCGATTTCCTGCCCTTTTTTATTGAATAACACTGTATGAGGAGAGGTGAATATGCCGAAAGCCGAAGCCAATTTTCCGTCTTTATCGGTATAAAACGGCAAATCCGGCGCGTCATATTCTTTTAAAAAACGGCGCTGCTCGGCGGTATTTTTCCATTCACGCGACGAAGAAACCATCAAAAGCGTAATACCGTTGTCTTTGGTCTGTTTGTAAAAAGTATTCAGACCTTCCAATTCGTTAATGCAAGGGCTGCATTCACGCGACCAATTCATCAGCAAAACAAAATTTCCTTTAAAATCATCCATAACAACCGCTTTGCCGTCTGAGGCATAAAAAGGCACTTGCGGCGTTTCCCGCGGCTGGTCATAGATGTTTACGTTTCCATCCTTTTTGGCCAGGGCGGAAAAAGCAAAACACAGACTGAAAAGAAATATGATAGCCGTTTTTTTTATCATTGCTTAATAACTTAATTTTTACTTTTAATCTTTACTTTGTTTATAGTATATAATTATTCTCAATTTAAGTAAACAAGCAAAAGGTTTATAACCATGAAAAACATATGCCGGCTCACGGTTTTGGCTGCTTTTGCGGTTGTGTTGGCGCTCAGCGCCTGTGGAAAGATGGCGCCGCCTTCCCCGGTTGAGGGAAGCGGATATCCCCATACCTATCCGAAAAGATAGTTTTTAATCAGGAGTCCTTAAAATGATTGCCGAAGACGATTTTACCGAAGATATGATTCCGTATGTGGAATTTGCCGATAACGCCAATGAGCGAACGCCGTGCGTTTTGGTGCTGGACTGTTCCGGGTCAATGCGCGGCGAACCGATTAAACAGCTGAATGCCGGACTGAAAGCCCTTGAACGCGAGCTGAAAGACGATATTGACGCCAGTTCCCGCGTGCAGCTGCTAATTATCAAAGCCTTTGGCAAAGACGAGGCTGTTATTTCTTCCGACTGGACAGATGCCATGAATTTTGAGGCTCCGACAATGGAAGCCGGCGGACTCACGCCACTCGGCAAGGCAATGGATTTGGCCTTGCAAAAAATTGAAGAGCAAAAATGTCTGTATGACAGCTGCGGCATTACATCAAAACGGCCGTGGATTTTTCTTATCAGCGACGGAGAACCGACAGACTACGACTGGGAACAGGCGGCCGAACGCTGCCGTTATGCCCAGCAAAACAAAAAAGTGGTTATTCATGCCGTCGGAACTCAGGAAGCAAATTTGGAAAAGCTGGCAAAATTTTCGATTAATCCGCCCAAGCGTCTGACCGGTCTCAAATTTACCGAATTTTTCCTTTGGCTCAGCCGGAGCGTTTCCTGCATTTCCAAAGCAGCTCCCAATATTCCCGACCAGCTTGAGAACACCGGCGACTGGGATGAAGAATAGAAGAATCAAAGTTGTGGCTGCCAGCGTGAAAGGCCCGATGCATCACCACAAAAATCTGCCTTGTCAGGATTTTTTCAAATTCTGCCGCAAAGGACGGAACTTTGTGGCTGTTGTTTCTGACGGCGCAGGTTCTGCAAAATATGGCAAAATCGGCGCCAAAACGGTTTGCGAAACCCTCATCGACCATCTAAAAAACGCCCCGTCGAATTCTTTTAAAGAAACAGTGAAGAAGGCCATTGAAATAGCCCGAAACAAAGTTTGCCGCCACAGACTCAACCAAAGCAAAAGCCTTGAACACATCAACGATTTTGCCGCCACGGTTGTCGGCGTCGTGCATGACGGCGAAAAAGGAAGCTTTTTTCATATCGGAGACGGGGCGGCTTTGGCTTTTAAGAATGGAGAGCCATCCTGTTTTGTGGCTTCGCCTCCAGAAAACGGCAGTTTTTCCTGCGAGACTTTTTTCTTTACCCAAAACAACTGGGCTGCAAATTTGCGTTTTACCGAATTTTCCGGCCTGGATACGATTTTTTTAATGAGCGACGGCTTAACAAATTTTGCTTTTTCAAAAGATTTTAACCGGATTGAAAACGGTTTTATTCTGCCGATACATGATTTTCTGCTGGCAGAAAAACCCGAAAAAAAAGCCGGACGGGCGTTGGCAAATACGCTGAATAATGCGCAGGCACGCAAACTCAACCAGGATGACAAGACCCTGCTTTGGGCAAAATTATGAGGCTGCTGATGGAAAATACCGAAGAAAAAAAAGAATTTAATGCAATTTACGGCGACGGACATTTTGAACAAATCCGCCTTAAGGAAATGATTAACCGCGGCGGTGCGGCCGGAAAAATCTTCAGTATTGAAAACAACCCCCGTACCGTTGCAAAAATTTTTCACAAAAAGCAAAAAAGCGATACCAACCGGCAAAAACTGATTGCCATGCTGCAAAACAATCCGAATATCAAGCCGGTGGAAAAAAACGGCGTTGAATATGTGCAAATTGCCTGGCCGGAAGCGATTTTGGAAGATGAAAACGGTTTTTGCGTCGGTTATCTGATGCCGCTTATCAATATGAGCGAGGCGGTTTCGCTCGACCACCTGATGCAAAAAGCCATCCGGCGGAAACTTCATCTTTCCGAAAAATACGCCTACCGGATTTTTGCCGCCTATAACGTGGCTTCCATGGTCAATTCTCTTCATAAATGCGGGCATTATATTGTGGATCTTAAACCGTCAAACGTATCGGTTTACAAAGATACGATGATGGTGGCGATGGTCGACTGCGACGGTTTTTCCATCAAAGGCGAAAAAAACCGTTATCCGGCGGAATTTGTCAGCGAAGAATATATTTATCCGGAGGGAATGGAGCTTTCTTGTGAAGAAATGGGCGAAGAACAAGACAAATTTGCCCTGGCCGTTATAATTTTTAAGCTGTTAAACAACGGAATCCATCCTTATTCCGGCATTCCGAGAAAAAATGACGGCGAAATGATGACAATCCAGAACAGGATTGAAAAATACCACTATGCATACGGTTTGTGGCCGGACAGTTATCAGCAGCCTCACCCTTACAGCATTCACGAATATTTTGACAAGAAAACGCTTGAGCTTTTTGAACGCGCTTTTACCAAAGGCGGCAACCGTCCCAGCGCCTATGAATGGCAGGAACATTTGTGGAAACTGATGCACAGCCTTAAAACCTGCAAAAAAGACCATAACCATGTCTATTTTACATCAAAAGGCTGTGGTTTGTGTATGGTTGAAGAAAAATTTTCCGTTGATATGAACGGCATAAAAAAACAAAAAGAAACACCGCAGACCGTCCGGGGAATGGCCATATCGGAATTGTCGGCCGAGAGACTGAAACAAAGCAAGGCCGAAAAGCTCATTGAAGACGAGAAAATCAAACGTATCACCTGGGTCGGTATTGCCGTTTATATGCTGTTTTTTACTTTTCTTTCCCAACTTTTAAAACCGGCGGCCGAAACGGTTACAAATCTCGGTCTGGGAATCCAGGCCATTGTTACAACTTTTGTCATGATGGGAATTAATGCCTTTTTCCGCCGTTATAACTCCAAATTTCCGCTTTTGAAAAACCGCGCCCTGACGCAAATGTTGCAGGCATATGCCCTGCTTTGCATTGTTATAGCTCTGGTTTCCGTCAATAATCTGCCGCCCGGGCTCTTGGAACTGGCTCCTTAGAATTTTCTAATACAAAAGTTGTATAAAAAAAATCCCGAACTATATAATTTTTTACTCAACAAATTGAAATTTTTGTTGTAGAGTATGCAGGTATTGGAATCTAGATAAGGATACGAATTTGATTAAGCTTAAGCCTATTATGCTTTCAGGCAAAGAGGTTTTACCTTTGATTGAGGGCGGAAAGGGAATTAATGCCAGCGACGGACGCAGTTCCGGCGCTTGGGCGCATGAAAACTGCGTGGGAACATTTTCCGGCGTCAGCCCCGATTTTTATGATAATACGGGCAACGTCATTATTGAAAAGTTTTTTAAGAAAAAAAGAGCCGAACGCCATGAGGAAATGGTTGAATATGCCATCAGAGGCGGCGTTGCCCAAGCTCAGGTTGCTCATGAAGTTTCTAACGGAAACGGGCGAATCCATATGAATATGCTTTGGGAACTGGCGGATTCCGAAAGAATACTGACCGGCGTTCTGGAAAGAGCCAAAGGTTTGGTACACGGCGTTACCTGTGGCGCCGGGCTGCCGTACCGGCTGGGCGAACTGGCTTCGCGCTTTGGCGTTTATTATTACCCGATTGTTTCTTCCGCACGCGCCTTTCAGGTTTTGTGGAAACGCGCTTATAACCGTTTTGCCGAATATCTCGGCGGCGTTGTTTATGAAGATCCGTGGCTGGCCGGCGGACATAACGGCTTGTCAAACGCTGAAGACCCTAACAAACCGGAAAGCCCGTATAACCGTCTGGTGGAGCTGCGGCGCCTGTTAAACGGTTTTGGTTTGCAGGAAACGCCGATTATTCTGGCCGGAGGCGTTTGGTCTTTAAGCGAATGGAAAGATTATATTGACAATCCGGATATCGGCAAAATTGCTTTTCAGTTCGGCACACGCCCGATGATTACCAAAGAAAGTCCGGTTTCCGACGCTTGGAAACGGGTGATGATGCAGGTTAAAAAAGGCGATGTCATTCTGCAAAAATTTAGTCCGACCGGCTTTTTCTCTTCTGCCATCAAAAATACTTTTTTGGAAAAACTGATTGAACGCAAAAAAGGCGAGATTGCTTTTTCGGACGAGGCAACGGAAGAATTTTCCCACCCGCTGAATATGACGGCGAACCGTTTGATTTTTATTCGTCCGGAAGATGCAGAAAAAGCAATGAACCAAATTAATGCCGGATTGACGGAAATCAAAGAAACTCCTGATAAAACCGTCGTCTTTATGACTCCGGAAGACTGGAAACAGATGAAACAAGACAGAGCCAACTGCGTGGGTTGTCTTTCTCAGTGTCAATTTTCGACCTGGTCGCAGGCCAAAGGTACGACCGGCCGTTTGCCGGATCCGCGTTCTTATTGCATACACAAGACGTTGTATGAGGTCGGACACGGCGGAAGCGTTAAAGACCATTTGTTGTTTGCCGGACACCAGGTTTACCGTTTTGCAACGGATCCCTTGTATCGAGACGGGATTCCATCAGTCAAAGAGCTGATTGAAAAAATAAAAAACGGCGAATAAAAGCTAAAAAGGGGAAGAAAACTTCCCCTTTTTTAGTCCTCAATTTTTATTTCAATCGGCTTTGGCATTTGCTGTCGTTTGAAATTTTGCTTTTTATAGCGTTTTATTATCCACTCAACCATTTTATCATCAAAACCGGCGGCTATAATGTCTTTTTGAGATTTCTGCCCGTCAATGTACATCTTCAAAATTTTATCCAAAATGGCATAAGGCGGCAGCGTGTCTTCATCTTTCTGATTTTCTGCCAACTCAGCACTCGGCGCCCGTTCAATCACTTCTTTCGGCAAGGCATTTGATTTTTTATTCCGCCATTTGGCCAGTTCAAATACCTGACTTTTATACAAATCGCCAATCGGCATCAGACCGCCGCAAGTGTCGCCATAAAGCGTGCAGTATCCCATTGCCGCTTCCGATTTATTGCCGCAGGACAAAACGAGATAATTGTATTGGTTGGCGTAGGACATCAGAATTTTTCCACGCTCTCTGGCCTGCAGATTTTCCATTACCAGAGCATTAGGCTGCGTACCAAAAGCTTCCGTTAAAAACTTTTCCTGACTATCAATAATTTTTTGTATTTTCAGAACCTTATAATCAATAGCATTGTATTTTGCCACTTTTTTGGCAATCAGCAGGCTGAGTTTTGATGTATATTTGCCCGGCATCATCAGAGCATGGACATGTTCCGGCCCGAGGGCATCTGCCGCCAGAACAGCCGTTACCGCCGAATCCAATCCACCGGAAAGTCCTAAGACGACATCGGTAAAACCGTTTTGCAGACAGTAGTTTTTTAACTCCTTGCAAAGCTGCTCCCAAATTTCTTTCATAGACATCCTCCCTCATTTTGATTCCTTATATAAAAGTTCTTGCATTTTTTATCAAGAATATAGTTTAAAGATTTATTCCGCATCTTATATTTAAGTTGACTAAACCGGCATTCCAGACTTAAAATCAGGATGTTTACAATGTGGGATAAAATATAATGAAAACATTTTTAGCCGTTCTTCTGGGTTCGGGAATCGTCGCGGCTCCGGCTTTGGCGGAATTTTCTTTTAATACTTACGGACGGATAACCGGCTTGTACGGTTATACCGACGCCGAAAAACGTTTTGAAAACGTTGATTCCAAACAAAACGCAACCGGGGACTTTGAGGCCGGATTTGAGGCGCGTTATGACTTTAACGATGATTATGCTCTCAGCCTTAACCTTGACCTGATGGGCGGTATCGACCATGAAATGAAAAATTATAACCAAGGTGCCTGGGGCGAAGAAGCTTATGCCATTTTAGACAGTCCTTACGGGCGACTGATGGGCGGCCAGACTTTTAACGTTGCCAAGCAGTTTCATGTCGGCGCGCCCTCATACGGACCGCTGAAAATCAATGACAGTAACATTGTTGACTTTATCCGCAATCCCAACTGGAAGAGAACTTCCAAAGAGTCCTATTTTGCCACCTTAAACTCAACAGACATCAATACGGACGGCGTGGCGCCGAAAATCAGTTATATTACGCCGGAATTTTATAATACAATGCTCGGCATATCATATATTCCGGATGCCTACAACCGCCGCGGCCTTATAAACAAAGATGCAAAATATGCCAAAAAAGACGGTTATGCCGCAGCCGTTTATAACAGTTTGGATATTGGGTTTGCCGATATGACATCTTCTGCCGGTTATGCCGAATTTCATGATAACGACAAGGAAATTTCTTTAGGGCTGAATCTGGCACGCGGCAACTGGAATATCGGCGGCGGCTGGCGCAAGACTTATATTGACGGTAAAGATACGACGACTTTTAAAACAAAGAAAAATCTGCCGGAGTTGTTTGACAATTATCGCGAAGGAAGAGCCTGGGATATTGGAATCGGTTATGAATTCGGCCCTTATCGCGCCAGTTTGTCATATTTAAATTCCAAAGCCGAAAATACCCGGAATTATGACCAGGTCGTCATTTTATCCAACAGTTTTCAGCTTAACAAATATATTGACCTTTTTGCCATCGGTTCTTATGCCAAATTCCGCGGCGCAGACCATGAACTTGAGAACAACAATCAGGGATATGCTTTTGTTACCGGCGCCAGCCTGAACTTTTAAGGAGAAAAAATGCCTAATATTCTGCTGCTTTCCGAAAATGAGAAATTTGTTGAAGATCTGAGTACCCAGATTGCTTATTACATTCCGGATTTTAACGTGCTGACGGAAGAAGAAAGCAATGTTTTTCTGGATATGATTATTGTTGACGAAGATGTCGAAAAGCTGAAAGAAATTCATAAACGCCGCCTGCAGGTGCCGACAATATTGCTGCTTTCGGCCGGGAAAGATGCCGGAGACGCCGAAGCCAGCAATATTGTTTATAAACCCGCAGCCCTGAATAAATTTCTTAACCTGCTGCAGGCCAGCATTAATATTTATGAAAACAGCAGCGAAGGCTATCTGAAATTTAACCAATATGAACTCCGCCCTTCTAAAAAGGAGATTTTGAACCAGCGCAATAATGAAATCATCAAACTAACCGAAAAAGAAGTGGCGATTATCAAATATCTTTATAAAGCCAAAGATAAAATTGTTTCAAAAAACGAGCTGCTGCAAGAGGTTTGGGGATATAGTCCCGAGGTGACGACACATACGATAGAAACGCATATTTACCGTTTGCGGCAAAAGGTTGAGCATGAAGATGTTTCCGCACAGATTATTCTGACATCCGACGGCGGTTATCAACTGAAAATATGAAAGAAATAAGGCCTGAATGTTTCAGGCTTTTTTCATTTCCAAAATAACCGGCACATGATCGGACGGACGTTCCCAGTTGCGGGCGTCTTTGAGTATATGCGCCGAAATTATGCGGTCTTTCAAATTCGGACTAACCCAGATATGATCAAGCCGACGGCCTTTGTTGTTGGTTTGCCAATTCGGGTTGCGATAGCTCCACCAGGAATAGATTTTTTCCGGTTCCGGATAGATTTCACGCAGGACATCTATAAAATCAAGCGAGTTTAATAATCTGTTCAGCCGTGTTATTTCAACCGGCGTGTGAGAAACGATTTTGAGCATTTGTTTATGGCTCCAGACGTCATTTTCCCGCGGGGCAACGTTAAAATCGCCGCATAATATCATTTTGCGCTGCGAAAGTTCTGTCTTATGCCGCTCATACCATTCGGAAATATCATCCATAAACGCAAGCTTATGGGCAAAGGACAGATTAATAACCGGATCGGGAATATCGCCGCCGGCCGGAATATAAATATCGTTAATTTCGATATCATCAAAAATCATTGCTTTAATATGGCGGGCATCGTTTTTGCCGACCCAGTCTATTTTTTTAACGTTATTCAGCACTGTTTTGGAAAGAATCGCCACGCCGTTGTAGCCGGCCATACCATAAAGAGCAATATGCGGATACCCCATTTCTCTCACGGCATCAAAGGGAAAATCTTCTTCTTTGGCTTTGACCTCCTGCAGGCAGATAACGTCCGGCTGTTCGCGTTCTATCATTTTCTTTAGCAATTCCAGCCGGATGCGGATAGAATTGACATTCCAGGTTGCCAGTTTGAAAGAGTCCATTTTGCCTTCCTATTACCGTTTTTTATAATTCAACGGGTTTGATTTTTGTTTTTTGAATTTGAACAAAGAATCGTCCAGGCTGAGGTCTTTTTGCGTATCATAAAGAGAAACGGCAACTTCTACGCTTTGGGGATCAACAATCTTCCATTGTTTCAGCTCAAACGGATCGGTCGAAAAAATCAGCGTAATCGGCCCGATGTCGCCCTTTTCTTTATAATCAAGCGTTACGGACGTTTGACCGGGATCTTTGTAAAAATCGGTAATTTTGAGCTTTTTGCCGTCAATTTTAATGTTATTGGCCAAAATCAGACTAGCCGGAATATCATCATAATCAATATGGGTAACCTGATCCAGATCTTTGTCGTTGTAAATAATATAATCTCCGTCGCCGACAATCAGAACCGATGTCGGATCGGCATATTCCATGCGGATTTTATTGGGTTTGGCTATGTATAATTTTCCTTCCGCCGTTCCGCCGTTGCTGGCAATCTGCACAAAATCGGCTTCCAGGGTTTTGATGTTGTTCAGATAGTCTTCAATTTGCTTTACATCAGCGGCGGTTTGCGCCTTTGCCGGGAAAACAAAACCTGCCAGAACAATAAAAACGGCAAAAATCGTAAAATTTTTCATATTACATTCCCTTTATCTTAAAATTGACCGTTATCAATATAATCAAATAATCTCAATAGTACAATAAAAAATCCCCCTGCACATAAAAACAGGCAAGGGGACATAAAAAAACAGGTCGTTTTGTATCTAGGTAGTGTAACGTATTATAAGGATGGATAAATTAATTTTCATAATCAGAGCAGCCGCAGCCCGAAGAAGATTTTGCAGTCTTGGCATTTTCTTTGCTGCTCTTTTCAGAAGAGGTTGATTTGGCTGTTTCTTCTTTTTCGTTCATCTTCATTTTGTTTTTTTCGTTAAACATCTTAAATCTCCTTAATTTGTTAAAATCCTGCCGTATTTATTAATCGGCAGCACAAGAGATTTAATCGTGTTACGCGGTTTTTCCATGCTGATAATTCGATTATCGACTTATTGATATGTCTTTTTCCGTGGCATTTCTGCTCCGATTTTGCGTTTTTTGCGGCAGGATACGGGAATCCGGAAGTTTTCCGCGTTTGGCAAGGATTTTAAGCGCCAATGCTTTTTGTGGATTTGCTGTATTCGTTTTTTTATTCGCCGAATCTTTTTGTTTTTCTGCCGCCGTTTCTTCTTTCAGAACAGCCGGGTGATGTTTTTCGGGTGCAAAAGTTTCCAGAAGTTTTTTCCGGAGCGGGTCTTTCATTTCCGCAACAACGGCATTTATATCTTTTCCCTGTTCCAAAATATAATATTCAAACAAACGCCAGTTGGAAAGAATATGGTTTATGAGGTATTTTTCCAGAAATTTATCATCAAAAACAAATTTTCTGATAACCTTATCTTTACCGACCGGTTTTGGTTGGGAAAAATTTTTGGGGGAATCGTTTTGCGGCGTCTTGTTTTTTTGAAATTCCCGCCCGGCTTCCGCTTGGGCATAGGCGGCAAACAAACTTTGCGGTTTTATTTTTGTCCGGCCAATTTCCGCCGTTTGTCCGACCGGCAGCGGATTTTGTTCAGCAGGATGCCCCGTTTGAACATAATTTTCTTTAGTTTCCTGAGAAACTTTTACCGCAGCGGCCTCAATAGCCCGACGGCTATCCTCCGGCAGAGGGACGGCGACCTGTTTTTCCGCAATACGGGACGTTTGGGGCAGACCGGACGAAACAGCCGCCGGTATTCCCATTCGCAAATTTTTAATGATTTTAGCGTCTTTTTTTCCCATAACAAAAATTTCCGCCGGTTACAGTCATTGTCTTATTATATCACTGTTTTATGCCCATTGCCAGTGCTTTTGCAACGGCAGAATTGATTTATCCGGCATTACGGCTTTTGAAAATGCCATCCTTGAACCCCTGAATGGCCTTATCGTTTTCTGCCATTTCCAGACGTTTTTCGGCAATGGCGGCATAAGTTTTTTCCCGTTCAATACCGATATATTGCCGTCCGAGTTTTTTGGCGGTTACAGAAGTTGTACCGGAACCGAGAAACGGATCAAAGACCACATCGCCTGGATTGCTGGAAGCCAAAATCAATTTGGCAATCAGTTTTTCGGGTTTTTGGGTCGGGTGCGGCGTATTCTCGGGCATTGACCAGAAAGGAATGGAAATGTCCGTCCAGATATTTGACGGGTGGGTCAGCCGGAACTTTTTTTCTCCGTTGTCTATCCAGTCTTTGGGCGTGCCGTTTTTGTCACGATACGGCGCAATCACTTCTTTTTGCATTTTTACAGCGTCAATATTAAACAGATATTTGTCCGAAAGCGTGAAAAACCAGATGTCTTCCAAGCAGTTTTTCCAATTGTTTTGTGCGCCGCGGCCTTTTTCCCGCTCCCAGGATATGCGGTTTTGCAAAACAAAATATTTGCCGGCAATTTCAGGAATGACAATAGAGGTTTTCCAGTCGGAACAGATATAAATGGAGGCTTTATCCTTCAAAAGGCGGACGGTCTTTTTGAGCCATTTGTCCAGCCATTTTTTATAGGTTTTAAAATCTGTTTCCTTAAATGTGGTCGAAGCAAAATTTTTGGTCAGATTATACGGCGGATCAGCTATCATCAAATCTACACATTTGTCCGGAAGATAATCCATCGCTTTTAACGAATCCTGACAAATCGTTTTGTTCAGAACGTCAGACAGAACGGCAGGCTGCGACAGTTTGATGCTACGGGCGGCGTAAAACTTCTCTTCTTTGGCAGAGAGTTCTATGGTTTTATTACGCGGCGCTTTGTCTTTCATCCGGTTAGTCTTCGCCAAATTTATTGTCAATCAGCTCTTTTAAAGCATCTAAAGCTTGTTGCGCCTGATTGCCTGACGTTTTGACCAAAATGGTCGTTCCTTTGGCGGCGGCCAGCATCATCAACCCCATAATCGAACAACCGCTGACACATTGTCCAATCCGCTCAACTTCCACTTCCGCATCAAAATTTTCCACAGTTTTTACAAAAGCAGCGGCTGCCCTGGCATGCAGCCCTTTACGGTTTTTAATTTCCAGTTCGGCGGAAAGCGTTTGATTCTCACTCATCCTTACATCCCCAAAATCTGCGAAGCAACGTTAATGTATTTCTTTCCGGCTTCTTGCGCACCAGCAACGGTTTCTTTGAGATTTTTCTCTTTGCGGAGGGATGCAATTTTAATCAGCATCGGCAGGTTAACGCCGGCGATAATCTCAACATTCGCACGATCCATAATGGAAATTGCCAAGTTTGAAGGCGTGCCGCCAAACATATCGGTCAAAACAACAACACCTTGTCCGCTGTCGGTTTCTTCTACTTTTTTCAGAATCTCGGAACGACGCATTTCCATATCGTCTTCCGGGCCAATACAAACGGCTTCGATTTTATCCTGTTTGCCGACAACGTGCTGCATTGCCGAAATAAATTCCCGTGCCAGATTGCCGTGCGTTACCAGCACCAGCCCGATGATATTATTGTTGTTAGAACTGTTTGTCATTATCTGTTACTTCCGCTTGTCCAGGTTTTTACCGCACCAAACGACCGCAGGATATCTTCTTTGCTCTTGGCTTTGACCAGTTCATCCGCGCGGGTCTGACGCCCTTCAAAAACAATATCCTCAACATTTTCAACCGGTACGGCATAAGTTCTTTCAACCATTTTTCCTTTGAGTTCAACAATCATCACAACTTCAGCTTCTGCCAATGTATCTCTCGTATCTTCGTGAATATCGTCCAAACGGACGGCAAGACGCTCATCCCTTTTCAGCAAAGCTGTTTTTTTGCCGTCAAACTCCAAAACAGGATTGACCGGTGAACCATCGCGCGCATCAATAAAAATTGCAAGTTCTCCGTATTTGTTTTCAATAATTTCATAAAAATCCTGTTTTTCAATAAGGGTGTAATATTGTGTTTCCATTGTATTTTCCAGTCTGTTAACCTATTTGCAAGATGATACTATAATAAGCCAAAACTGTCAATTTTATGTTAATAAAATCTGTCGCAACAAAAATATTTCTTCCTTCCCTCTGAGTTTACTTTACTATTTCTTGTTTTGTTTTTGTTATAAAAACAGACACGTTTCGCTCCTTAATTTGTTAAAAGAAAACCGCCTTAACTTTAAGGCTGAGGAGCTGAAAAATTGTACTAGAACAGCATGGTTATTCGTCCTTAAAGCGGTTTCCCCAATGTGGAATTAATCTGGTGAGATGTTTTGAGACACCACAACCGCTCTTCCGGCTGCGAAAATAATCATAAACGAATCCGGGGCTTTTGTACGCGGATTTTATTTCTTTTTATCTTCTTCGTCTTTTTTGGATTTTAACTGCCCGCAGGCGGCCAAAATATCCTGACCGCGGGCAACGCGTACCGGAGCGGCATATCCGCCCTTTTCCAGCTCTCTCGAAAAAGCCATTACCCGGTTGCGGGAACTCGGCTTATAAGCGCAGCCCGGCCAGGGATTGAACGGTATCAGGTTAAATTTGGCACCGATTTTATATTTTTTCATCAAAGCAATCAGCTGACGGGCGCAATCAAGAGAATCGTTTATACCGTCCAGCATCAGATATTCAAACGTGATAAAACGGCTTGTAACGATTTTCTGGTATTCCTGACAAGCCTGCAAGACTTCTTCCAGCGGATATTTATTGTTAATCGGCATAATTTTCGAACGCAATTCATTATTCGGCGCATGCAGGCTGACAGCCAGTTTAACGCCCAACTCTTGCGCAACTCTGATCATTTTCGGCGCAATGCCGGAAGTCGACAGCGTTATTCTGCGTTTGGAAACGGCAAGCCCTTCTCCGTCCGAAATGATTTTTAACGCAGTTATCACGTTGTCCAGATTATGCAGCGGCTCGCCCATTCCCATAACGACAACGTTTGAGAGAAATCTGGTTTCATTTGCAGGCGTCGGCCATTCGTTATAAGCGTCTCTTGCAACCAGAAACTGTCCGACAATTTCCCCGGCGGTCAGATTCCGGGTAATGCGCTGACTGCCGGTATGACAAAAGGTACAGCCCACGGCACAGCCAACCTGCGTCGAGATGCAAACAGCGCCGCGGTCTTCTTCCGGGATATAAACCATTTCCACCCGCTGCCCGTCGGCAAATTCCAGCAGCCATTTGCTGGTTTTGTCCGAAGAAATCTGGCGGGCAACAACTTTCGGACGGCTGATGACATAACCGGCGTTCAGTTTCTCGCGCAATTCTTTGGACAAATTAGTCATTGCGGAGAAATCCGTTACGCCCTGATTGTAAAGCCAGTGCCAGATTTGTTTGGCGCGAAAAGGCTTTTCTCCGAGTTTGGCAAGCTCGGCGGCAAGTTCATCCCGGCTCAAGCCGATAAGTTCGATTTTTTCGTTCATTTAACTCTTCTTATTGCATTTTTTACTGATGGCCATATAGGCTTTGTTAAACCCTTTCAGCGAATAAGTGTCTTTGGTCAGAGTTCCTCTTGATGATGTTCCGGTTACAATCATCCGGGCGCCGCGTTTCATCTCTTTTATCAACTCGGCATCGACATCACCGTTGATTGTCCAGGCCATCGTACCGTCCGTAAAGAGTTTGTCAATCGTTTTATTGCCGATTTGGATTTTTACCCGGCTTTTGTCTTTGTAGGTATAGCCGGCATTGATATTGATAACGTCAAAGCTTTTTTCCTGCGGGCGGTGGGTTACGACCATATAAATATCTCCGCGTTTGGTATATTTTCCCTCGTCTTTAACCGGCGCGGACGCCATATAGCAAACCGAATTTTTGCCGTCTTTATAGTAAAAAGCCGTCCAATCCCCATATTCCCCAATCGACTGAGGAACGGCTGCCGAAGCCGAAACCGCAGCAAAACAAAACAAACTCAATGCGCTAAAAAATTTTTTCATTCCCAGATACTCACAATATTGTTATTTTGCGATAATAATATTTGAAATTTATATAAAAAATGTTAATTTCGGAGCAAAAACTAGGCTGGATTTGAGATGCTGAGAGATAAATATCTTGATATGAGCAAAATTATCCGGGACAAGAAAATTTTTGAACTGTTCCGGGTTGTTGAAAATCACGGCGGGGTTCTGCGTTTTGTCGGCGGCGCCGTGCGTGACGCTTTGTCGGGAATCGAGGGGTTTGACCTTGACCTGGCAACAGATTTGAGTCCTGACGAACTGGTGGAAATTTGCGAAGAAAATAATATTAAAACCGTCCCCATCGGAATTAAATTCGGGACGGTCGGCGTCATCATTAACGGCAAGGTTCTTGAAATCACTTCACTCAGAAAAGACATAAAAACCGACGGGCGGCATGCGGAGGTTGAATTTACCGGCGACTGGGAAATTGACGCTTCCCGCCGCGATTTGACCATCAATGCGGTATATGCCGACGAAAAGGGCAATGTTTTTGACTATTATAACGGTATTGAAGATTTGGAAAACGGAAAAATCAGATTTATCGGAAGCCCGTCTGTGCGTATTAAAGAAGATTATTTGCGTATTTTACGTTTTTTCCGTTTCTATTCGCTTTTCGGCAAAGGCGAAATCGACCAAAAATCTCTGCAGGCCTGCATAAACAACAAAGACGGCCTTAAACAGCTTTCTTTGGAAAGAATCCGCGACGAACTGTTTAAGATTTTAAAAACGCCGAGAGCTGCCGAAGTTTTGCAGATTATGAAAGACAATGAAATTCTTTCATCCATTTTGCCGGAGCCTAAGAATCTGGACAAGTTGGATTTTTTAATCCGGCTGGTTGAAAAATACAAAATAGAGCCTAATACCCTGCGCCGGCTGTTTTTGATTTACGACCCTGATCAGCTGTTGGCCGAAAACCTTGCCAACCGGCTGAAACTAAGCAAAAAAGAAAAACTGTTGTTTTTAAGTTGGGCGGAATTTACCCCGCCGCTACAGGATTATTTTGCCGGAGTAAGCCGCAATAAGCTGATTTATCTCTACGGAAAAGAATTCTGCCAAAATAAACTGTTGCTGCAGCTTGCTCTTGAAAAAAGGGATATTCCGGATGTTTCGGCATTGCTGGAAAAAATTGAAAAATTTAAAATTCCGTCCTTCCCGCTGCGGGGCAGAGATATTATTAACGCCGGGATTGCCGAAAGTTCTGAAATCGGTACAATTCTTAAAAATCTTGAAAACATCTGGATTGACAGCAATTTTTCCCTGACATCGGAACAACTGTTACAGAAAATTGCAAAATAAGTGGTTGTTTTGTTAACCTTTTAAAGTTATACTGATTGCCAGTGATAACAACCGGGGAGTGACAGTTATGAAAAATGCTACGTTTCTATTAACATTGATGACGGCCGTTGTGCTCAGTTTTCAGGCCTTTGCCGGAACAACTTTTCTTCCGGATGCCGAAGAAGGCGGAGATCCGGACTATATGATCAGAATTTCGGAAAATCTGAATTAAAAAAACGCAAAAAAAACGGAGCTTTCACACTCCGTTTTTTTATTCGGCTTTTCCTAAATATCGAGGTTTGTAACATTCAGGGCGTTATCCTGAATAAATTCTTTACGCGGTTCAACAACATCGCCCATCAAAGTAGCAAAAGTTTCATCCGCTTCTTCCATATGGTCAATTTTAACCTGCAGCAGAGAACGCGCCTCAGGGTCAAGCGTTGTCTCCCAAAGCTGTTCAGGGTTCATTTCACCCAACCCTTTATAGCGCTGGATAGAAATTCCCTTACGGCCGGCAGCCATAACGGCATCAACAAAACTTACCGGGCCGGACATATCTTTTTCCAGACCATTTTTTGAGACCAGACGGCTGGTTTCGCCAAAGTTTTCAAAAAGTTCGGCCTTCATTGTATCCAGAACGCGGCCTTCCTGACTTTCCATCAACATTTCCGGAAGCTGGTGGCGCTCTTCCACACCGCGCAGCGTTCTGCTGAATACGATTTCGCCGTTATCGGCAAATTCAAATTTCCAGCCTTTGTCATATTCGGCTTCCAAATCATTCATTCTGTCGATGATTTTGGTCAAAATATCCTGTGCGGCCTGAGGATTTTTTCGGGTTTCCGGATTAAACAGCCCGAAGACGGCCATCTGCTCAATAATTTTTTCCGGCGCCATTTTGCTCAAAGAGGCAATCAGGCTGCGAACCTTGCGGTTTTCTTCTACCAAACGGACTAAATCTTCTCCGACAACCTGCTCGCCGTTTTTACGAATCAGGACGGCATCTTCACAACCGCCGCGAATCAGATAGTCTTCCATTTCGTGCTCGTCTTTAAGATAAAGAACCGAATTGCCGCGCTTGGCCTTGAACAACGGCGGCTGGGCAATATAAACATAGCCGCGTTCGATAATTTCCGGCATCTGACGATAGAAAAAGGTCAACAACAGCGTTCTGATGTGGCTGCCGTCGACATCCGCATCGGTCATAATGATAATTTTGTGGTAGCGGCATTTGTCAATGTTAAAGTCATCGCGTCCGATACCCGTACCAAAAGCCGTAATCATCGTTCCGATTTCGGCCGAATTCAACATTTTATCAAAGCGGGCGCGTTCAACATTCAAAATTTTACCACGCAGCGGCAAGATGGCCTGCGTTGCCCGGTTACGTCCCTGTTTGGCAGAACCACCGGCGGAATCTCCCTCAACAATGAAGATTTCGGATAAAGCAGGATCTTTTTCTGAACAATCAGCCAGTTTTCCCGGCAGAGACGCAACATCCAACACACCTTTGCGCCGCGTCAGTTCACGCGCTTTGCGGGCGGCTTCGCGCGCCGTGGCCGCTTCAACAATTTTTCCGACGATTATTTTGGCTTCGTTCGGGTGTTCATCCAGCCATTCTTTGAGCTTGTCCGCAACAATGTTTTCAACAACCGGGCGGACCTCGGAAGAAACCAGTTTTTCTTTTGTCTGGGAAGAGAATTTCGGATCCGGCACTTTTACCGACAAAACGCAGCTCAGTCCTTCGCGCATATCATCACCGGTCAGAACGACTTTTTCCTTTTTCAGCAGACCGTTTTCCAAAACATAGTTGTTAATGGTACGGGTCAAGGCCGCACGAAAACCGGCAAGGTGCGTTCCGCCGTCTTTTTGCGGAATATTGTTGGTGAAACAGAGCATACTTTCGTTATAAGCATTGGTCCACTGCATGGCTATTTCAACGCTGATATCGTCTTTATCGCCTTCAAAAGCAATAATGTTTTCGTGCAGCGGCGATTTTGACTTGTTAATATGAGTAACAAAGGCGCTCAGACCACCTTCATAATGCATAACGACTTCGCGCGGTTCGCTTTCACGGTTATCAATCAGTTTCAGATAAACGCCGGAATTTAAAAAGGCTTTTTCACGAATGGCGCGTTCCAACGTATCAAAATTAAACTCGGTTTGGGTAAAAGTTTCAGGAGACGGCAAAAAAGTTACTTCCGTTCCGTGTTTGCCGGGAGCATCGCCGACGACTTTTAAATGTTCGGTAACATTGCCGTGCGAGAACATTGCAACATGTTCTTTGCCCTCGCGCCAGATGCGCAGTCTGAGCCAGACAGACAACGCGTTGACAACGGAAACGCCGACGCCGTGCAGACCGCCGGAGACTTTATAAGAATTGTTATCAAACTTACCGCCGGAGTGCAGCTGGGTCATAATAACTTCCGCCGCGGATACGCCTTCTTCTTTGTGAATACCGACAGGGATGCCGCGGCCGTTGTCGCGGATGGTCGCCGAACCGTCCGGATTCAAAATGACTTCCGTCTTATCACAATATCCGGCCAAGGCTTCATCTATCGCATTGTCCAAAACTTCATAAATCATATGATGAAGACCGGTACCGTCATCAGTGTCGCCAATGTACATACCCGGGCGTTTGCGAACAGCGTCAAGACCGCGCAAAACTTTAATCGAATCCGCAGTATATTCACTTTCTTCCTTGCGGATTTCTTCTGCTGTCATCTCTGTCATAATGTGATTACTTCCTTTGCTTAAAACGAATTTTTATTAAGGGAATCATACAGCAAATTCTTGGAAGAACCAAGCAATAAATGCAAAATATTAAGCTTTTTTGACCGGTTATTCACAAGAAAAACATCCTTTTTACCATCGATAACTTTATTTAATCAAAAATATTGACGAGTTTGACAAAAGACACTATATTACAAACCTAAATTTGTTATAATTATGGATGCGAATATTATTGTTAAGATTGTAAAAGGCCTCAACACCGGCGTTAAAATTTTGGGAATTTCATTAGTTTCTTTCATCATTTGCCTGCATATTCATATTGCCCGCAACATTGTGCCGTCCCCAAACGGCATAACTATTGTAGAATACAAGCCGAGCATCGGAAAGAAATTTTATTATATTGAACTACCGGACAAAAAAATCCGCCCGGTTCCGTATAATCCGGAATCCCCTTTGCTGACAATAGACGGACAAAAGATTAAACCGGGTAAGATAAAGGTTGTCAAACAGATTAAACTTTATGATTATCAAGGGATGGAACTGGTTGACACCGGCGACTGCCCTTCTCTTTTGGGAACAAAAGGATGGAGCCTGCTTTATCAGAATCAGACGGATGAAAAAAGAAAAACAATTTTCGGATTTGGGACGGAATTGTTTTTTCTGCTGGCGATTTTGATATTGTTTGTAAAGATTGTGCAATTCAGCTTTTCCAGAGTATATTTTCTGGATAAGGAATTATTGTCATCCACCGCCAATTTTTTAATTATTGATCTTATCCTGTTTACAATTGCCGCGTTTCTGACCATTGTTGCAATCTATTAGAAAAAACCGCTGTTATAAAAACAGCGGTTTTTATTAACTTTATTTTAAATAAATATTGATATTTAATGAAAAGAGGGGTATAATTTATGTCATAAACAAGGAGAAAAACAATGATTTTCCTCAAAAAAAATTTTTTAACAATCTGCCTGATTGCCGCAGCGTCCGCGCTTTTTATGTGCGATCCGGCAACGGCTGCCAGCGGCGGAAGCCAGTCAAGCCTTATGGGGACGGCAAAAGCCAAGGCTTTTACCACTTTTAACAACGTAAAGAGCATCATCTTTATCGTCGGCGGTTTCGGCCTGGTACTTTTGGCATTTGGCGCGATTTTCGGCAAGATAAACTGGGCTAAATTTGCGGCTTTAGCCGTAGGATTAGCTATTCTGGCTGCTGCCGGCGCGATTGTCCGTTACGCGACGGGCGATACGAACCTGAGCGCTACCAGTACGGGTTCAGGCGGTTTTGGTGATACTTTCCAGGAATCTGCTGCCGATACTTACTAAAAGTTTAAAGGCGTTGTTTTGACAACGCCCTGCTCTTCGGAGAGAAATTCTGCAAGCAAACCCAATTTATGAGATTAATTTTCTTATTGAGTTTCTCTCCGCCTTTATGCCTAGTGCGCCTGCGTCCAGTTGTCTCCGACCCCGACTTCGGCAACAAACGGCACAGAAAGGCTGACTGCTCCTTCCATAATTTTTTTAATTATACCAGAGGCCTCTTCAACCTCGTTTTCCGGCGCCTCAAACACCAATTCATCATGCACCTGCAGCAGCATTTTAGTTTTTAGTCCGTGTTTTTTAAGTTCGTCCGGTATCCGGTTCATCGCCAGTTTGATTATATCGGCCGCACCGCCCTGAATCGGGGCATTAATCGCCGCACGTTCGGCATTGGCGGCCAGACGTTTATTTTTATCGTTAATCCCCATAATTGAGCAGCGTCTTCCAAACGGCGTCAGGACATAATCATTGGCACGGGCAAAGGTTATCGTATCATCCATATATTTCTTAATTTCGGGCATTTCGCGGAAATAGGCGTCAATATAAGCTTTGGCATCTTCCGGCGCCACACCGATTTGTCTGGCCAGTCCATATGCGGAAATACCGTAAACAATTCCAAAATTGATGGCTTTGGCGTGACGGCGGGTGTCGGCATCCACTTTATCATACGGAATCCCAAAAACATGCGATGCCGTTGCCGCATGAACATCCACACCTGCAGCAAAAGCGTTTTTCAGTGCCTTAACATCGGCAACAGCCGCCAACAGCCGTAATTCTACCTGCGAATAGTCGGAAGAAATGATTTTGCAGCCCGGCCGGGCGATAAAACATTCGCGGATTTTTTTGCCCTCTTCCGTTCTTATCGGAATATTTTGCAGGTTCGGATTGCTGGAAGCCAGACGCCCGGTATTGGCAACAATCTGACTGAAAGTTGTATGAACGCGAGAGTTTTTATCCAATAATTCCAACAGGGCATCGCTGTAGGTTGATTTGAGCTTGGCAAGGGCTCGCCAATCAAGGATTTTTTGTGCCAGTCCGCAACCGTCTTCCGCCAGCTGTTCAAGCACTTCAGCACCTGTTTGCCAGGCGCCTCCCGGTGTTTTTTTGCCTTTCAGCCCCATTTTTCCAAACAAAATTTCACCGATTTGTTTGGGAGACGAAAGGTTGAATTCTTCTCCGGCAAGATTATAAATTTCCGTTTCCAAAATCCGCATCCGGCTTTCAAAATCAGAGCTGAGGCGGTGCAAGGCCTGCGCATCGACCATAATTCCCTGCTGTTCCATATCTTTCAATACCGGAATCAGCGGACGGTCAAAACTTTCATAAATATTCAGCAGCCTTTCGGCAAACAAGCGTGGTTTTAAAACATTATATAACCGCAGCGTGATGTCGGCGTCTTCGGCAGCATAAGCCAGCGCCTTGTTCAATTCCACTTTGTCAAAGGTTATTTTGTCGCGACCGCTGCCGCAGACTTCCTCATATTTTATTGTCTGGTACCGCAGGAAAATTTCGGCCAATTCATCCATTCCGTGTCCATGAGTCGAACTGTCCAAAACATAAGAAATGACAGCCGTATCTTCGACCGGTGCAAAAGCGGCGCCTTCTCCGATAACCTGAGTAAAAAAGTGCATATCAAATTTGATATTATGGCCGATTTTTAAAATGGCTTTGTCAGCAAATAGCGGTGCCAGATGTTTTTTGACCGTTGCAAAATCAAGCTGCCGGATTTTATTGTCAGCCGGAGCAGAAAAAAGATTCTTCCGTTGCCAGGGAAAAGCCGACAATCTTGTCAAAAACCGGGTTAAACCCTGTGGTCTCAGTATCAAAAGCAAAAAGGCGCTTTTGTTTTATTTTTTCCACCCATTTTTTCAGCTGTTCTTCCGTCTGCACCAGCTCATAATGTTTTTCAACCTCTTTAAATACAGTGTTTTGAACATCCTCAGGCAAAGCCGAACAGCGTTCATCCGCCCATTTTTCAATCCGACTTTTCAGACTGCGGAATCCGTAATCATCTATAAATTTATGCAAAACATCCAAATGCGGCGCCCGGCAGGAAAAAGCCGTAATGTCTTTTTCAACCGGGACGTCATTTTTTAAGGTTACCAGCTGCAGAGAAATGCGGGCATTGTCAATATTGGCAAGCAGAGTTTCACGCCGTTTGTTTTGTTTGATTTCGGACGCACGGTTCAGCACTTCTTCCAATGAACCGAAGTCATTTATCAGCTGCGCCGCCGTTTTCAGCCCGATACCGGGAACGCCGGGAACATTGTCTATCGAATCGCCGGCCAGCGCCTGCACGTCGACAACCCGTTCCGGATAGACGCCGAACTTTTCTTTAACGTCTTCCGGCCCGTAGAATTTGTCTTTCATCGGGTCATAATATTCCACACCATCGCGAATCAGCTGCATCAGGTCTTTATCGGCAGACACAACAACAACTTCCATACCCTTTTCCGTTGCCTGGCGCGCATAAGTCGCAATCAGGTCATCGGCTTCATAGCCTTCCATTTCCAAATAGTTTAAATTCAACGCGTTTGTCGCCTCGCGGATTATCGGAAACTGAGGAATCAGTTCTTCGGGGATTTCGGCGCGCGTACCTTTATAATCGGGGAAAATTTCATTGCGGTAATTTCGGCGTTTGGCGTCAAAAAGCACCAGACAATAATCGCATTTGATATTCTGAGTCAGGCGCAAAAACATATTGGTATAGCCAAATACGGCATTAACCGGTACGCCGGACGGACTGGTCATCATCGGAAGACCGTAAAAGGCACGGAAAATATAGCCGGAGCCGTCAATGAGACAAACTTTCTGAGTCATTATTTTTCACTTTGCGAAAGATTAAAACATAATGACAATATAGATGATAAAAACCTATTCGCCAACAGATAAAAAGAAAGAACGTTCGAGCTTGTCGACCGCATAAATATCAGAATTGTAAAAATTCTCATAATTATCAACATATTCACGCAAAGCCAGAGCAACGCAGTCATCAAAAGTCCGACCGCTTTTTTGAGCAATTTTACAGATTTTATCCTGCAAATCAGCACTTATTGAAACCGAGACATTACTCATAAATTTTCCCTTAACTTATTTGTGTTATGTATGCATATATTTTTAAAGTATTTATCGAGTCGACGCAAGCAGTTATTGAGGTTTTGAACATGACCAAGCGAAAAAGAAACGCCAAAAAAAGCAAAAAAAGAGTCGCAAAACAACGGTTTACTTTTCGAAAGCTGATTTTATATTTTGCCGCAGCGCTGGTGATAACTCTGGCTGCTTATATCGGTTATTGTTTTTTTACCCTGCCGGATATTGAAGAAGCGGTTATGCGCACGCGCCAGCCATCGACGACCATTATTGCCGAAAACGGCAATGAGATTCAGACTTTCGGACAGGTTTATTCAGAAGTCATTCGTTCCGAAGAGCTGCCGCAATATGTGATTGACGCGATAATCTCTACCGAAGACCGCCGGTTTTATTCGCATTTTGGTTTTGACATCATTTCTTTTTCGCGGGCAATGATAACCAATATTTTTCTCGGACGCTATGCCCAGGGCGGCAGTACGATTACCCAACAAGTGGCAAAAAACCTGTTTTTAACGCCAAACAAGACGATAAAAAGAAAAATTCAGGAACTATTACTGGCTTTCTGGCTTGAAAACAAATTTACCAAAGAACAAATTTTAACACTGTATCTGAACCGGGTGTATCTCGGCGCCGGGACTTACGGCATTGAAGCGGCTTCACAGAAATATTTTCAAAAGACGTCGCGGGATTTGAATATGAAAGAAGCCGCCATTATCGCCGGTATGTTAAAAGCCCCGTCGCGCTATAATCCGATTGCTTCGATGGAAAGGGCGGAAAACCGCGCCAAAGTGGTTTTACAAAATATGGTTAATACCCAGGTCATCAGCGAAGAAGAAAGAGATGCCGCCCTGAAAATGCGGATCGGGCCGGAAAAGTCTTATAAAGTCGAGGGTGCAAAATATTTTGCCGACTGGGTTTATAACGAGACCAACGATTATATCGGAGAAAGAGAAAACGACGTTTATGTCTATACCACCCTTGACCAGGAGCTGCAGCAAAAAGCGGAAAAAGCACTGCAACGCAATATTGCCGCCAACAGGCATAAAAACGTTACCCAGGGCGCCGTGGTTATTCTGAATAAGAATGGCGCCGTTTTGGCGATGGCGGGCGGCGTTGATTATGAAAAAAGCCAATTTAACCGCGCGACTCAGGCCTGGCGGCAGCCGGGTTCGGCCTTTAAGCCCTTTATTTATCTGGAAGCTTTGCAGGAAGGCTGGAAACCGGAAGACAAACTGCAGGACAAGCCTGTCAGCATAAACGGCTGGAAACCGGAAAATATTTCAAAAAAATATTACGGCGAAGTTACTTTCCGGGAAGCGCTCATTCGTTCCCTCAACCTGGCAACGATTGATCTGGCGCGTCAGATTTCCATCCCAAAGACCATCAAACTGGCTCGAAAAATGGGCATTACCACGCCTTTGGAAAATTCGGCAGCATTGGCTTTGGGCGTTTCGGAGGTAAAAGTTCTGGATATGGCGGCTGCTTATGCATCCATAGCCAACGGCGGATATGCCGTCTGGCCTTATGCAATCAAAGAAATTTATACCCGCGACGGTTATCAGATTTTTATGCGCAGCGCCGAAGAACCAGACAGAATCATTAAAGAAAAATATATTGAGCAATTGACTCCGATTTTGCAAAAAGTGATTGAAAAAGGCACCGGAAAAGCTGCAAGAATCGGACGTTTTGCAGCCGGAAAAACAGGAACGTCGCAAGATTATCGCGATGCCTGGTTTGCCGGATTTACCGATGATTTAATCTGCGTGGTCTGGGTCGGCAACGACGACAGCTCGCCGATGAAAGGGATTTCGGGAGGAAATCTGCCGGCTAAAATATGGAAAGAAATTATGCAATAAAATGCGAAAAAAGATATAAAAATTAGTGCTTTTATGTTTGGAATTATTATATATAATGAGAAAAGTTTTATAAAGATGATAAGGAAAAAAAGATGAGACAAAAACCAGTTATGCTCTTAATCCTTGACGGATGGGGATACCGCAAGGACATTACCAAAGACAACGCCATCGAGCAAGGACATACACCGAATTGGCACCGTATTTTGCAAGAGAATCCGCATAGCCTGATTGAAACTTCCGGTTTGGATGTCGGACTGCCGAACGGACAAATGGGAAATTCGGAAGTCGGGCATATGAATTTGGGCGCCGGACGCGTCGTTATGCAGGATTTGCCGAAAATCGACCTGGCAATCAAAGATGGTTCCATTAATAAGAATCCGGTTGTTGTCGAACTGATTGACACGCTTAAAAAGAACGGCAAAACCTGCCACGTCATGGGTCTGATGTCGCCGGGCGGCGTTCATTCACATCAGAGCCATATTATTGCAATGTGCAAAATTTTAGCCGAAAACGGCATTAAGGCCAGGGTTCATGCTTTTTTGGACGGACGAGACACACCGCCGACTTCCGCCAAAGATTTTGTTGCGGAATTTGAAAAAGAAATCAGCGGTCTGAAAGATGTTAAGATTGCAACGGTTGAAGGGCGTTTTTACGCGATGGACCGCGACAAGCGCTGGGACCGCGTTGAATTGGCTTATAATACAATCGCCCTCGGGGAAGGCAAGCATTATGCCACGGCAGAAGAAGCCATTGCCCAATCTTACAAAGACGGCGTTAACGACGAGTTTGTCGTTCCGTGCGTTATCGGTGATTATAAGGGAATCGAAGACGGCGACGCCGTTTTGATGTGCAATTTCCGCGCCGACCGCGCCCGGGAAATCTTATATGCACTGGCAGACAAAGATTTTAACGGTTTTGTCCGCAAAAAAAACATTGCAACTTCCATTAATGTCGGAATGGCCGAATACTCCGTCGACCACCGCCGTTTTATGAAAACGATTTTCGGCCCGGAGGCTTTGACCAACATCTTTGGCGAAGTTGTTTCCAAACACGGCTTAACTCAGCTGAGGATTGCCGAAACAGAAAAATATGCGCATGTTACATTCTTCTTTAACGGCGGCGAAGAACGCGAGTTTGAAGGAGAATCCCGCATTCTGGTTCCAAGCCCGAAAGTCGCAACTTATGACCTGAAGCCGGAGATGAGCGTGTATGAAGTAACAGATCATCTGGTTGATGCTATTGAAAATCAGCGCTTTGACGTGATTATCTGCAATTTTGCCAACGGCGATATGGTCGGGCATACCGGTATTATGGAAGCGGCGCTTAAAGCCGTGGCTGCGGTTGACGAATGTCTCGGCAGGGTTGAAAAAGCCATAAAAAGCGCCGGAGGCGTCCTTTTGGTTACGGCCGATCACGGTAATGTTGAGAAAATGGTTGACGAGAAAACCGGCGAACCCTATACGGCACATACGGTTGGAAAAGTTCAGGCCGTTCTGGTTAACGACAAACAACCGGTCAAAGCTCTGAAAGACGGACGGCTGGCGGATATTTCCCCCACGCTGCTTGATTTGCTCGGAATTGAAAAACCTGCCGAAATGACCGGTTCTTCATTGATTGAAAAGGCCTAGATTTTTTATGAAACTGCCTGCCGTTTACAAAACCTTTTTATGGGGATGCTGCTGTCTGGGACTGATGTTTCCGGCAGCAGATGCGGCGGCGGTTTCTAAAAAAGACCTTGAACTGATGGAGAAAAAAGTTCAGGAACAAAACATAGAACACCGCAAACTCCAGGCTCAGGCGAATCAGATTAACATTGAACTGGCTTCCGTCAGCCAGGATATGATTGCAACAGCAAAAAAAATCCAAAACAGCGAAGAAAAACTTTCGTCCATGGAAGAACAGCTAAACAAGCTGCAAGACAGTCTGAAAAAAGCGGAAAGCGATTTTTCATCGGAAGACCGAAATCTTATCCGGACATTGTCCGCCTTGCAAAATCTGGCCTTGAAACCGACGGAAGCCCTGTTTGTACAGCCGCTGACGCCGGTGGAGATTATCCGCAGCGCCATGCTTTTGCGCGAGACCGTGCCTTATCTGGAAGAAAACGCCGAGCGAATCCGGGAAGAACTTAGGCAGATTGCCGACAAAAAAAGCCTGGTTGAAAAGCAGGTTGCCCAGATTTCAAAACAGAAAAAAATTCTGGAACAAGACCATGAGCGGATGAAACGTCTGGTGCAAAAAAAATCAAAAATCAGAAATGCCGTTGAAATTGAAAGTGTAAAAGCACAGCGAAATATGCAAAAGCTGGCATCGCAGGCACAGGATTTGCGGGAATTGCTGGATAAGCTGGAAAAAGACCGTCTGGCCAAGCAGAAAAAAGCCGAGGCCGAACGCAAAAGGCAGGAAGAACTGCGGCGGATTGCCGAGAAAAAAAATGCAAAATCAAAAAAAGAAGAGGAAACTCAAAGTGCTGACTTGATTAAATATAATCAAGAGGTTATAAGTGAAGTAGGAAAAGGTTTTGCCAAGGCAAAAGGAAAACTGTCCATGCCTGCCAAAGGATCTGTGATTACAGCTTACGGCGAGCAAAAGGTCAAAGGCGTAACATCAAAAGGAATTATGATAAAGACCCGCAGCCAGGCTCAGGTTATTGCTCCTTTTGACGGAACCGTTGCTTTTGCCGGACCGTTCAGAGGATACGGGAATCTGATTATTATTGAGCATGGAGACGGATATTTGTCGTTGCTGGCCGGGTTGGGAAGCCTGAACTGCGAGGTCGGACAGCTGCTTTTGGCAGGAGAGCCGGTCGGACAAATGCCGGAAAGCAAAGATGCAAAACTTTATGTTGAAATGCGCCGGAACAATAATCCGGTTAACCCGCTTAAATGGATGAAAAATTAATTTGAAAAGACAGGAAGAGTAATATGCTGAAAAAATCATCAATTTGTATTTTGGTATTTTTAGGTTTGCTGGGGGCTGCCGCAGTCAATGCAAAAGAAAACAAAAAATCCCAGGAGGAAGATGCCGTTGACACATATGAAATGCTCAACCTGTTCGGCGAGGTTTTGGAGAGAACGAAACTTTCTTACGTTGAAGAAGTCAGCGACAAAAAGCTTATTGAATCTGCCATTAACGGTATGTTGGTTTCGCTTGATCCGCATTCCAGTTTTTTAGACGCTCAAAGCTTTAAATATATGAATGAGCAGACAAAAGGAAAATTCGGCGGGCTCGGGATTGAAGTTACAATGGAGCAAGGCGTGGTTAAAGTTGTTTCTCCAATTGACGATACACCGGCATCGGAAGCAGGGATAAAACCGGGCGATTATATTACCCATATTGACGGACGGCAGGTTATGGGACTCAGCCTTAATGACGCAGTAGACAAGATGCGCGGAAAAGTCGGCACAAAAGTCCGCCTGACAATTGTTCGCGCCAATGAACAGCCGTTTGACGTTGTCGTTAAAAGAGAAGAAATCAAAATCCAATCAGTCAAGAATGATATTAAAGCCGATGACGTTGTTTATATCCGGATTACGTCTTTTAGCGAAGATGTTGACAAGATGACCGAAAAGGCCATTGAAAAAGCAAAAAAAAGCGTCAAAAATCTGAAAGGCATTGTGATTGATGTCCGCAATAACCCCGGCGGTTTGCTTGACCAAGCCGTTAACGTAAGCGACTTGTTCCTTGATAAAGGGGAAATCGTTTCTACCCGTTCCCGCAACGCCGAAGATACCGTCAGATATTCCGCCCAAAAAGGAGATATTGCCAAAGGACTGCCGATTGTCGTTCTTATTAACAGCGGTTCGGCTTCGGCTTCCGAGATTGTTGCCGGTGCGCTGCAAGATCATAAAAGAGCGGTTATTCTCGGAGAGAAATCTTTTGGAAAAGGTTCGGTTCAAACGGTTATTCCTCTTGACAAATACGGCGCAATGCGTTTGACAACAGCCAGATATTACACGCCTTCCGGACGCTCCATCCAAGCAGAAGGAATTACGCCGGATATTATTGTTCATCCGGCCAAGGTCGAAGTTATAGACAACAGCTTTAACATGAGCGAGGCGGAATTTGACAATGCGTTGAAAAATGATACGAAAAAAGCTTCAACCAAACAATCGGACAAGGAAAAAGAGGACGAAGATTTGGAAAAAGATTATCAGCTGTCCAGAGCCGTTGATATGGTCAAGGCTCTTGCCATCTACAGCCAGACAGAAAAATAGGAAAACCGGATGTTAAAGAAAATCTGGACATTTTTGATTGCGGCAGCAATTATAGCAGCAGTAGCGGCAACGGGATATTTCTTTGCCAAAAAGAAAAGCGAACCATTGTATCAGTCAAAAATCGACCGGGTTATGTTTGACAGAAAAAATAAAGTTCCTGGCTTTATTATGCGGCTGCCGGACAAAGAACCGCCCGAGACCAAAAGGCCGGTTACGCCAAAAGAAGAAGAGGATATATCTCCCAGAGCTCTCGAAGCAAAAGCTTTGCTGGATAAAATCCCTTTGGCGGCCAAACTTCCGAAGAACAGTGTTCAGATTCCGTTGGAACATATTAATGCCGATAAAAATCTAATTGAAGAAAATGACGGCGTTTTTCTTCCTAAAATCGGAAGAAACGGAGAAAAAGCCTGGATAGAATACGGAAAGACGGAAGAAGTTCAGCCTAATTTTTACAAGGTATCCGTCATTATTAACGGATTGGGGCTGGATTCAATGGTTACCAATGCCGCCATAGAAAGCCTTCCGATTAATGTTTCTTTGTCCTTTTCGCCTTATTCTCTCGATTTAGACAAGCAAATCAAAGCCGCCCGCACTATCGGGCATGAAACTTATGTTGATTTGCTTTTGCCTTCAAAAAACTTTTTAAAATCGGATACCGGCCCTTTGGCAATGAGTATAACGGCGACATCGGACGAAAATATCAACCGGTTGAAAAAATCTCTTAATGTTAACGCTCCTATCGGCGGAATGGTTTTTCAGCGCGGTATTGTTGATGAAGAAAATCCGCAGCGGATGCAGCAGCTTTTAAAAGAAATTGCAGATATGGGACTGCTGGCTGTTGACGCTACCGGAGAATCCCATATGGAAAAAATTACTTATAACGGCTTACCGAGAAAAAAAGCCGACATTGTCATTGACAGTTACTTTACCCGGGAAGATATTGACGAGCGTTTGAAAGAAGCGGAAAGAATAGCTCAAAACAACGGCAGCGTCTTAGTGGTAGCAAACCCCAAACCGGTTGTTTTATATGCCATAAAAGACTGGGTTTCTTCTTTTTCGCCGCAGATTTCCGATTATAAAGAAATAAAAAACACTATTATAGAAAAACCGCTGGCTTTGGTTCCGGTATCAAATATCGTGGTGGAATGATGAACAAATTATATCGGCCAAACGCGGGAATCGTGCTTTTTAACCGGGAGGGAAAAGTTTTTGTTTGCGCCCGCGCCGACAAACAAGATATGCAATGGCAATTTCCACAAGGCGGAATTGATGACGGGGAAACAGCAGAACAGGCTGCTGTCAGAGAGTTGAAAGAAGAAACAGGCATAACATCGGCAAAATTTGTTTATGCCGCTCCGCAAACCGTAAAATACGACTATCCGCCATTCGTTTTAAAAAAATTTCAAAAGCTCGGCCGGCCGCATATCGGACAGGAACAACATTGGTTTTTATTTTTTTATGACGGCGCGGAAAAACCTGATTTTACAACGCATCTGGAAGAAATTGAATTTAAAGCTTACGATTGGGTCGGATTTGACGAGGCGGTTAAAAGAATTATCGGTTTTAAAAAAGAAAGTTATCAATATGCTCAAAATGTTTTTGAACCGGTAATCGCCGCTTATCTT
Organism: uncultured Pseudomonadota bacterium; assembly: GCA_949300375.1. GTDB lineage: Bacteria > Pseudomonadota > Alphaproteobacteria > RF32 > CAG-239 > MGBC133411. The sequence continues at coordinate 46,473 of CASGEB010000007.1, forward strand.
AAAAAAGAAGAAAAAACTAACTAATCCAAGCGTTTTCAATATGCTTAATCTGCAGCGGAAAAGAAATTAAAACAGCGTCAAACCGGCAATCATATCCGGCATATTGCGGATTTTTCTGCAAAAAAGATTCAGCCCCGCGGATAATACGCTGCTGCTGGCGGCTGCTAACGGCATAAGCGGCTTTGTTCAAATCGGAGCGTTTTTTGACCTCAACAAAAACCAAAAGATTTGCCCGGGCGGCAATAATATCAACTTCGCCGGCATTTGTTCCGCGGCCGGTTATATAATTTCGGGCAAGAATGCGAAAGCCCTTTAACCGGAGATAATTGCGGGCAACAAATTCGGCGGTTTTTCCAAACTTATATGAATTGTTATTTTTCATTTTTTATTTTCAGCGCCAGTTCATAAACTTCATTTTTATTCAGGCCGTATTCGTCTACCAGCGTTTTGACTGCCGATTTTAAGCTCATTTCAGACAATTTTTCGGTCAGCAGGGCAGAAATATCTGTCTTTTCTGCGCTTTTTTCTTCTGCCGGAGCCACCATAAAGACAAACTCGCCTTTCGGTTCTTTTTCGGTAAAAAGGGCGGACAGTTCTTCTGCCGTCCCGGTCAGACATTCTTCATAAACTTTGCTGATTTCGCGAACGACAGCAATTTCCCTGCCGCCGAAAACTTCTTTTGCCGCTGCCAGGGTTTTTAAGATACGCGGCGCCGTTTCATAATAAACTACCGTTGCATCCAATCCGGCGTAAGACTTGAATAATTCAATCCGCGCCTTATCTTTATTGGGAATAAAACCGGCAAACATAAATTTGTTGGTCGGCAGACCCGACAACTGGAGCGCACAAATCAATGCGCAGGCACCAGGCAAAACCGTTACATAAACACCTTGCGTCCGGCAGCGGCGGATCAGCTTATAACCGGGGTCGGATATCAGCGGAGAACCGGCATCGCTAACCAGCGCAACGGCTTGCCCGCCGTCCAAAATAATATTTATCAGTTTCTGCGCCTGTTCTTCTTCATTGTGGTCATGCAGCGTTATAAACGTTTTTTTCAAGCTGATGCCTAACAAGGAAAAAAGTTTTTTGGTTATTCTGGTATCTTCGCAGGCAATGACCGGCGCCTCCCGCAGCGTTTCTGCCGCACGGGAAGAAATGTCTCCAAGATTGCCTATCGGCGTTGCAACGATGTATAATCCGTTTTTCATATTATCTCTTCTTTACAACAGCTTATTTTTACTTTAAACATTATGCAGATGATTGTTTTATATTTTGGGAAAAAAAGCAAGTGTTAAAAAAATTCAGTCTGGCCGTTCTGTGTCTGGTTATAGCCGGTTGCGGAACTTCGCGAATCAATACAACCGGAGGCGTGCGGGATATTAATACCGATATTTCCGAAGTTACGCTGACATCAGACAGCTATCAGAACGAGCAGTTGTTTCGCGTCGGGATGCTGCTGCCGCTCACGGGAAGCGCCTCTACCGTTGGAAAAGGCCTGAAAAACGCAGCCCTTTTAGCACTTGACGATGTTCAAAATCCTAATCTGGTTCTGCAATTTTATGATACGCAAAGTTCACAAAGCGGCGCCCGGATAGCCGTTGAAAACGCCGTTTCCCAGCAGTCCGACCTGATTGTCGGCCCTTTGATGAGCACTGAAGTTCAGGCCTCTTCCGGACGCGCCGTATCCGACAATATTCCGATGATTGCTTTTTCTACCTCCAAAGACGTTTTGCAGCCGGGCGTTTATACGCTCGGACTTTTGATTGACGAGCAGGTCGAAAGAATTATGAATTATGCCGCGGCGGAAGGCAGAAGCCGTTTTGCATTGTTGATTCCCGATAACAATCTTGGCATTTCCGTTGCCCGGGCTGCCGTTCGTACGGCTCAGAAAAACGGCACAAAAGTTGTGCGTATTGCTTTTTATCCGCCCAATACTTCCAATTTTTCAGAGATATTGAAAAAACTGACCGATTATTCAACCCGGCATGCCGAAATGCAGCGGCAAAAAGCTATTTTGAAAGCTCAGGCCAAAGCCGGCAACGCTAATGCCAAAAGGGAACTTGCCTTGATTAAAACAACAGATTCATCCGACGAGGTTGATTTTGACGCCGTTTTAATCCCGGAATCGGGTGCTAAACTGAAGTCGGCAATTTCAATGTTCGGTTATTATGACATTTATGCTCCGAAAGTAAAATTTCTCGGCACCTCTATTTGGGAAAACACCAGATTGAACAAGGAATCTTTGATTGTCAACAGCTGGTATCCGCGGCTTTCCCGTTATCAAAGCGGCTATTTTGCCGATAAATATTATAAATTTTACGGCGAAAGACCCCGAAGCCTGTATTCTTTTGCCTATGATGCCGTAGCCCTGGCTTCCGCATTATCAAAATATCAGGGAGACAATATAAACGCCGCCATTACCAGCCCGGAAGGCTTTATGGGAATTAACGGCACTTTCCGCTTTTTTGAAGACGGAAGCAATCAGCATAGCCTGGACATTATGGAAATCAGGCCGCAAAGTGATGTTGTGGTTGATGCCGCTCCAAAGAAATTTGACGTTTTTGATTATACAATATCTTACAATAACGCCTTTTATGATTTTTCAGAAGAAGAATCTCCTTTGATTTTTGGAAAAGATCCGGCACTTGCCCGTTCGCAAATTTATGCCCGTTAGGATTTTTAGCATAATAACTCAGATTTTGCTTGAAAAGTAAAGCAAAACAGATGATATTAAAAAACGGAGAGCGCCGGACCGGCTGCCCGCCAATCTGGTCAGGTTCGAGAGGAAGCAGCCATAACGGGATTTGACGGGGTCGGTTGTTCTCCACCTTTTTTAAGAATACGACAATGGCTGAAGATAATAAAGATCAATATGTTGTTTTAGCAAGAAAATACCGTCCGCAGAGTTTTGACGACCTGCTCGGGCAGGATGCGCTTGTGCAGACCCTTACCAACGCCATTCAAAACAACCGTCTGCACCATGCTTATATGCTGACGGGAATCCGAGGCGTCGGAAAAACAACAACAGCCAGAATCATTGCCAAAGCATTGAACTGCACCGGTCCGGACGGTAAAGGCGGCCCGACGGTTCATCCCTGCGGCGTGTGCGAAAACTGCAAAGCAATCGCCGCCGACCGGCATATTGACGTTATGGAACTTGATGCCGCTTCCCGTACCGGCGTGGACGACATTCGCGAAATTCTTGACGGCGTACGTTATAAACCAACCAACGCTCGTTATAAAATATATATCATCGACGAAGTTCATATGCTTTCAAAAAACGCATTCAATGCCTTATTGAAGACTTTGGAAGAGCCGCCGTCGCATGTTAAATTTATTTTTGCCACGACCGAAATCCGCAAAGTTCCGGTTACCGTACTTTCCCGCTGCCAGCGCTTTGATTTGCAACGACTGACGATTGACACGCTGTTTAATCATTTTAAAAATATTATCGGAAAAGAAGGCCTGCAGGCGGAAGACGAAGCCTTAAAAATCATTGCCAAAGCGGCCGATGGTTCCTGCCGAGACGGCTTGTCGCTGCTTGACCAGGCTATTTCTCTGAGTGCCGGCGGTATAGTCAAGACCGATATTGTCAAAAATATGATCGGCCTGGCCGACAGAAATCAGACGTTTGAACTTTTTGAACAATTGGCAGAAGGCAAAACCAAAGATATGCTGGAGAATTTGCAGGAACAATACCGCAACGGCGCCAATCCGGTTACAATTTTGCAAGACCTTGTCAATATAACTCATATGATTGCCAAAACAAAAATTATTCCGGCCGCACTGAACGGTTCTGACCTCTCGGAAAGCGAAAAAGAGCTTTGTACAAAGCTCGGCCCGAAAATCCCGATTGCCGTGCTGTCAAAAATCTGGCAAATGCTGCTGAAAGGAATCGCCGAACTGTCTGTTGCTCCGGTACAGATTGACGCCGTGGAAATGATTTTAATCCGGATTGCTTACGCGGCCGGCCTACCAACGCCTTATGAACTTTTAAATGACGTAAAAAAAAACTCTAGCCTAGCCACTCCGCTTATTATGCCGGAAAAAAAAAGTGCTGACGACATCTTAAAAGCCGTCGGCAGCGGAAAAAAAATAAGCCCGGTGCTGATTGATGCCTCAAATGAGGTTCCGACCGGGGATTTTCTGACTTTTTCTTCTCCCGAGCAACTTGTCGATTATCTGGAAAACAACAAAAAAATGCTGTTGGCTTACAGCTTGAAAAATGATGTTTCCATCTGCGAATTTCGCGACGGCTATATTAAAATGACGCTGGACAAGAAAGCGGATACCGATTTTATTATGACTCTGCACAAAATGCTGCTTGAAGTTACAGGTAAACAATGGAAAATCGACTCGCAGCACGGCGAACTGGGCGTTACTTTGGCAGCAAAAGAACGCGCCAAAGACGAAGAGGCCAAAAAAGACATTATGGAATATCCTCTGGTCAAGGCGATTATGGCGGAATTTAAAGGCGCCAGAATCGAGACCATGACCAGAAACATTATAGAAAACGAGCAAAATTCGTTATTAAACAGCTTTGATGACGAACTCGGCGAAAATGAAAATTATACCAATGATGAGGAGTAACAAAAAACAATGATGAATATTCAGAGAATTATGAAACAGGCTCAGGCCATGCAGAAAAAAATGGAAGAAATGCAGGAAAAGCTTGCCCAGGAAGAATGCGAAGGGTCTTCCGGCGGCGGCATGGTCAAAGTTACGCTGAACGGCAAATTCGATATGAAGAAGATTGTTATTGACAAGTCGTTGGTGAATCCGGAAGAGACCGATATATTGGAAGATTTGATTACCGCCGCTTATAATGACGCCAAAAACAAAGTTGACGCCAATATGCAAAAGGGCGTTTCCGACGTAACCGGCGGTTTGAACCTCGGCGGGCTGAAACTGCCGTTCTAGGAGAGTTCTGTTGGCCGGACAAGATATTGAAAAATTGATAAAACTTGTATCTAAACTGCCATCTTTGGGGACACGTTCCGCCCGCAGGATTGTTTTGCAGCTGCTCAAAAAGAAAGAAACACTGTTTCTGCCCTTAATCGAATCTATGCAGCAGGTGGCAGAAAATATCAAAACCTGCGAAATCTGCGGTAATTATGATACAACGTCGCCCTGCTCTATTTGTTCATCCCAAGTGCGGGAGAATCATATTTTATGCGTTGTGCAAGACGTGGCCGATTTATGGGCGATGGAGAGGGTTTCTTTTTTCAAAGGAAAATACCACGTTCTGGGCGGTATTCTCTCTGCTATCGACGGAATAACGCCCGAGGATTTGAATATTGAGCCGCTGTTAAAGCGAATCGATGAAAAAGGCATTAAAGAAATCATTTTGGCACTGCCGGCAACGGTAGACGGACAGATTACCGCAAATTACATCAATTCCCGCCTGAAAAATCGTGAAGATATTAAAGTCTCAACTCTGGCACAGGGGATTCCGATGGGCGCGGAACTTGACTATATGGATGAAGGCACTATTCAACTGGCTCTTAATGCCCGTAAACTTTTGTAAAGGAAATTTATAATGAAAAATAAAATTGGCTACTTTCTGGCTTCTTATTTCGGCGTCGGCTATTTTCCCTTTGCCTCAGGGACGGCAGGATCTTTGATGACGCTTCCATTGGCTATGCTGGCCGGATATTTCGGCGGAGCAACAGGAATTATCATTACGGCTGTTTTGGTTTTTGCCGCCGGCGTATGGGCAACAAACGAGGTTTTAAAGACTTCTGAAAACAAAGATCCATCATTGGTCGTTATTGATGAAACGGCCGGACAACTGGTCAGCTTTTCTCTGGTCGGCAATTTGCTTTATCAGAGTTTTGACAACTGGTATCTGTACGTTATCGGCTTTGTTTTGTTCCGGGTTTTTGACATTATCAAAATGGGACCGGTCAAGTGGGCGGATTCCAAACTGCATAATGCCTGGGGCGTTATGCTTGACGATGTTTTCGCCGGAATTTTTGCAGCGGTTTTGCTGTTGGGAATTGAGAAATATTTTATGGCTTTTTAATTAGAAGGAAAGGGGAACTTGTTCCCCCTTTTTTTATTTTCCCCCTAGGGGATTTTTTCTATTTTTATTGTTACTTTTTTGGTGCCAAAAAATCTTTTCCTTACTTCTTGTTTTGTTTTTTTATCCGAAATTATTTTTTCTTTGTTACTTTTTGGGTGCCAAAAAGTAACCAAAAAGGCAGCCCTCTCTCGCTTTCTAGGCTTTCAAGAAAAAGTTAGGGTCGCTACGCTCTCTACCATTGTACTTCAATTTTATCTCTTTTTCTTAAAAGCCAAGAAGTTGCTCGCGAAGGGCAAGGTCTAACTCCCCCTTTCCCCCTCTTATCAAAGAGGGGGAATTATTTTTAAGCACTGTCATTCTCGGGCTTGAAGTCGATAGTTGGTGAGAACGAGTGCAAATCTCTAGCTTTAGCTTAGATTTGTACGAAGTTCGAACCCTACGGGACGCAATTGCATTCGGCGTCGCGTGCCGCAGGCACTGGGACTGCCGGATAAAATCGCTGAGCTACGGCAGGTACGCGGCCAGTTGACGGCATTGTGCTGCAGAGGCCGCGGTATGATAATAAAACTTTCCCATTTTTTAGCTCCTTCGTTTTGTTAAAAACAAAATCCGCCTAAAAAACAGGCGGATGGAGCCGAAAAACTGCATAGACCAGTTATGGCTATTCGTCGTGCGGGCACGCTTATATCGGATACTCCGCTGAAGCGGAATATTGTTTACAAGATGTTTTTGAGACACCACAGTCCGTCTCCGGACCGCGTGAATTATATTAAACGAATCTATGCTTTTTGTACGCGCCTTTTTGAGGGAGGGAGGATGTGTCCCGGATGATACAGACCTAATTGTTTAACTTAATGGATATTATCAATCAACCGGTCAAGATTATCCCTTTCCAGTTTATTATAGCCTTCTTCCACTTGTTCATCGAGCTTTTTAGCTTTCTCAACATCTTTTTTGAACTTTTTGACCTGCGGCTGAGTCAGTTTGTCAAACAGTGCCTGAGCTTCTTTTTGCTTTCTTTCTTCTTTGGCAACAGCTTCTTTCTTTTTGTCTTCTTCCTCTTTACCGTTCATCTCTTCGGCCTTTTTACGGATGCTTTCCAAAGTTTCTTCCGGTATCAGGTTTTCAATCGGTTTGGCAAAATTGCCGGCAATGTTAAAATATTTTGATTCCTGCAAAACTTCCGGCTGCTTGTCGTGCGGCATAATCCAGCTCAGCAGGATATAAACCAGGACAATCAGCAGAAAAGCTCTCGCTATGCCGAAAAACAGCCCCAGAATCCTGTCCAGAGAGCTCATTTTGGATATTCGGATATCGTTGATAATCCCGCTGGTGGAAACATTCCAGATTATCATAAAAACAATCAGAATGCTTAAGGCGGTGATGATTCCGCCAATCATCCCTTCGGCAATATATTTTTCCGTCAGAGGATTTAAGACCGGGAGGAGATAAATAACGGCAATCGTACCCAGAACCCAGCCGATAATCGACAAGACTTCTTTTACCAGGCCGCGGCTCAGCGCTATCAGTCCGGAAATTCCGACTACAAACAGAATTATGACGTCTACGTTATTCATCTTTTACCCTTTAACTTTAATTAAACCAATTAATCAGCCTTTGAACATTGCCGATTTCGTACAGCGACATTCCGTAGTCCCGCTTATTGCCGGAATTGTCCTTTTTATGCTCCGGCGGCATTATAGCGCTGGCAAAACCAAGCTTATGCGCTTCTTTCAACCTTAAATTCGGCTGGCTGACCGCACGAATCTCACCAGAAAGGCCGATTTCGCCAAAGATAACCATATCATGCGGCAAAGGTTTGTTGGTCAGCGAGGATATTACGGCCATAGCAACGGCCAAATCAGCCGCCGGTTCGGTTATTCTTAATCCGCCGGCAATATTCAGATAAACATCCTGAGAACTCAGATTTATGCCGCAGCGGGCTTCCAATACCGCCAGAACCATTGACAAACGGTTGCTGTCCCAGCCGACGACGGCGCGTTTGGGACTGGCATATCCGGTTTGGCTGACCAGCGCCTGGATTTCTACCAAAACAGGGCGAGAGCCTTCTATGCCTGCAAAAACACAGGAGCCGGAGATATTTCCCTGCCTTTCCGCCAAAAACAGAGCCGAAGGGTTGTCTACTTCTACCAGCCCCTGATCCTGCATTTCAAAAACTCCGATTTCGTCAGTAGCGCCGTAACGGTTTTTTACCGCCCGCAAAATCCGGAAATGGTGTCCTCTTTCGCCCTCAAAATACAAAACTGTATCGACCATATGTTCCAAAACGCGCGGCCCGGCAATGGACCCCTGTTTAGTAACATGCCCGACCAAAAACAGCGTAAAGCCTTTCTTTTTGGCCAATTTTATCAATTCATAGCTACAGGCTCTGACCTGGGCGACGCTGCCCGGCGTTGACTCGACTTCTTCCAGATACATGGTTTGGATGGAATCGATAATCACTACAGCGGCATTCGACTTTTCCAATGTGGCGATAATGTCTTTAATGTCGGTAGCACTGGCCAGTCTGACCGGCGCTTGTTCCAACCCTAAACGTTTGGCGCGAATCCGCACCTGGTCTATTGCCTCTTCGCCCGAAATATAGTAGCATTCCGGATGTTCCGGCAGATTGGCGATTTTAGCGCAGGTTTGCAGCAGCAGCGTTGATTTTCCGATACCCGGGTCGCCACCGACTAAAATAACCGATCCGGCGACTAAACCGCCGCCGCAAACACGATCCAGTTCTTTGATTGATGTTGATAAGCGGTTGAGTTTTTCCTGTGCGCCGCTCAACGGCACAAAATCGATGATTTTACCTTTATGTCTGGGCGCAAGATTGGAAAAACCTTCTCCGCCGACTTTTTCTTCAACAATCGTATTCCATTCGCCGCAGGCATCGCATTTCCCCTGCCAGCGCGGATATACCGTGCCGCAGTTCTGACAAACAAACTCGCTGCCGCCTTTTTTTGCCATAGTTTAAACCTCTACTTTAATCGGGCCTTTGGAACTTCCGTGAATAAACTGGCAGACATACGGATTGTCCGTTTTATCCATTTCCTTGACCGTTCCCTGCCAGATAATTTTTCCTTTGTAAAGCATGGCAATCCTATCGGCAATTTTGCGGGCGGAGGCCATATCGTGCGTGATGGTCAAGGCTGTTGCGCCCAGACCTTTTACCGACTCAATAATCAGATCATTAATCACGTCGGACATAATCGGGTCAAGTCCGGTCGTCGGCTCGTCAAAAAAGATAATTTCCGGTTTGGTTGCAATAGCGCGTGCCAGACCGACGCGTTTTTGCATACCGCCGGAAAGCTCGGACGGAGACAAATCGGCAACGTCAGGCGCCAGTCCAACCTGCCGCAAGACATTGATTGCCGCCAGTTTGGCTTCTTTTTTCGGCATTTTCTGATTTTCAATCAGGCCAAAAGCAACATTTTCCCAAACGCTTAAACTGTCAAACAAGGCGCCGCCCTGAAACAGCATACCCATTTTGGCATGCATTTCTTCTTTTTGTTTTTCGTTAACACCGACAATTTCATTGTTGTCAATCTTGATTGAACCGGTCTCCGGCACCAAAATTCCCTGAATGCATTTTATCAAAACCGATTTTCCGGTTCCGGATCCGCCGATAACAACCAGAGACTCTCCTTTTTTGACTTCCAAATCTACGCCGTCGAGAACAACTTTGCGTCCGAAAGCTTTTTTCAAATTCGTAATTTTAATTTTTGTTTCTGACATTGTTTATTCCTCTGCTGCGGTTATTTGGAAAAGAAGACTTCGGTAATGATATAGTTGAATATCAAAATCAGGATGGAAGCAGAAACAACGGCGTTGGTTGTTGCTTCGCCCACACCTTGCGCGCCGCCTTTTGATTTGTATCCGTTATAACACCCCATTAAGGCAATGATAAAGCCAAAGACGCAGGCTTTGACCACGCCGGTGGTGATATCAATGGCCTGCAGCTCCTGCAAGGTGGAATTGATGTAGTTTGCCGGGTTAAAACCAAGTTTATAAACACCGATGACATATCCGCCGAAAATGCCGATAACATCACCAAACAAAACCAGCAGCGGCAAAACCAGAACGCCGGCAACAATCCGGGGCGTTACCAGGTATTTAAACGGATTGGTCGACAAAGTCGTTAAGGCATCAATTTGTTCGGTAACACGCATTGTGCCGATTTCTGCCGCCATTGCCGCACCGATACGTCCGGCAACCATCAGAGCCGATAAAACCGGTGCCAGCTCGCGGGTTACGGAGATAAGAACAACGGTAGCAACCGCACTTTCCGCTCCAAAACGGGCAAAACCGGAATAACTTTGCAAGGCAATAACCATACCGGCAAAGATTGTGGTCAGTCCGACGACCGGCAGAGAATAAAAGCCGATATCTATCATTTGTTTGCCCAGCAGGCGGAGGTAAAACGGCGGGGTAACACAGTTGTATAAGGCGCGGGCGATAAACATTGACAGTTCGCCGAGGCGCGAAATAAACGCAACAAGCGGTTTTCCTTGTTTTCTTAAAAATCTTTCAACATATTTTTTTACCATGGTCATCTCTCTTTGAATTAACGCGTTGGGCATATATTATATATAAAAACAGCAGAAATCAACAAACTAATCAAAGTCATCCCCTTAGTTCGTTTATCTTTTTGCAACAGAATCAAATGCGCGGAAAATTTAAGAAGGCAATAATTTTGGCAGCAATGGCAGAATCGTTTTCATTAAAATGCAGCAAGGGAATATTTACATTTTCCAGGCTGTAAGTTTCCGGCTCCGGCAGACGCTCCAGCAAAACAGAGGCCGGTTCCAGTTTGACAACGACATTTATTCTGCTTTTTTCTTTAGAAGGCAGGTGCAATATCCCGACATTGCGCACTTCCAAAAGACCTTTGATGTTTTCCGGCGAAGAAGCATAAATTTCTCCTGCTTTCGGCTCAACTTCCACCCGGTCATCGGCTACCAGTGCGGCATTATAATTCAAAATCAATTCCAGGCACAGGCCGGATTTTCCGCTGCCTGACACCCCGAGAAGCAGTATTCCCTTGTTTTCATAATCGACGCAGGATGCATGAATATTACTCATATGATTTTTTCCAATTCCGCCAGCCGTTGTTTTTTTTCTTCAGAATTGCCGGATATGGTTATCTTCCGCCCGTTTTCAAAAGGCGTGATCTCAACCCGGAAACAATTGCGCGGCAGATATCCCCCCATCATTTCCGGCCATTCAATCAGACTGACGCCCTGATACATGGCGTCTTCCATACCGATTTCAAAAATTTCTTCCGGCGATTTAATCCGGTATAAATCGTAGTGAAAAATTTCAAAATCCGGCGCATCATAACTTTGCACCAGCGTAAAAGTCGGGCTCGGAACCTCCCCTGCTCCGGACAGGCTTTGGATAAAAGCACGAGCCAATACACTTTTTCCCATTCCTAACGTGCCAAACAGGGCAAAAACATCGCCGATTTTGGCAATCTGCGCCAATTTTTGCCCGAATCTTGCCGTTGAAGATTCGTCTGTCGAGATATATTCAAAAGTTTCCGTCATATGTTTACTCAAAAATATCGCCGATGTGCCTGCGTTTCGGACGGGTGATTTTGATTTCCGGACGCTGCTGCTGAATTTGCCGCCAGTCCCAAGGTTTATAAAACTTTCCGTTCCACAGGCCGCGGCGGTTTATTTTCGCCTGTTGCTCGTAAGGAACATAAATATCGGTGTATTTTTCATAAGCAACCGCCCAGCCGGCATTGACGATTGCCGCGCCTAAATCATAAGCTCCCAAAGCACAGTTGCCGACCATATTGCCTTTTTTATCCTGCTGCATAATCCGGCATTCCAGAGGATTGTCCATAATCCAGTCCCGCAGCCAGCGCGCCGCTATTTTGCCGCAACTGTAAGAACGTCCGTTTCCGTCGGCGCAACGCTGATTAAGCTCCGGCGCATCAATTCCGTATAGTTTGAAAAAACGCCCTTTAATTTTTAACGTATCCCCGCTGATTACGCCGGCAGAACCATAAATCGTCGGATAAGCAGGCGCCCGGGGGACAGGCTGTTGAACAGCTCCGCCGCCGAAACCTTCCGATAAACGGTTGACCAGTTGTTCCATACCGTTTTCTTGTTCTTCAGAAGCCTGCCGGTTTTGAGTATTGTAAAATTCTTCATCCATTTCCTGAGGAATTTCCGCCGTGCGGGAAAACTGCCGGGGAGAAGAATTTTGTCCGAGAAAGGATTTGATATTCGGAATGATTCCCCCTATTCCGTTATTAAAAGCTCCGATGGCATACAAAATAAATACAATAATGCCCAGGATAATCAGTACTGACGGCAGACAGCCCATTGCCCGCCAGGCCATCCGGGCAAAAAGATATAAAATGACCAGACCAATCAATAATCCGAAGAAACCGCCGCCCTGTAATACAGTGCTGGAACTCTGGGTTCCGGCTCCGCCCGCCAATATCAGAAACAAAGCGCCGCAGCCCAGCATTATCTTTTTTAAAAATCCCATAGAATTTTCCCGTTTGTCTGATTTTTATTGCTTTTACCTTAGGAGATTTTAGTAAATATATGGTTACTTTTTTTGTTATCAATTGCCAATTTATACTGGTTTTGTGCTTTTTATCCGAATATCATTATTGTTGTTTTATACTTAAAACTTAAGGAAAATTTATGGTTAGAGTAATTGAACCCAGTTATGAGATATGGACTCCGATTGACGGCGATTATATTTTGAAATTTATAGAAAAATGCGCTCGCAACTGTTATAAATCCGAAGGCGCCATTACCGAGGGCAGCGCCGCAAAAATGGTCAAAAAACTGATTGAGCTCGGGCATACCGCCATGTTGGAACATTACAATATTACAGTCAAAATAACCTGTGATCTCGGTTGTTATAAAGACTTGACACGCCACCGCCATGTTTCTTTTGCAATAGAAAGCACCCGTTACTGTAATTATTTCAAAGATAAATTCGGATCAGAAATCACCGTTATCAAACCCTGCCATATTCAGGAGGGTACAGAAATGTACAAAACCTGGTATGACGGAATGTGTGAAATAGAAAAACAATATATGAAAATGTGCGAATTGGGAGCAAAGGCTGACCAGGCAAGAATGCTGCTGCCGCATTCCGTTAAGGCCGATGTGGTGATGACGGCTAATTTGCGCGAATGGCGCCATGTTTTGACATTAAGGACAGCTGCCGCAGCTCATCCGACGGTTCAGCAGATTATGAAAGCTGTCTTGAAAGACTTTAAACAGCATATTCCGGTTGTGTTTGACGATATCGGACAAGATTTAAATACACCGTTACAAAATGCGTCATAATAAAAAATATTAAAAGAAAATCCCTGAACTTTGAACAGTCCCCCGAAAGTTGGACAGTAAAAAAGTCCCGGGGATTTTCTTCAATAAAATAATTTGTTTTATCTGAACATACTGCCATGCGTTTCTCTGGCATAATGAACATATTTTTTATACAGATATTCCAGACGTTTTTGAACCTCATAATTAACGGTTCCTTTTTTATAGCGGCCATTTTTATCAGATTTTCCGGCTTTTATTCCGGTCAAAATTTCAATGCCGTCATCAACCGTATCTATGGCATAAATATGAAATTTTCCTTCATCGACAGCCGTTAAAATATCATCACGCAGCATCAGGTTTTTAATATTTGTCCGCGGAATGATAACGCCTTGCGTCCCGGTCAGCCCGTGATGTTTGCAGACATCGAAAAAGCCTTCGATTTTCTCATTCACGCCGCCAATCGGCTGAATTTCGCCAAACTGGTTGATAGACCCGGTTACGGCAATGTTTTGTTTAATCGGAATTCCGGAAATGGCTGACAAAAGGCAGTAATATTCGGTTGAAGACGCACTGTCGCCGTCCACGCCGCCGTAAGACTGCTCAAAAACTATCGAAGCGCTCAAGGACAACGGTGTTTCTTTGGCAAAACGATTGGCCAGCAAACTTTGTAAGATAAGCACGCCTTTAGTATGAATTGGACCACTCATTTCGACTTCGCGCTCAATATTAACAAAATCGCCGCTGCCAATCCGAACCTGAGCTGTGATTCTTGCCGGTTTGCCAAAGCTGGTGCGGGAGAAGTTATATACGACCAGGCCGTTAATCTGCCCGACGCGCGAACCGGTTACATCCATCAAAATCGAACCATCGTCAATTTGTTCCAACATCGCTTCTTTTATCCGGCTGCTCCGGTAAATTTGTGCTTCTATTGCCTGTTCAACGTGATTTTTGCCGATTTGGTTGGATTTTGAAACCCGGGCCCAATAGTCTGCTTCTCTCAACAAATCGCCTATCGAGGCAATATGGGCGGTTAATTTTTCAGAATCTTCCGCCAAACGGGACGAATATTCAATAATTTTGGCAACGGCCTGTTTATTCAATGAACGCAGTTTCTTTTTCTTGGACAACGAACCGATTAACTTGGCATATTCGATTTCATTATCGTGCGTTCTGTCCATCAACATACCAAAGTCGGCTTCAACTTTGAAGAAATCATTGAAGTCGGGATCCCTTTCCGACAAAACGTCATATAAATCGGCATCGCCCGTCAGAATAACTTTGACATCCAACGGAATCGGCTCGGGATCAAGAGAGATGGTCGTAAAACTGGTTTCATCGCTCGGCGCCTCAATTTTTATGCATTTTGAGGCTAATGCCCGTTTCAGGGAATCCCAGGCAAATGGCTGCAAAAGAAGCTTGCGGGCGTCAATCAGCAGAAAGCCTCCGTTGGCGCGGTGCAAAGCGCCGGCTTTAATCAAAGTAAAGTCTGTCAGCAAAGCACCATATTGCTGCAGCCGTTCAACCCGTCCGACCAGATTGCCCTGCGTCGGGTGATCAAGGTGAACTATCGGGGCGCCGGAGTTTTTCTCGTTTTTAACAACGACATTAACCTTAAATTTGGCGAACTTATCTTCTTCCTGTTTGTTCATCCGGTTGAGCAGGGAAGTCAGAGCATCTTCTTCGCAGCCGGCGTTTTCTTTGTCCGGCAAAAATTCTTCAATATGTTCAACAATATATTTCTGAATACTGCGCAGAAATTCTCCTGCCTGGCGGTGTCCTTTATATTTCTGACGCAAGGCGTCTATCGGGCGCTTAACGGCTATTTTGATAAATTTTTCACGCAAAATGTTAATTTCTTTACGCTGCTTTTCTTCATAATCGGGCAAATCCTGCGCTGTGTTTTCAATCTCTTCCTGCATGGCATTGAGATCGCTCATCAACTGCTGTTTTTCGTTATCCGGGAGTTCTTCAAACGCTTCCGGACTCAAAACTTCGCCGTTTTTGACCGGGGCAACAACCAGCCCGACCGGCATATGAAGCAGAGATACGCTTTTTCCCTTGGCTTTTTTTTGCAGGATTTTTATATATTCTTCTTTTTTCTGCTTATATTTTTCTTTGATAATGCTTAATCCGGCTTTATATTCGTCGCTGTCAACAATTGCCGGCAGGGAAACAGAAAAGTCTTCAATCAATTTATCAATATCTTTGGCAAATTCGGTTGCTTTGGACGGCGGAAAACTGATTGCCAGAGGTTTATGCGGTTCTTCAAAATTGTAAATATACGCCCAGTCATCCGGGGTCGGGCGTTTTTTGGCCTCTTCGACCAAAACGCGTTTGACCAGGCTGGTTTTGCCGGTTCCTTCCGGCCCCAGACAAAACAGGTTATATCCTTTTGACTTGATGTTTATTCCAACTTCAACAGCACTTAAAGCCCTATCCTGCCCAAGAGCGGAAAGGCGTTCGGCAAGTTCGGCCGTTGTGCTGAAATCAAATTTTTTGGGATCGCATTTGGTATAAAGCTGCTCGGATTTTAATTTTGAAATGCTCATTTTGAAAAATTTCCTATACTTCTGTTTTTTTATTGCTATGCTGATAATATAAGTGCAATAACTAAGATAATGTTAAAGATTTGATGAAATATTTGTTACTGACCACAATTTTATTTTTCAGCGTTTTGTTTCTGCTGTTGAGAAAGTCATTGCTGACGGCCTGCTGGAAAAAGAAAATTTTTCAGCATTTGTTGTATTTGCAGTCCTTTAATACCGGAGAAAAATTTTTTGCCAGACCGACTTCCGACCGAATCTGCCGTCTTGCATTGCAGCAAAGCGGCGGAGAAGAAGCCCTGCAGCATTTTATTTCCGAACAGAGCAAGCCGCTGCGTTATCTTTTGAAAAAAGCAGGTTTGCAAAAAGAAGCCGCCGTTCTGACAGCTTGCCGAAAACCGGAAAAAGCCATCCGCCCTCTTGTTTCCTGTTTGAAAAACAAACCTGATGACCATGAAACGGCTGTTTATCTGGCAGAACTCTATTTTTTGACAGGAAAAAAGGAAAAAGGAATGGCTTTGCTGGAAAAAATTCCTTCCAAAATTAAAAACCGCTATATCCGCGCGGTTAAAAATTATTTGCTGGCTCAAGACGCCGCAAGCTGCGGCTGTCTGCAGGAGGCATCGGAATACGGCGCAGCAGCCGTTGCCGGTTTTGAAAAAGAACACGCCTTCTACGAGGCGGCAAGGGCGCAGATCTTTTTGGGAACAATTTACCGCGTTTCTGCCATAGAAGATGTTTCCGAGCTAATGCTGCGGGCTGCGAAAAAAATTTATGAAGACATAAAATTTCCGGACGGCGTGGCCGATGCCTGCGGAAATCTTGGTATGCTGATGGTTATGCAAAAACGCTTTGATGAAGCTGAAAATTATTTTCACCAAGCCCGCTGCATAAATAAAAAACTCGGCAGAAAAACGGCTGAAGCTGAAATCATCAACCAATCGGCCTTAATGAAACTTATCCGAGGAGATGCCAAAGGAGCGCACAAAACAGTTTTGGACGCATTAAAAATGCACCAAGAACAAAAAAATCCACAGGGAGAAGCCTTTAGTTTTGATATCTCCTGTTATATTCTGCTGCATCAGAAAAATTATAAACCTTTGATTAAAACTGCGGAAAAAGCAGAAAAGCTGCATACGGCGCTTAATGATGCGTCGTCGCGACTGGATTGTCTATATTTGCAGGCAACGGCTTATTTTGAACTGGGTGAAACGGAAAAAGCGGAATCTATTTTGCGACAAATTGCCGAAGAAGCAAAAAACGAATCCGCCAATTTTCATATTGCCAACGCTTACAGCCTGCTCGGACTTATTTTTTTGCAAAAGGGAGAATTGCTGCGGGCAAAGGGCTTTTTTGCCCAGTCTCTGCAGTTGGAACAGAAAAACGACCGATTAAACGCTGCCGCAACAGATTTTGCCAATATAGCCCTGATTGAACATAAGCGCGGGCAAAAAGAAGATGCACGCAAGAATTTGGAACAAGCCGTTCAATGCGCAAAAATCTGTGGTGATGAGGAATTGGAAAAAATTCTGAGCGAAGAATTATCTAAATATTCAGATTAACTCTTTGACATTTAAGAAAAAAGCCCTGCTACATATACAGGGCTCTTTGAAAAACAACTATGCCGATTGTTCTTTTTTGACCTCAGCGGCTTTTTGATAACAATTACAATGGCAAACGCCTTTTTCTTCAATATCTTTGCGGCATTGTTCCGAAATGCAGTAACGAGCGGGATTTTGTCCGTCACAGGGGCATCTCTGCCATTCGGCGTCACCAAACATCATACTTTTGGCTTTGGCAATTTTTTCAATGTTTTTGGTCGGCGTATATCCGGCTTCTTCACATTTTTTAAGCATATTATCCAGAATTGTCATTTTTATTCTCTCTTTAATCAACTACTTTTATGGTAAATTTTTCGGAATTGCCGGCCGGTGCGGCGGCAGATGTCCGGGCAGGCATCTGATTTTCCGGATTCACGTTATTTTTGCGCTTATTTTCCAAGATGTCAACAATCATATCCAACTCGGCAACAGAAGCATATTGCAGAACGACTTTTCCGCCGCCTTGTTTGCTTGGCGTAATTTTTATCCGCAAACCCAGAGATTTTTTCAAATCCCTTTCAATAGTTTCCAAATCTTCATTCTTTTTGACTGATTTTTTTTCTTCTGTTTTATCGCCTTTTTCTTTCAGACGGTTGACGAGTTCTTCTACCTGCCGGACGCTTAAATCTTTTTGGATGATTGTTTTAGCCAGTTCCTCGGCATTTTCCAGCCCTATCAGACAACGGGCGTGGCCGGCGCTCAATTTACCTTCTTTTATCATTTCTTTTATCGAATCGGGCAAACTAAGCAAGCGCAATGTGTTGGCAATATGGCTGCGGGATTTGCCGACAATTTGCGACAAAGCTTCCTGAGTGTGGGAAAATTCGTCAATCAGACGCTGAAAACCTTCGGCTTCTTCTATAGCAGACAAATTTTCACGCAGCAGATTCTCAACCAGGGCAACTTCTAAAACTTCTTTATCATTAAGGTCTTTGATGATAACGGGAAGTTTTTCTAATCCGGCTTTTTGTGCGGCACGCCAACGGCGCTCGCCGGCAATGATTTCATATTTATCGTCTTTTTTGCGAACCAATAAGGGTTGGAGAACTCCCTTTTCTTTGATTGATTCGGCCAAAGCATTTAAGGCCTCTTCATCAAATTCGCTTCTTGGCTGATATTTCCCCGGAACAATGCTGCTGACGGGAATTTCGATATCTGTATGGCTCCCGGCAGGGGAATCGGCTGTTAAAAAAACATCTTCGGCTGTTAAATCATCATCGCCCAGCAAGGCGCCGAGCCCGCGTCCTAGACTTTTGCGTTTGTGATGTTCCGTATTTTCCGTATGAGAATTTTCGTTTTCGCCGCTATTCAGCAGTTCGTCCAATTCATTATCTAACATGCAACCAATTCCTTCTCTCTTTTTAATACTTCACCGGTCAGGCTGATATATGCCTGCGAACCCGGGCATTTGAAATCATAAAGCAAAACAGGTTTGCCGTGCGACGGCGCTTCCGAAATCCGGACGTTCCGCGGTATAACAGTGTTATAAACCTTTTTTCCGAAGAAGTTGCGAACATCTTCTTCGACCATTTGAGTCAGGTTGTTTCTTTTATCGTACATTGTTAAGACAACACCCTGAAGCTCCAATGACGGGTTAAATCTTTTTTTAATCGTATTAATATTCCGAATCAAATCCGTAATGCCTTCCAAAGCCAAAAATTCACATTGCAGAGGAACAATTACGGCGTTGGCCGCCACAAGTGCGTTTATGGTTACGAGGCTCAAAGACGGCGGACAATCAATCAGGACATAATCATAATTAACGGCATCACGCTGAATGGCCTTTTTCAGCGCATATTCACGGTTATCCATATCGACAAGCTCAATTTCGGCTCCGGCCAGATCCGGAGACGACGGAACCAGAGAAAAATTTGGAATCTCCGTCCAGACAATTGCTTCGCTCAATTTACGCGCCCCCAAGAGAACTTCATATGAAGAGACCATACGGCCGCGTTTGTCGATACCCATGGAAGTTGACGCATTTCCCTGCGGATCCAAATCAATTACCAAAACCTTTTTGCCGGTGGCGGCCATTGCCGTTGCAACATTGACTGTCGTCGTGGTCTTGCCGACGCCTCCTTTGCGGTTGGCTATAGCAATTATTCTTGGCATACATTATCTCCTTTTCTGAATATCCGTTATAATTAAAACAACACCTTCATTGCTTTCACTGCCGGGCAAAATTTCCATAGAGAATTTCCAAAACTTTTCAGCTTCTTCTATTTCTTCTTTGTAACTTTTGCCTTTGAGAAAAATACATCTGGTTTTTTTAGTGCAAAATTTCTGAGCGTAGCCCAACAGGCTGTTTAATGACGCCATTGCCCGCGACGTAATGGCGGCCGCCGGGTCGGCAGGCAAGTTTTCAATCCGTTGATTTATAATCTCAACATTGGTTATACCGGTTATTTTTTCCACTTCTTTTAAATACAGCGTTTTTTTATTAACACTTTCAACAAGCTTGAATTTTAAATACGGCGTTTTTTCTTGAGCCATAATAGCCAGCACCATCCCCGGAAAGCCAGCTCCTGAGCCAAAATCATAAACCGTCCCCTTATCCGGCAACAAAGAAAAAATTTGCATAGAATCTAAAAAATGACGTTTCCAAGCATTTTCCAGTGAATTACGGCTAACCAGATTCATACGATTTTGCCACTCATAAAGTGATGATTCGTACAACTTTAACTTTTCCATTGTTTCACGTGAAACAGTATATTTATGCTCTAAATTTTCCATAAAATATTTATATAATTTTTATAAAAAATTTAAAATATAAAAAATACAGTTATAAACACCTAATTTAAGATAAAAAAAACGAAACACAGACAACAAAACCTTTTATAAAAAAGATTCTAAAATCAACAACTTAAACATAGTTTTCTGAATCAATTCATCAATATTTATTTAATTTCCAATAATTTTTATATCCAATATTTTGCAAAAAGCTTTCAGCATCTGTAAAATTACGGCACAATTCACTCGTTCGATGGGCGTCATCACTAATAAGAATTGGAATATTGAGCATATGCATCTTTTGCAACAGTATCGGCGCCGGGTAGTAATGACCGTCTTTTCGGAGTCCTTTGGTGCTTAACTCCGCCGGAATATTGTTGTTTGCCAGAGTTTGCAGCAACTGTTCTTTTTCCGGCATAAAGCTTTCGTCATTACATCCCGGAACCCGACGCATATAATCAATATGCGCCACAAAGCTAAATAGTCCGCTGGCAGCGGCATCTTTTATCGTAAGAAAGTGCCGACGGAGAAAATCTTTTTGCTGAGAAAGATTCGGAATATGTTTGGTTAATTCATCGGCATCAATGGGATATTCACAGTTTTCGGAAAAAAGAAAATGGTTACCGGTGATATAATAATCCAGGTTCGTTTGTTTTTGAAAATTTTTAAATTCTTCCAACCAACCGTCATAAGTGAAAAAATCTACTTCGGCGCCAACAAAGATTTTTAGAGGATAATTTTTTTTAAGCTTTTCTATTTCGGCCTTATATTTTGCAAAAGCATCGGCAGCTTCGGCAAAATCAGTCCGATAGATATGGGCGCCGTGATAAGCCTGAAGTTTTGGCCAACTCGGACTCTGTTTAAAATTTTTATGAACGACCAGATGTTCGGAAAAGCCAATCTCTGCCAAGCCGCATTTAACGGCTTGTTCCAACATTTCTTCGGCAGTATTGCGACCGTCGGAAAACAACGTATGTGTGTGATAACTGAAATTTTGCATAGCTAAACTTCATAATACGGCAAAAGTTTTATATCTTCCCCTTCAACAGAAGTTTGAATATCTATGCCGATATTTTGTAAATTATGCACCAGGTTCGGATATCCGCGCAAAGCATATGAAGGCGTTTTGATTGTGCTTTTTCCTTTCGCAACGGCAGCAGTCAAAATCAGACCTATTGTGCCGCGCAAATCCATTCCGCTGACATCGGCTCCTTGATATTTTGATGGGTGGATTTTAACAATTAAAGCTTCTTTGTTGGCGATGACCTGACTGGTTACGATATCTATTTTTTCACTTTCGCAATTTAATCCGAATTTGCGCATTTCTTTTAAATGTCCGTCGCGTCCCGGCCAAATGGCATCGGTTATCATCGAATCATTCTCGGCCAAACCTAATATCGGCGTCCAAATCTGTTGAATATCCGTTTCAGCTCCGGGAAACGGCGTCATTTGCATAACGACACCATTAAATTTCGGACGATTGCAAAAATTAAAACTAAGCTGTGTTCTGTCGGGAGAATAAAAAATTCCGCTTGAAAACATTTTATTTAACTGTGAAAACCACGGACGGCAGTGTTCAAAATTGATTCCATTAATCTGTATCTCTCCTTTTGTTCCCAACGCAAGCAACGCATAAGTCGCAGCCTCTATCCGGTCTGGTATAACATAAAAACTTCCGCCTTTAAGCAGAGATTTGTTTTTTCCATCATAAATTATGCCGGTGCTTTCACTATCTGTTAATCCCAGTCCCATTTGCTGCAGCATATCTATCAGGTTTGAAACTTCCGGCTCGAGCGAGGCATTGTAAATCATTTTGACATCCTGAGCGCCGGCAACCGCCAAAAGCCAGTGAAACGTCGCCCCATGAGAAACGCGCAATGTGGTGTAAATTGGACGGATTGTTTTTGGATTTTTTTTCGGAAGGGTGAAAATCAGATAATTTCCTCCGCCGGTATTTTCTTCTTCTATTGATGCTCCCAAAACCGAACGAATTAAATCTTCATGAAAATCCGTCGGACGTTTGCCGCCAAAAGAACAGCCGCCCGGAACATAAACTTTCAGACTGTCAAACTCTTTGGTATAACGAAACCGGGCCAGCAGCGACCCCCAAAGGTAATAACTTGCGCGGATATGCGAAGCTTTTTGTGAAACAATATTATTGCTGATTTTTGCCGCATGAAGATATAAAATTTTCTGCCGGAAATTATAGCGGACATCAACGCCCAATTCTATCAATATCTGTCCTAATTCCAGAACATCGCTGATATTCGGAACATTATGCAATATAACCGGTTCATTGGTCAGTAATGCTGCGCACATCAATCCGAGAATCGAGTTTTTTGCTCCGCTGATGTCAACTGAACCGGCAACCGGTTTTCCGCCATTTATAATTAAATTTTCCGGAATAAAAAATCTTGATTTCAGCATTGCGCACCTTCCTTTATTTTGATTGCGCTATTATATTTTATAATGGTTAATTACGGCTTAATAATCCCTCTCTTTTATTCCCAGAATGCGGTAAACATCTGTCTTACACAAAATGTCAAAATGTCTTTTTAAAGGTAAAACATCGCGAATCAGGTTTTGTTTTTGAGCTGCTGACAAGTGATAGCGCCGGGCAATGCCTTCGGCTCGCTGTTCAATGGTTACAAAATTAAAATCTTCGGTCAACATATCGCAAAACTGGATTAAGCGGTCGTAATCATCATATTTATAATTGCGAAGTTTTGTTTTTGCCCAATCAAGCCATTCTTTCGGGTAATTATATTCTTCATCCGAAAAATTTTGAATATGAAAAGTATGAGTCAGGCAAATGCGGGCAACGTCATCATAACCGAGTTTTAACATTTCTTCATAGCCTTCGCGTCCGTGAAAGCGGTTTTCTTCCCGTTCGTTAATTCTTTTGCCGTAATCGTGCAAAAGGCCTAATATATACGCTTTTTCAGAATCAAGAAAAGGTATGCATTCTGCAATAATTTTTGCAAAACGCGCTACATTTCTGGTATGAAAGGCGTAAGCATCCCGGTCTTTAAAATGATACGGTTTAGACAAGCGGTTAAGAATTACCGCGTGCCAAAGTTTCTCGGCCGTGACCAGATCCGGAAATTTTGGTTTTATCATATTTTACTCCTACCAAATCGTAAATATTCCGGCCGCATTTTTGTTCAAAATATGTCTTGATTTGCTGCAATTGTTTCACGTGAATCAAAATTCCGGGATTGTTGTAACGTCGCGCCAAACTGGCAAAACGGTATTCTATCGTACAACTCGTCCCTTTGTCATTCAACACATCAGCCAGCTGCAGCAACAGGTCGTAATCATTATAGGTCACGTTTTTGAGATACGCCTGACATTTTAGCAAATCATCATACGGCTGGGTAAATTTTTTAATATCGAAATCTTTATCATAAAAACTATGGGTAATGCATATGCGGGCAACATCGTTATATCCTTCGGACATCATCCAGTCAAAACCGACGTTGGCGTGAAAACGGTTTTCGGCAAATTCATTAATACAACGGCCGCAATCATGCAATAATCCCAGGACATAGGCTTTTTCAGAATCAAGCCCGGGGCAGCAGCCGGCTATTTTTTCGGCAATTGAAGCAACAGCATGGCAATGTTTGCGAAATTCGGTTTCCCATTCCGGCTTAAAAGGGTATTTTGTGGCATTGCGTTTTTGAATCACTGTTTCAAAAAGTTCTTCCGCTTTTTTTCTGTCGGGATACAACCGATTCATTTTTCATATTTTCCTTTTTAAATACATTGTTTAAATCAAACAGATATTTTATGTTCTATTTCTAATAAATCATAAATATTGCACCGACATTTTTTATCAAAATACTCTTTCAATTCATTCATTTTTTTAACTGAGGCTTTTACTACCTGATCATTCAGGTTATGTCTTCTGGCAACACTGTCAAAACGATATTCTATGGTGCACTGGCGTCCACAATCGTTTAAAATATCAGCCAGCTGAATCAGATAGTCGTAATCATTAAACGACAAAGATTTAAGAAGTTCGCGGCAGCGGACATAATCCTGCGGTTTCATTCGGTACATTGAAAGATTTAAGCGCGGTTCATAGAAACAATGAGTAAAGGCGATACGGGCGGCATCAGGCATTTTATGAGAAAAGAGATAGTCAAAACCCGTCAAACCATGAAAAACACATTCTGTTCTTTCATCTTTTATTCTGCCGGCATCATGCAAAAGCCCGTATATATATGATTTTTCAGGGTCAAGATTTGAGGCGGCCTGAGCGATTTTTTTAGAAATAAAGGCAACGGAAAGACAATGATCATAAAATTTCTGTTCTATTTCAGCCGAAAAAGGGCATAATGAATGCCTGCGCGTTTCTATGACCTTATTTAAAAGAGATTTTGCTTTTTCAACTTCCGACATTTGCTACCTGTTTATATAAGATAAAATTGCCATAACCGCAGCTGGGGTTACCCCCGGAATGCGCGATGCTTCGCCGATTGTCGCCGGACGGACTTTACTGAGTTTGAAAACCATTTCACGCGACAGACCACCGATTTTGCTATAATCTATGTCATTGCGCAAACGCAAATTTTCGTCTTTTTTGAATATTTGAATATCAGCCAGCTGGCGTTTTAAATATCCGGCATATTTTGCTTCAATTTCTATTTCTTCATAAACATCTGCCGGAATCTCTTTTAATTCAGGCCAGATATTCGTTATTGTTTCACGTGAAACACCTTCATAGGACATTACGTTAAAGGCCGTTCTTTTTGTTCCATCTTTTTTGGTTTTAATTCCAAATTTTTCCAGCTTATTCGGCGTGATAAAAAGTTGGTCGGCTAACTGACGATATTTGCCAATTTTATTTGATTTTGCTTTAAATACACCGTATCTACTTTCTCCGACACAACCGGCTTTATAGCCTTTTTCCGTCAAACGGGCATCGGCATTGTCCGCCCGCAGATAAAGGCGGTATTCAGAGCGCGACGTAAACATACGATAAGGTTCATCAACGCCTTTGGTTATCAAATCATCTACCATTACGCCGATATAAGCTTCACTGCGGTCAATTTCAAAACCTGATTTTCCCAAGGCTTTCAAACCGGCATTCACTCCAGCCAATAATCCCTGGGCAGCAGCTTCCTCATAACCTGTCGTCCCGTTAATCTGTCCGGCTAAGAACAATCCCGGAACCTTTTTGCATTCCAAATGGTTATTGAGTTCCTGCGGATCAACAAAATCATATTCTATCGCATAAGCAGGACGCAGAATTTCAACATTTTCCAAACCTTTTATGGTATGGATAAATTCTTCCTGAACATCTGCCGGCAAAGAAGTCGATATACCGTTCGGATAAACCACATCCGTATTCAGCCCTTCCGGTTCCAGAAAAATCTGATGACTGGCGCGGTCGGCAAATTTAACAAGCTTATCTTCAATGCTCGGACAATAACGCGGCCCAATGCCGGTAATCAATCCAGAGAAGAGGGCGCATTTATCAAAATTAGCCCGGATGATTTTATGCGTTTTTTCATTGGTATGCGTAATATGGCATTGAATTTGCGGATTGGTGATTTCTTTGGTCAAATAGGAAAAAGGAACCGGGGGATTGTCTCCATCCTGCGTTTCCAATATATCCCAATCAATAGTTTTTCCGTTTAATCGTGCCGGCGTTCCTGTTTTTAACCGGCCGACTTTTAATCCGGCTGACTTTAAATACGGTGTTATTCCTGCACAGGTTACATCATTAACCCGTCCGCCGATTGTTGTTTGATGTCCGATAAACATCACGCCGTTTAAAAAAGTACCGGAAGTCAGAATCACTGTTTTAGATTTTATTTTGTTACCATCGGCCAAAACAACGCCGGCAACTTTATTTTCATCAAAAACCAAGCCTTCAACCGCAGCTTCTATAATTTCTAAGTTTTTTTGTTCTCTCAGAGCTTCCAGCATATATTTTTTGTATAAATCTCTGTCAGCCTGAGCACGAGGGCCGCGAACGGCAGGACCTTTGGAGGCATTTAACATTCTAAACTGGATTCCGGCTTTATCGATAACCTTTGCCATCAAACCGTCAAGCGCGTCAATTTCCCTTACCAAATGACCTTTGCCAAGTCCACCGATTGCCGGATTGCAGGACATTTCGCCAATTGTAGAAATTTTGTGCGTTATTAAAGCCGTTTTTGCGCCAATACGAGCCGCTGCCGCACAGGCTTCACACCCGGCATGCCCTCCGCCAACGACTATTACGTCATATTCTTTATTATTATTCATTATTTCTGCCTAACTTCTTTTGTCTTGGGTATAATATAACTGACAAAAGTTTGCAAGAGATTAATAGGGTATAATTTGTCCCTCCCTCTGAATTCACTTTTTATTTATTCTTTTTTGTTTTTTTCTCTGAAATTATTTTTTATTGTTACTTTTTGACTGCCAAAAAGGCCGGAAGTTTTTCTCTGGCGGTGGAGCTAGAAAACTGCACAGATACAGTCGCCATGCTTCGTCCGCAAAGCGGCTTATTTTAGGCACTCCAGCTCAAGGTGGATAAATCTGTAAGATGTTTTTGAGACACCACAGTCCGTCTCCAGACTGCTGGTATTATATTAAACGAATCTATGTTTTTTGTAAGACTTTATTATTTTCCAATACAAAAATCACCAAAGATTTTATCTAAAATATCGTCAACTTCAATCCGGCCGGTGATTTTGCCCAGTGCCCTGGCAGCCAGGCGAATATCTTCTGCCGTCAGTTCGATTTCTTTATCAAAGCTAAAATGCTGCAGGTTTTCCAAAACTTCCTGCAACGCTTCACGATAACGGCTGCGGGTTATCAGCAAATTAGAATTGGATGTAAAACGCTCACTGATAAATTCGTATATCCGCTCTAAAATTTGAGAAATTCCTTTTTTTTGTTTGGCAGAAATCAAAATACAACCTTGCTTCTCCAATTCTGAACACTGTTCGGAAGTTAATTTATCACTTTTATTCGCAACAAGTATAATATTGTTTTTAAAAGATTTTCTTATATTATCAAATATCTGAACACTATCTTTTGACGCATCAAACAAGCATATTACAAAATCTGCCGTTTTTATTTTACTATAGGCAATTTCAATGCCTTTCTTTTCAATTTCTTCATTTGCTTCCCGTAATCCGGCCGTGTCGGTAATTATAACCGGATAACCTTTGATATCCAAATGAATATCTATTGCATCACGAGTTGTTCCGGCAATGTCAGAAACAATTACAGCTTCACGATTGACAATTGCATTTAACAAACTTGATTTTCCGGCATTAGGCGGTCCAACAATAACAACTCGGAAACCTTCACGCAAACGTTCACCAATATTATCACCTTTTAAATGCTCATAAACACTGTTTTCTAGTTTAAATACATTGTTTTTCATTTCTGATATAACATCATTAGGAATATCTTCATCGGGAAAATCAATAAAAGCTTCCAAATAGGCAAGAATTTTCAGCAATTGCTCCCGCCAATCGTCATACAAGTTCTTTAATCCGCCTTCCATCTGACGCATGGCATATTTTTGCTGTTCGGAAGTTTCGGCATCTATCAGGTCTGCCAAGCCTTCAGCCTCGGTCAAATCCATTTTGCCGTTATAAAAAGCACGCTTGGAAAATTCTCCCGGCTCGGCTATGCGAAAACCTTCTATCTGCGCCAAAGTCGAAAGGACTCCGGAAATTACAGCTCTGGAACCATGCGTCTGGATTTCGACGATATCTTCGCCGGTAAAAGAATTTGGCGCCCTGAAATACAAAATAAGGCATTTATCCAGCGTATTGCCTTCATTGTTCTTCAAACGGACAAAGTAAGCATACCGCGGTTTTATTTTTGTTATGTCCAAGCTGGTCATTTTTTTCAGCGCCGCAAGGGCATTGTTTCCGGAAATGCGGATGACGGCAACGCCCGACTTGCCATATACGGTGGAAAGAGCATAAATTGTCTGTTTATCCATTTTAGCCTCAAAAATAAAAAAAACATCTGTGTCTGTTATAAATTCAAGCTTGAAAATTGGCAAGTCTTAAAAGCGGGCGTTTTTTTGACTGTTGAGAGCAATTTTACTTCTTGTTAACAAATCTATCGTAGAATCGTCAAAATTCCTCTGTACGGGCTTTATACGGACTCGATTTTTAACTACTGAAAGTTTATAAAAATGATTATTAACAAACCAAAGCTTATTATCTGGGATTTTGACGGCGTTATTTCCGATACAGAATATCTGTGGCTTGAAAATTGGCAGATTTTGTTAAAAAAACGTTTGGACGTTGATTGGGATTTTGAAACCGTCAACCGGCACTTGGGCGGAATGAGTCCGAAAACAAAAATTGAGAATCTGGCAAAGCTCGGAATTATCATTGACAATGATTTTATTGACGAGTTGAAAATTCTTGACTGGCAGGCAATGGAAAAAATGCTTCCGGTTGACGGTGTGGAAGAAATTTTTGAAGCGGAAAATTTTGCACAATGCATTGCAACCGGCGGAAACAGGGATAAAACGGAGAAAAAGCTCGATGTTTTGGGGTTTAACGTTTATTTCCGGCCGGAATGTATTTTTACGGCTCAACAAGTGGAACATGGCAAACCGGAACCTGATTTGTTTTTATTCGCGGCCAAGCAGATGGGATATAATCCGAAAGACTGTATTGTGATAGAAGATTCCCTTGCCGGGTTGACGGCTGCTCAAAAAGCCGGAATGACGACTTTTGCTTATCTCGGCTGTCCAATGAATAATCATCCGGAATACACAGAAAAAGTTAAGAAATTGGGAATAAAACATATCTTTTTTGATATGCGGGATGTGAAAAAAACATTGGAAAATTTATAGATGCTTTTTAGCAAAATATGAGTTTTTAAATATATGTATATGAAATATATTAAAAAATATTTTATTGACAGATAATAGACAATTATATAAATTGTTTTATACAAAAAAATATTTATATGTCTAATTATTAAAAAAGTCTGCCAAGTAAAGTAGGCAGCGTTTAGGTTATGGAAAAAGAAAGTATTATTGAAAGTGCAGCAAATGCTGCAACATCTACTGGAAATTATTTACACATAATATGTGTTATCATAATAATTTCAATTTTGGTTATTACTGCTGTTTGTCTACTGATAAATTCATTAAAAAAGGCGTATAGCAACTACAAATTAGCAACAACTCCAGGCCAAAAAGCCGTACACTGCAATTGGATGCGTTATGTAAAGTGGCCTGTAAGCTACTCCGAAAAGGATATTGAAAAATCGTGGAAAAAAGAAAAACGGAAGATAATACTTGAACAGTTCGAGATTCATTTATTAGGCAGCATAGTACTAGCTATAATATTATTTGTTATTGCTTTACTTTTTTTTATATAAATTTTTCTTGCTGTGCCGAATTTTTACAATCTTAAAAAAACTGCCTTACTATTGAAGTAAGGCAGTTTTTTTTAAGAATTCATATTGTTGAAAAAGTCGTCATTGTCTTTACTCAGACGAAGCTTGTCAAGCAGGAATTCCATGCCGTCGGTCATTCCCATCTGCATCAGGACGCGGCGCAATACCCACATTTTGGCCAGGCGGTCTTTATCAACCAGCAATTCTTCTTTTCGCGTTCCTGAACGGGTAATGTCAATAGTCGGGAACAGGCGTTTGTCGGTCAGTTTGCGATCCAAAATGATTTCGGAGTTGCCGGTTCCTTTGAATTCTTCAAAAATAACCTCATCCATACGCGAACCGGTATCAATCAAAGCAGTAGCGATAATCGTCAAAGATCCGCCTTCTTCAACATTGCGAGCCGCACCGAGCAGGCGTTTCGGACGCTGCAAGGCATTGGCGTCAACACCGCCGGTTAAAACTTTACCGGATGAAGGGATTACCGTATTATAAGCCCGGCCCAGACGCGTAATGGAATCGAGCAGAATGACAACGTCTTTTTTGGTTTCCACCAGCCTTTTGGCCTTTTCGATAACCATCTCAGCAACCTGAACATGGCGGGAAGCCGGTTCGTCAAAAGTGGAGGAAATAACCTCGCCTTTAACAGAGCGGGTCATATCGGTTACTTCTTCCGGCCGTTCGTCAATCAGCAATACCATCAGGTAACATTCCGGGTGATTTGTGGCAATGGCATGGGCAATATTCTGCAGCATAACCGTTTTACCGGTACGCGGCGGCGCCACAATCAGGCCGCGTTGGCCTTTGCCCTGCGGCGCTATTAAATCAATAACGCGGGTGGTATAATCCTTTTCGCCGCAAATAATATCAAAGTTGAGCTTTTCAGTCGGATAGAGCGGGGTTAAATTGTCAAAATTGACCCGGAGCTTGGATTTTTCAGGGTCTTCAAAGTTAATACTGTTGATTTTTGTCAGGGCAAAATAACGCTCGTTATCTTTAGGCGCACGAATTTCGCCTTCAACAGTATCACCTGTTCTTAATCCGAACTTTTTAACCTGAGACGGAGAAACATAAATATCGTCCGGCCCAGCCAGATAATTGGATTCAGCCGAACGTAAAAAACCGAAACCGTCTTGCAGAACTTCGATTACACCGTCTCCGTTAATAACATTGTCTTCGTCTGCCACTTTTTTCAAAATAGCAAACATTAAGTCTTGTACCCGCATGGAGGATGCGTCGTCAATGCCTAAATCTTCGGCCTGAGTCAACAACTCTTTAGGGGACTTTTGTTTGAGATCTTTTAAATTCATTGATTACCTTGAAATTTGGATAAGATTAAATATTTCTTTGGAAGGTAAGTTTTTTATAGTATGTTCTTTATAAGATGTCAAATGTTTGTTAGAAAAAAATATTAACAGCCCCGCAGGGCAAACATTTAAATTTTTAAAAAAGTTTTTGTGGTTTGTATATTCCTGTGAATCCTGTGGATTAAATTTTATCGTCAGAGTTATCCAGATGTTAATAATTTGTTAATCGAATCGTTAAGACTTTTTTAACCTTTGTTAAGAATCGTTTAAGAAGCTTGTAAAGACTTTTTTAACCATTTGAGCGAAAAAAAAGTTATCCAGAGCTGTTTATTCTTTTATCCCCCTGTATATAACTTTTAGATATAAATTCTTTTTGCGGTGATAAAATTGTATAACTGTTTCAAAAGAGGCTGTTATCCACAGAAACGGCGCTTTTTGTGGATAAGAGTCATAATCCTTTGTTTTGGGGGAAGAATATGAAATTGGCGGCAATTACCGGATCTATCGGCTGCGGAAAAACGACGCTTGCCGGTTTGGCCAGAGAGCTTGGTTTTGCGGTGTTTGATGCGGACAAATGGAGCCGGCGGCTTTATTTTCAGCAGGATTATATTGATAAAATAGCCAAAGTTTTTCCGGATGTAATGAATAACGGAAAAATTGATAAAAAAAAGTTGCGGGAGCTGGTTTTTAATGATAACGCAAAATTAAAACAGCTTGAAGCGATTTCTCATCCTTTTTTGAAAGAAAAACTGAAAGCAGCCATAAATAAAAACCGGTTTAGCGATGATATCTTTTTTTTAGA
The DNA here is from genome assembly GCA_949300375.1 of uncultured Pseudomonadota bacterium. Taxonomy (GTDB): domain Bacteria; phylum Pseudomonadota; class Alphaproteobacteria; order RF32; family CAG-239; genus MGBC133411. The sequence continues at coordinate 78,166 of CASGEB010000007.1, forward strand.
CGCCGCTTTGCTTTTTGAAGCCGGATGGGATAAATACTGCGACCTTATTATTGTGGCCGATGTTGATTATGATATTCAGAGAGAAAGGGTTATGAAAAGGGATGGAATTTCGGCCGAGGCTTTTGACAAGATTAATTCCGTTCAAATGAGAAACAAGGATAAGATTGCTTTGTCCGATGTGGTTGTGGATACGGGCAGGCCTTTAAATCTGTTGAAAACAGAGCTGCTTTGCATTATAGATGATTTGTCTGATGCATTTTAGGAAAACGATATGGCAAGAGAGATTGTATTTGATACCGAAACAACAGGTTTTGATCCGGAAAACGGCGACCGGCTGGTTGAAATCGGTGCAGTGGAGCTGATTAACCATATTCCGACCGGCGTTACTTATCATCAATATATTAATCCGGAAAGGGATGTGCCGGAAGAAGCTTATAAAATTCACGGCCTGTCTTATGAATATTTGAAAGATTTTCCGACTTTTGCCCAAGTGGCTGACGAGTGGCTCGAGTTTGTCGGCGATGCGACTTTGGTGGCGCATAATGCGAAATTTGATATTAATTTTATTAATTATGAGCTTAATCAACTCGGAAAAGAAGGTTATTCCTGGGACAGAGTTGTCGATACCCTGGAAATTGCCAAAATTCTTTTTCCGGGAGCGAGAAATAATCTGGATGCTTTGTGCCGGCGTTTTAACGTTGATAATACCGAACGTACGCTGCACGGCGCTTTGCTTGACGCCCAGCTGCTGGCTGAAGTTTATCTTGAATTGTTGGGCGGGCGGGAACCAAGCTTTTTGCTGGATAAAAACAAAAAACAGGCTGCCAAACTTCAGGTTTCGGAGACAGATATTGTCAGAAAATTCAGAGAACCGCGGGTTTTTGCTTTAAGTGAAGAGGATATAAAACTTCATAATGATTTTTTGAGTGCAAAAATTAAAGACGCTTTATGGACGGCTGTTCCTGAAACTGATGCGGCAAACAAATAATAGACGTTTTTTGTTTTTTATGTTATATTTTTATTGTGATTATATATGATTATTGTCGGGTGATGACATGTCTGATTCTGCTGTTCAGAAACTTTTTGAAGAAGATAAATTGCTGGTGAGAGCAATGGATAATCCGATGCTTGTTAGAAGAAATCGTAATCTGGCTTATGATTTTTCAATATGGGCAGAGGAAGTTGAGTTAATGAAAAAAGGCTGTTTTACAAGCGTTTCTACTACTTTGCTGGTAAAAGGAGAGAAAGTTCCCACCTATAAAAATATTGGCTTTATTATAAACGGCAAAAAAACAGAGGCTTTTCATTTTTCAGAATCTGACAGCGGAAGCAGCGGAAATATTTCCAACGGAGATTTTCATGCCAACCGAACGGATATTTGTTCTTTGGAAGAATTGACGCAAAGAATTCGTTCCAAACATTCCGGCGTTATGAATGAAGTTAATCTGAATATAAGGACAGTTGATGCCGTTGAAGGGTTGTTTGTTAATTTGGCAAAATCAGAGCTTCCGAAGGCTTATATTTTAATGGCTCAGGAATATTTTAAGATGCAAACGGGCAGAAAGCTGCAAATTTATACTTATGATATCGAAAAAGGCGCATTAGAAGAATATAATCCTTCAATAGGAGAAATAGAAGATTTGATGACAAGATTAAAAAATAATAAGAAACTGCATTCTTCAGAAGTGGGGTATTGGCTGGATGAAGACGAAGAAGGCATATATAAAGATTATTTTTTGGCACAAGATGAAAGACGCCAATTTGATGAAAAAACTCTTGCTTTTATGAAGGCGCAAACAAAAGTACGTTAAAAAATCCCAAAGTTTTTTCAATCTTTGGGATTTTTATTTTTTATTTATTTTCTGTCTGGTTTTGGTTTTTTTGTTTACGGATTTGATACATTGCCACAAAGTCTATCGGGTTTAGCATCAAAGGCGGCAAACCGGCGGCAATCAGCGATGTTGTTATGTAACTGCGGGCGTAAGGGAAGAGCATACGCGGAATTTCAATCAACAAGACAGGTTCAAGATGTTCTTCCGGTACGTTCAGAGCCGTAATGCCGCAATAGTCTATTTCCAATATGAACAAAGGCTGGGTGCCGACAGTGCCGTCAATGCGGATTTTTAACGAAACGTTGAAGTAGTTATCGTGCAGGTGGTCTGCATGGACATCAACGTCAATATTGATTTCCGGCGTTTGGCTCAGATTGCGGAAAATTTCCGGCGCGTGCGGAATTTCGAGCGAAAAGTCTTTGATATATTGTGTATTAATGACAATCGGCGGCTGATGAGCAGCATCGGCATTGTCATTGGCGGTCGGCTGTTCCGGATTTTGGTTTTCTTCAGACATAGGTTTCTCCTTTAATTGTATTTTTTTATTGATATCCTGAAAATATTGAAACGTCAAATATTATAGTTGATAAAAGTTACAAATCGGCTATATCTATATATATAATACATATATCAGCAATTTTTTATTGGAGAAAGTCGTGCCGGGTTACTTTGATATTTTGGTCCTTTTTGTTGTGGTTTTAGTAATTTTTAAGAGATTGCATTCTATATTGGGTACGAATGCTGAAGGCAAAAACAAGGCTAAAATCGCCGAAGAAAATGCAGAAAGGATTTTTGACATTATCATGAAAGAAGCCGAAAAAAATCAGATGGCGGAAATATCAAGGGAAGAAAAATCTTCCGAAACGCCGGAGAATCTGACGGATACGGAAAAGACACTGCGGCAAATTCCGAATTTTGACGAGAACAAGTTTTTGTTTGGCGCCAAAAAGGCTTTTGAGATGATTGTCGAATCTTTTTCAAAAGGCGATATTGAGACTTTGGAAATGCTGGTCAGTAAAAAGATTTTGAAAAAGTTTCAGGATATTATTGAGCAAAGAAAAGCCGAAGGAATCGTTTCCGAGGCCGATTTTATCGGTTTTGACAAGGCTGAAATCGTCAAAGCCAAAATTTCGGCCGATAATATTGCAAAGATTACCGTTGAGTTTATTTCTCAGCAGGTTAATCTTTTGAAAAACGCCAAAGGCGAAGTCATTGAGGGTGATGAGAATTTTGTTCAATGTATTTCCGATACCTGGACTTTTGAAAGGGCTTTAACTTCAACTAACCCCAACTGGCTGTTGGTTTCTACGAGAAAGTAAATGATGACGGGAACTAAAAATTTGAAATTATTGGCTTTGCTGCTGGCGCTTTTTGCCTGCGGCAAAGAAGAACAGCAACCCTCTGAACAGACGGAAATTTTACCCGTGGCCGAAGAAAAAGCAGATAAGGCTGATTTTGAACTTAAACCTGTTGATTATAGCTCTTTATCGGGATGGAAAAATGATGATTTGAAAACGGCTATGCAGGCCTTTTCTCTTTCCTGCCAAAAAATTATGACCTCTGACGAGGAGTTTCTTTCGGATCATTCTTTGGTTAAAATTCCGACGGCGGCTTATAAAGAAATTTGTCAGAAACTCGGGACGACGGCTCCGCTTGAATATCATAACTTTATTGAGCAGAATTTTACGCCTTATCAGGTTTTGTTCAAAGGAAACGATATCGGGCAGTTTACGTCTTATTTTGAGCCGACAATCAGAGTTTCCGAAACGCGCGGACATGAATACAATTATCCTATTTACGGCCGGCCGTATGATTTATTTGAACTGAATCTGAAAGATTTTGACGAAGCTTACCCAAATAAAAAACTGATGGGGCGTATTGTCGGGCAGAAGTTTGTTCCTTATTATACCCGGGAAGAGATTTCCAAAGTTATGATGAAGGCGCCGGTTATTTTATGGGCAGCGAATCCGGTGGATTTGTTTATTGTTCAAATTCAGGGATCCGCCGTGGCTGAAATGGAAGACGGACGAAAGGTCAGAATTGCTTATGACAGCAATAACGGACACAAATTTATCGGTATTGGCAGAATCCTGCTTGACAGAGGACTTATCCGCAAAGACAAGTCTTCTATGATGGAAATTAAGAAATGGATGCATGACAATTATGATATTGCCAAAGAACTGATGAATGAAAACAAGCGTTATGTTTTTCACCGCTTGTCTTATGAAAACGGCCCGGTTGGAGCAGAGGGTGTTGTTTTGACCGCAGGAAGGAGTCTGGCTGTTGATGAAAATTATATTCCTTACGGGAGCCTGCTCTGGCTTGAAACAACGATGCCCAAATACGGCGAAACTTATAAAATGGTTGTTGCCCAAGATACAGGAGAGGCAATAAAAGGCGCTATCCGGGGCGATTATTTTTGGGGAACGGGGAGCGATGATGTTCTGGAACTTGCCGGAAAAATGAATTCTACCGGCCGCTATTATATTTTTGTTCCCAAAGGCGTGGAGGTTAATCTTTAAAAATGGCCAGGAAGTCTCCCAATAAAGCTGATGCCCTGGTTTATAAGGCATTGCAGAAAGCCGTTGAGCAAGACAGGCTGCGGGTTTATCTGGATTATGCCAAAGTTAACCGCCCGCAGTCGCCGGTTTATGATCCGTGGGAATGTCTGCTGCCGGTTCTGATTCCGGTGATGATTGGTTTGCTGTTGATTGTCGGTGTCGGTGTTTTGTTCGGTTTGCTTTTTATTGTCGTTATGATTTTGGTGTATAGCACATATGTCAAAAAAATTATGCATAAAAAACTGATTGAAAGAACAAAACGCTATTTGACGGCAGATTATGACAACTGCTGCAAATTGTGGGAGTTCGGAGGAATCGTTCTGGTAAATACACAAAATAAAAAAATCGGCTGCGTGGCTCCAGAAGGCGATTGGAAAGATTTTGTCGTGCTTAATTATGCCGATTTGATGGTTGATCACAGTCATGAAAAATCTGAACAAAAACAAGAAGACGGCGACTCAAAGTCAGCCTGAAGATATTGATTTTTGGCAGGAGTTTGTTAAAGGCGTGCAGAAGATTCCGGCGCCGAATCTTGATTTGTCAAAGCCGCGGACGGAGCTTCCAGAAATCAGGCAAAGTATTAATATTTTTGAGTTTTATAAAGGCGAAAAACTGGATTATCTTCGTCCGGGAAGTTTTAACAATATAGATGCCAATACCGTCAAAAGATTTAAACGCGGTGCGTTTAAGATTGAAGCGCGGCTTGATTTGCACGGGTGTCTGGTGGACGAGGCTTTCGGCAAGGTGGAGAAGTTTTTACAAAATGCGGTTCAGCACGGGCTGCGTTGTGTTCAGATTATAACCGGAAAAGGACTGCATCGGGAAGATAATGATGTTTTTTCTTCCCGCGGCGTTTTGAAAGATCTGGTGCCGCAATGGCTGAATCAGGATCATTTACGACCATTGTTGCTGGCTTTTGATTATTCGCCGATTGCGGAAGGAGGAGACGGGGCGCTGCTTTTGCTTTTGCGCCGAAAGCACTAATTTTTGATTTTTTTATCCGTACTGCGGCAGTAAGCGGCGACCGGACAATTCGCGCAATCCGGGTTTTGAGCTTTGCAGATATATCTTCCGAACAGAACTAACCAGTGGTTGGCATTCTTTTTGAAATTATCCGGCAGAACACTGTTCAAATCCTTTTCTACTTCCAGCGGATTTTTCCCTTTACTGAAATCTAAACGGTGAGAAATTCGGAAAACGTGGGTATCGACGGCGATTGTCGGTTTGTTGAACCAAACATTTAAGACCACATTGGCGGTTTTGCGTCCGACGCCGGCAAGGCTTTCCAATGCCTCGCGTTCGGCAGGGACTTCACCGTTGTATTTTTCGACCAGTTCTTTGCTCATGGCCATAATGTTTTTAGCTTTGTTATTATATAATCCGATAGTTTTGATATATTCTTTCAGCCTGTCTATGCCCAGATTCAGTATTTTTTGCGGCGTATCGGCGATTTTGAAGAGTTCTTTGGTGGCTTTGTTTACGCCTTTGTCTGTGCTTTGCGCCGATAGTATTACGGCAACGAGCAAGGTATAGGCGTTAGCATAATCAAGCTCGCAGCGCGGATTTGGGTTGTGCCGGTTGAAAATTTCCATTATCTCAAGGATTTCTTTTTTATTTCTCATTTAAGCTTTTACTCCTCCGGCGCCGGCGGCTTTCGGGGCGTTTTCATCCAGAGGCCAACGCGGGCGCGGTTTGAAATCCAGATTGTTGGTATAACCGGCGCGGAATCGTTCTAATCCGGCCCAGGCAATCATAACGCCGTTGTCGGTGCAAAAACGAACCGGCGGTGCGGAAAATACCATATTATTGGCAATGGCCAGAAGTTCCAGACGGTTTCTTAAAAAAGTATTAGAAGCCACGCCGCCCGATACGACAAGATCTTTTCCGGCAGGATAATGTTCATGAAAATAGCGGATTGCTTTTTCCAATTTATGACAGAGACATTCGGTAACGGCAAACTGGAATCCGGCGCAGATGTCTGCAACGTCTTGTTCCGGTAAAATGGCGTGTTCTACAATACCGTCCGGCGCATAGGATTCAATAATTTTGCGGACGGCGGTTTTTAATCCGGAAAAAGATAAGTTGCAGTCAGGCGAATTGTAAAGCGGTCGGGGCAAAACAAAACGCCGGCTGTTGCCTATGTCAGCCATTTTTTCTATCATCGGGCCGCCGGGATATCCCAATCCCAACATTTTTGACACTTTGTCAAAGGCTTCGCCGGCCGCGTCATCAATAGTCGTTCCCAGACGTTCATATTCTCCGACGTTTTTAACCACCAGAATCTGGCAATGTCCTCCCGAAACCAACAGAAGGAGATACGGATACCGGACATCACTGGTCAGGCGGGCGGCAAGGGCGTGTCCTTCAAGATGGTTGACGGCGATAAAGGGTTTGTTTAACGCCAGAGCCATTGCTTTGGCCGACATTACGCCGACTACAACGCCGCCGATTAATCCCGGGCCGGAAGAAGCTGCGATTGCATCAACATCAGCAGGTTTTAGCCGGGCTTTGGCAAACGTATGTTCTATTATTTCATCGATGTGTTCCAAATGGGAGCGTGCGGCAATTTCCGGAACAACGCCGCCAAAAGGCTTGTGTTCTTCCAGCTGGGTCAACAAACATTCGCTTATGATTTGCCGTTTGTCATTGACAATAGCGGCGGCGGTTTCGTCGCAGCTGCTCTCAATCCCTAAAACTATCATTGTTTATCTCTTTTTTATTGCAGTTTTTTTTTTATTATATACACTATAAATCAGTTATTGCAAAGGCTAAATTTCAGGTGAAAGGCGAAAGACGGTGAATAAAAACGAGAAAAAAGAATCTGAGACGAAAAATGAGAAACTGCCGGTTAAACAGGTGGAAAAAAAATATTCTTCGGCGAAAGTTCTGGGGGTGGTTTTAATTTTGGGCGCCGGGTGGTGGCTTTATAAGAATCCGCAAATTGCCGGGCAGGGAAAAGCTTGGCTGCAAAAGGCTTTTGAAAGTTCCGAAAGTCAGACGGCCGAAGAGAAATCCCGGGTCGTTTCCGGCGTCAACGTCGAAGATTTGCAAAAACAGATTGTTATGCTGCAGACGGAGCTTTTTAATCTGAAAAATTCTATGCCGGCGGTTCAAGGGCCGGTTGATACCCGGAAACTTGACGAGCTTTATGACAAATTTGACGCCATTGAAAAAAACAATATGAATATTATTGATTCCAAAGCAGATGCGTCGGCCGTTCTGGGGATGATGTCAAGACTTGATACTTTGGAAAGAAAGGTCGGATATATCAGCAAAACAACGGATGAAAGCGCTCTGATTTTAACGGCGGCAATGTTAGTTAAAGATGCGGCCGGCAAAGGCGGAAATTTTGTTTATGAGGCGGCGGTTTTGCAGCAGCTTGCGCAAGATAACCCGCAGCTGGGCTCTGCTTTGTCTGTGATTGAAAAATCTGCTCAGCGCGGCATTGTTACAAACGCCCGCCTTATCAACGAATTTGAAGATATTTATTTTTCCGTTATGAAAAAGCAAAAAGATGCCGCTGCGCAAACCTGGAAAGACAGGATTTTGAGCAAATTGGGCGATTTTGTTAAGGTTCGCAAAGTTAATGAAGCAGAAAAAGAAGAGATAAAAATTTTGCAGAATCTGAAAGATATCAGAAATCTCGTTCAGGAAGAAAATTTTGCCCGGGCGGCCGAAGAACTGAATTTGCCGGAAAATGCTGTTTTGGCAGAAGATGAAGGCTTGCAAAAATGGCTGCGGCAAGTTTCTTCAAAAATTGAATTTGACCGAGCTGTCAGCAAAATAGCAACTTATTCTCTGGCGGCAATGAAAGTCAATATCATTAAAAGGGAGGCAATGGAGTGACCAGAAAAATATCTACTTTTATTTTCATCGGACTGATTTTTACCGTTATTGCCTGGATGTTGGACAAATCGAGCGTCGTAACAGTGGATTGGCGCAATTATCATGAAATTTTATCCGTGCCGGAGCTTATGCTTTTGGTTTTGGTTCTGGTTTTGGCTGTTGACCTTTGTAACCGGTTTTGCCGAAAGATATTTAAATTGCAGCTCAGAGAGGCTTACAAAGTTTCTTATCTTGAGAATGAATTTACAGAAAATGCGGCTATTGACGCGTTAGCAGATAAAATCAGTGAAAAAATTGTTATAGAGCGGAGAGATTTTGACAAGTCGCTGCTTTTGGTTCTCCGGGCGATGACGGCAATTACGGCCGGAGATATGGACGAGGCCCGTTTTCATTTGAAAAATCTGAAAAAAGTTATCGGGAACGACCCTATTATCGATGTTTTGAAAATGAAAATTTATAAAGGCGAAAAAAATTATGACAAGATGGAAGAGCTGTCTGAAAAAATTATGAAAAACAGAGATATCCGGATTATCGGTATGAAAGCCGCCATTGAAGCCCAGATGGAAAAGAAAGAGTTTAAAGAGGCTTTGGAAACGGCTAACAGAGCTTTTGAACTGCGACAGGATTTGTATTGGATTATTGAAAGCGCTTTTGAATTGCGGGCGCAGGTTCGCGATTGGGAAGGCGCTTTGCAAGTGCTTGATTCCGGCAAGAAAAAGAAAATCATTCCTTTGGATAAATATAACAAGATGAAAGCCATTATTTTGTTTGAAAGGGCAAGAGATTTTCAGAGAGCCGGCAATGAGGTTAAATTTTTTAAATACTGTTCTCAGGCGGTCGAAACTGACGATACATTGGTTCCGGCAGCGCTGGCTTTGGCAGAATATTATAAAAATACCGATAACCAGATACGCAAAGCGGCGGATGTTTTGCTGAAGGTTTGGAAGAAAAATCCGACGGATGACGCGGCTTATGCCTATTTGAATTTGCGCCATCAAAATGATATGAATGCCAAAATCAGGGATATGGAAGAACTGGCTGCGAAAAATTTGCTCCGGCCGTCTTTGAATAACCGTATTTTGGCGGAACTTTGCGCTCAGGCCGGACGGTGGACGCAAGCAAAAGAAGAGATGGAAATCTTTTTGATTAATAATCCCTGTACCAAAAAAATTTGTTTCCTGATTGGCGAATATGAAAATATTTTCAGCCATAATAAAAGGGAAGCCAAATCTTGGAATAACAAATATAATGAATGTGCCGACGATGCGGCCTGGATATGTTCGGAATGCGGGGAAGTTACAGAAAAGTGGCATTCAGTTTGTCCGAAATGCAAGGCTTTCGGCGCCGACAGGTGGCATTTGTATGTGGAAAAACCTGTTGTTATGACGGTTGAGGACAGCCGTGACGATGAGGAAGAGGAGTAGCCCGGATGGATAATTTGCAGCTTAGAGAAATATGGGCTAAGAAATATGCCAATGTTGGCAGAACCCTGGACAGAATGAAAGAGGTTAAAGCTGCGGCAACGGCTTTTAATGCCAATATTGACGCTGTTGTTAAAATCAGCGGAAAAAGGCTTGAGGAACTGATTGAGAAAAACGGTTTAACCTGGGAAGATTTGAATAGTGCCGGCGAGTTGAAACTGCGTAAAGGAACGGACGTTCTCCGGGGCGTGTTTAAGTGTTTTTCCCGCGGCATTGCCGAAGAATGGCTGACCGAAGACAAGGCTGTTTATGACTGGATGGTTGAGAATATCGGTTATGACCGTTTACAGATGGGCGGACAGGGCGGTATTGTTGCCAATGCGCTGGCGGCGGCCGGCGTGCCAAAAGTTTATGTGCATGCCAATTCTTTGCCGAAGCTGCAGGCCGGGCAATTTTTGAAGTTGGAGAATCTGGTTTCTTTTGATGAGAACGGCGAGGAAAAACAAGCTTGTCTGATTGACCGGAAAGAAGATGTGCCTTTGATTCACTGGATTTTGGAATTTGATAAAGGCGATAAGCTGACTGTTGACGGACATGAGGCGGTTTGTCCGAAATCAAACCGTTTTATTGCCACTTATGATCCGTTAAACCTGAATTTGGTGAAAGATGACGCATTTGTCAGGTTTTCTGAGACGCATCCGATAGATTATATTATTCTTTCGGGTTTTCATGCCCTAACCTCCAATAACCGCGGTTGCGAACTGATAGAAGGGATTTTGCCGCTGGTTAAATCTTGGAAAAAGCTGAATCCGCAGGGAATTGTGCATTTGGAGATTGCTTCAACGCAGGATATTGCCGTCAGGAGCGATATTGTCAATAAGATTGCGCCTTTGGTTGATTCAATCGGGTTGAACGAGCGGGAAACGATTGATGCGCTTCAGGTTATCGGAGAGGAAAAATTTGCCGCCGAATGTGAGGAGAATACGGACAGCGCCCATATGCTGGAAGCTATTTACCGGATAAAGAAAAAGACCGGCTGTCCACGGGTTCAACTGCATATGTTCGGGTTATATATGACATTGCAGGACAAGGGGTTTCGGATTAAGCCGCAGGAGAATCTGCGCGGTATGTGTCTGGCAGCCGCGGCAGCTGCCGGAAAAGCCAGTCTGGGCAAGGTTGAAAAGCCGGAAGATTTTGTGGTTCGCAAAGATACGCCGGTGAATGACGAGGCTTTGGATGTTTTGAAAAAAGCGGCAGTCTATGCCGGGAATGAAAAACTGGAAGAAGACGGTATTTCCGATTTCAGAGGGTATGATTTGATTGCAATACCGACAATTTTGGTTCCCAAACCTGTAACTTTGGTTGGAATGGGGGATACTATATCTTCTGTTTCTCTCGTCGCCTCCCGATAAAATAAAAAAACGCGTATAATGGCCGACTAATACAGATTTAGCGGGATGGAGAAATGCTCATGTACTATTTTGTACACTCCGCTTTCTCCACCCTAAAATCTTATTATTCGACTCATTCTCCGCATTTTTTACAGCGGCTTAGAATGACGCTAATATCGGAAATTCTTTTTTCTTATTATCTGACTTAGGCATCCAGGCGCGCTGCGGTTGCTAACGCTTTCCTTGCTTGCCAAGATGTTCCAAAGAGCTTGCAGACAAAAACAACTTGCAGACAAAAACAACCGGAGCAGCGGTTGTTTTTGCTTAGCGCTTATATCGCGTTTTTTACAGCAGCTTGAAAAGAGGAGAATCATCTCGAATAGTTTTTTTCATTCTCTTTTTGTATCGGATTATCTTTTTGATAATTCAAAAAATTGGCATGATGAAGTTCGTTAACTTTTTCCCGGCTGATTTTAATTGTGCCGAGTTGGGCTGTTTTTATGGGGTTTTCCGCTTGCAGCAGTCTTTTGCATACTTCGGCGGAAACAATGCCGCAGACGCCTTTCTCACGGCAAATCGGTTTGTCGTTCTGATAGGTGTTGACACTCATGCCCTGAGTCTCAAAAATTTTCTGCAAATGTGCCAGCGTCAGGTCTATTTCCTTGGAATAATCAAGTTTTCCGCCGTCTCTTAACGCGTGCTGCTCTAAAATTATGATGTCGATATGCTTTTTATCTTTGTTGGAATCAATACACAGAGCCACGCCGTGCGATTCCTTGTTTTCAGCGGCAATTGTCAATGGTGCGACCATTCGCCGCTGGCTAACGTCTTCAAGGCTCAATGTCTGTGCCGTAATGTTCATAATGCAGTCCAATAACAGAAAATTATTCTCTGAGGGATTGATGCCGATTTCTCCGGTAATCAGTTTCTCACTCATACAGGCGTCGATTACCAAGTCGTCAGCCTTGTCGCAGTCTTCTGCAGCCAGAGTACAATATTGTGTCGTGTCCAAAAAAGAGCATCCTTTGGTTTGTTCTGCTGTTTTTGAGGCGACATAGTTTGTTGCGCGGAAATTATAGCCGCTTTTCGGAATGTCTAAAGTCAGGTTGGGCTTGCGAGTAATATTATCAAAGCTTTCTTGGTCAAGCGTGAAATAGTGCATTTTATTTCTCCAACGTTATGTATTCCGGCGGAATAAATCCCTTACTCAGAACCAAAATATAGTGGCGGAGCATATTGTAGGGTGAACCATAAGCTTCAGTGCATTGGTGCCAATCCAATGGAGAGGTATCAATTTCTGCCGGCGTGTTGATTTTGTAAATGTTTTCAAAGTCAATATCGGTTTTGGCTGTTTTCGAATTATCTTTGCAGTAAATCATCTCTACCAGCCCGTCTTTTAATAAATCGTTCAGCTCAAACGAAATTATCGCAGCATGATGCACCAGATAATCCAGATATGGGTGTTCATAGTCCTCAATCGGCGCTTTCTCGGTCAGGCAGCTGATTGATTTTGTCCGCCCCGGCAGGGTTTGTTCCAAATATCTTTTAATGTCTTCAGAATCTGTGGAACCGGCTTTACGGGCATACATTTCAAGTTGTTTTGGGTTTGGGTTGGCTGCTACCGATAAATAGCCTTCTTGCAGAATCTTTTCGGCAAAATAAGTATAGCAGTATAATCTCATTACTTTTTCCTTTTTAGGTAAATTTTTTTATTTCTCCAACGTTATGTATTCCGGCGGAATGATGCTTTTTTTTGATGATAAGCATATTTTATCATCTTTTTGTAATCGGGGCAATGGCTATGTTTTGCGGTCGGGGCGGCGGATTATGGAGACGGGGTATCTTTTGGTCGGAAGGTATTGCCGTTTTTTTATCAAAGGGGGGTGTTTGGTCTGTTTTTCGATTTTTCTTGCATTTCAGCAGATTAAATGTATATATATCCTATAATTTTTTGTAGGAGAAAGAAAATGGCGGAAAAAGAGCCTTCGCAGCGGCAGCTCAGAGTAGGGCAGGAAGTTAAGAAAATATTGGCCGGTTTTATTGACCGCGGGGAAATCAGAAATCTGGAAGGTATTCATACCATGGTAACGATTACCAAAGTCCGCGTTTCTCCGGATTTGAAATACGCTTCCGTTTATCTGATGACGACAAACGGCGAATATCTCAAAGAGGTTTTGGAAGGGTTGCAGCTGGCGGCAAATTATCTGCGCAAGCAAGTGGCCGGAAAACTGCAGCTGCGTTATGCGCCGGAATTGGTTTTTAAAGCCGATGACTCTTTTGAACAGGTTGATAAGATTGAAAAACTTTTGAGAGATCCTAAAGTTCAGAGCGATTTGAACAAAATTTAGCGTAAAGAACGGCAAAAATCCTGTGGGCGGGCTGCTAAAAGGAAACAAAGCGGAATGGCAAGGCATAAAAAGGGTGAGGATATTAACGGCTGGCTGATTGTTGACAAGCCCCGGGGAATGGGATCGACAGATGTGGTTAATTTTACCCGCCGGCTGTTTAATGCCAGAAAAAACGGCCATGCCGGAACGCTTGACCCTTTTGCAACCGGAGTGCTGCCAGTGGCTTTCGGCGAGGCAACAAAGCTTTTGCCCATGGTAACGGACGGCCGCAAGGAATATGAATTTGTGCTTCAGTGGGGCGCAGAGACCGATACCGGGGACAATGAGGGCGAAATTATCCGCCGTTGTGAAAAAATTCCGCCCAAAGAAGAAATTTTGGCGGTTTTGCCTGATTTTATAGGTGAAAACGTGCAGGTTCCGCCAGCTTTTTCGGCCATAAAAATCAACGGACAGCGGGCTTATAATCTGGTCAGAAAAGGGCAGAACGTCGAAATGCCGGAAAGGCGGATTGAAATTTATGCGCTGGAGCTGTTGGAAGAATTGCCGGATAATCGGGCAAAATTCCGGGTAGAGTGTTCAAAAGGGACGTATGTCCGGTCTTTAGGGCGGGATTTGGCGCGAAAACTCGGCAGTTTGGGGTATTTGCAAGAGCTTCGACGGACAAAATGCGGAAAATTTTCGCTTGAGGATACGATTTTACTGGAAAATTTAAAAAAAGTAGTGCATACTGAGGCTCTGAAAGAATTTCTGCTTCCGTTAATAACATCACTGCGCGACATCGCGGTTTTAGCTGTATCGGAAGCTGATGCCGCCAAGCTCAGGCTTGGACAAGGGGTGTCTCCCAAAAATTATGATATCAGTAATTTGACGGGCAAACAGGCTGTGGCCGTGTTTGACGGCAACCCGGCGGCAATAGTCCGAATCGATGAAAGAAAAATTTCTCCGGTTCGTGTGTTTAACTGTTAAAATATAAAGGAAAATTTGATGTCGATTACAAATGAAAAAAAACAAGAAATTATCAAATCTTTTGGCCTGAAACCGAATGACACCGGTTCTCCCGAAGTTCAGATTGCCATTTGGACGGCCAGAATCAACAGCCTGATTGAACATTTTAATGTTCATAAAAAAGATCTGCATTCCCGTCTGGGTCTGATGAAGATGGTCAGCCGCCGCCGGCATCTGCTTGACCATCTGAAAGCTACCAGCGAAGAAAGATATCAGGATTTGATTAAGAAATTGGATTTGCGTAAGTAATAAGAGTTAATATTTTATGTTGTTTGGGGAACGTTTTTTTTATCCGGCACAAGTATATGGTTCTTTTTTCAGCCAGGTTTGCATAGCCCGGATAAAACCGTTTCTGCAACGGCATAAGTTTTAATTTCGGGGTGCGGGGCATTGGGGCTCCGCATTCCTTTTAAATCCTGCCAGGGGGGCAGGTGAGGTATGTAAGATAGATTATAGATAGAAAGGTAAAAGAAATATGATCGATTTTAATGTCGTCAAGAAAGAGATGGATTGGGGCGGAAGAAAGTTAATTTTAGAAACGGGTAAAATAGCAAGACAGGCAACCGGCGCAGTTATTGCCACTTATGGCGAGACAGTCGTACAGGCGACCGTGGTTGCAGCAAAAGAGGCAAAGGCAGATCAGGATTTCTTTCCTTTAACCGTTAATTATCAGGAAAAATATTATGCAACCGGAAAAGTTCCGGGCGGTTTTATGAAACGCGAGGGAAAACCCAGCGAACGCGAGGTTTTGATTTCCCGTCTGATTGATCGTCCGATCCGTCCGTTGTTTCCGGATGCTTTTAAAAACGAAGTTCAGATTATCTGCACGGTTTTGAGTTATGACCAGGAGACGGATTCCGATATTGTTGCCATGGTTGCCGCTTCGGCTGCGCTGGCTGTTTCCGGCATTCCTTTTCTCGGGCCGATCGGCGCTGCCAAGGTTGGATATAAAAACGGGCAGTTTATTTTGAATCCGACAATTGAGCAGATGAAAGATACCGAACTTGAATTGACGGTTGCCGGCACATCGGAAGGCGTTTTGATGGTAGAATCCGAAGCCCAGGAATTGTCGGAAGAAACAATGTTGAACGCCGTTATGTTCGGATTTGACAATTTTCAACCGGTTATCAAAATGATTAACGAACTCAAGGCAGAGGCCGGCAAAGAAGCTTGGGAGACGCCTGTTTTTCCGCCGGAATTTGATGCTTTGTATGAGAGAATCGAAAAAGAATTCCGCGGCAAATTTGAAGAAGCTTTCAAAGAAACCGATAAACTGAAACGCGGTACTTTGGTCGGTCAGGCTTCGGAAGAGGTCAAAGCGACGATTGATCCGGAAAATGAGCTTGAAATGCGTTATGTCGGTGATGCCATTGAAAAACTGATGCACAGAGTAGTTCGTGAAAAAGTTCTGACAACCGGACATCGGATTGACGGACGCGATACCAAGACTGTTCGTCCGATTCAGTGTGAAATTGATGTTTTGCCGAGAACGCATGGTTCTGCTTTGTTTACGCGCGGCGAGACACAGGCTCTGGTTGTTACAACTCTTGGTACAGGCGAAGACGCACAAGTTGTTGACGGCCTGATGAACGAATATAAAGAAGATTTTATGCTGAATTATAACTTTCCGCCGTTTTCTGTCGGTGAATGCGGTCGTCTGGGCAGCCCGGGGCGTCGCGAAATCGGTCATGGCAAGCTGGCCTGGCGCGCTATTCATCCGATGATGCCGAAAAACAAAGATACTTTTCCTTATACAATCCGCGTGGTTTCCGAGATTATGGAATCGAACGGTTCTTCTTCAATGGCGACGGTTTGCGGTTCAACGCTGTCTTTGATGGCGGCCGGCGTGCCAATGGCCAAACCGGTGGCCGGTATTGCCATGGGGCTGATTAAAGAAGACGACGGACGTTTTTGCGTTTTGACGGATATTCTTGGTGATGAAGACCATCTCGGCGATATGGATTTTAAGGTTGCCGGTACAAAAGACGGTGTTACCGCTTTGCAGATGGACATTAAAATTACATCCATTACCAAAGAAATTATGCAGACGGCTTTAGCTCAGGCGCATGAAGGCAGAATCCATATTCTGGGAGAAATGGCAAAAGCAATTGCCGAACCGCGTCCGAATGTTTCTCCGTTAGCACCTGGTATTGTTGCCATTAAGATTCCGGTTGACAAAATCCGGGACGTTATTGGTTCCGGCGGTAAGGTTATTCGTGAAATCGTTGAAAAGACCAATACCAAGATTGATATCAGCGATGACGGTATTGTTAAAATCGCTTCTATGAAGAAAGAGGAGGGCGATGCAGCGCTGGAATGGATTATGGGGATTGTGGCTGAGCCGGAAGAAGGTATGATTTACAAAGGCGTTGTTACCAAGATTATGGATTTTGGCGCATTTGTCCGCTTTCTCGGTACAACGGAAGGCCTTGTTCACATTTCCGAGATTAAAAACGAGCGTATAGCATCTGTTTCCGACTTTTATAAAGAAGGCGACACGATGTGGGTTAAGTGTCTTGGTATGGACAATCGCGGCAAGATTAAACTTTCTGCGAAGAGGGTGGATCAGGAGACTGGTGCCGACCTCGAAAAGTAAAAAGCTTGCAAAAGGCCGGTCATACTTGTTTCTTTTCTCCTCGTGTACCTTTTTTGTACACGTCGTCGAAAAAAAAACAGCGTAGCACCGGCCTTTATCAAGCTTTTTAGTGCTCTGTGGTTATCTAATACAGAAAAAAGAATTTTAGCTAAGTCATGTACCACCACGTACACTCCTGTCGCTAAAATTCTTTTTTCTTATTATTTGACTCACATATCGCAGTTTTTAAGTGTTTTTGAAGGCCGGTTATGCTTGTTTCTTTTCTCCTTGTGTACCTTTTTGTACACATCGTCGAAAAAAATAAATTTAGTATTTTTTCGATACGAATAAAAATGATTCTTTAAAAGAAAGCCCGATTCTAAAAAATCGGGTTTTTTGCGGATTCCATATATATTTTTGGATTCGTAAAGACATTTTTAATAAAAATGAATCTGAAAATCAGCGAATCGAAAAAAATTTTTTATTCTTTTTAAAATAGTGTTTTGTGTAAAATCAATGTGTTATCTGAAAATCGAATCGAAAACGAATCCTGTTGTTAATAAAAATTTAAATCTTAATATTTAAGCTCGGCAAGTGAAAAGGTATCATTATTTAAATTAAAAACATATATTATGGGAGCATTATTAGGTGGAATGAAATAAATTTGCCGGCTTTGATGTCAAGAATGGCTGTTTCCGGCTAAAAGCATTGTCTTAAAACAGGCTGATCCCCTGTTGGAAGCATTAATGTTTTGAATTGTTTGCAAAGAGAGTTTGTCTGTTATATTTTTTATTTCAGACTTGTGTCTTTCCTCTCGGTTTTAAAATGGAAAAAAGAGTAAATGCCGTGGGTTATTCTGTTTTTCCGATATTACGAATTCTTTTTAGAGTTCCTCTTAATTATTGTGCTTACATATAATATGTTTTGTCAAAATAAATCTCGTATTCTTTTGTTTACGGGAGAGGATACATATGATTTTAAGCTTAAGATTATTTAAAAAAAGGTTCTTAAACGCGCAAAAAGAGCCTTTTTTATTTTTTTAAATTCTTGACTTTACGCCTTTTTGTCTTACACTCTTTTTTAGATAATAATTATTAATTTTGAGCTTATGATAGTTTTTTTCAGCTTTATTATTTTATTTTTGGCCGCTTTTATTTTTTTTGCGTATGTTTTTTATCGTACGGGAGTTTGGCGGATATTTGATGAAGAATGTACTGTTGAACAGAAAAAACAAACTAAAAATACTGAAATATGAAGATAATAGTTCTTTTTTTTATCGGCGGTGCATTTGCTCTGCTCGTTGCTGTCGGCGCTTATTCTATTTATTGCGGAATGCGGCGGGTATTCGGGAAAAAGTCTGATGATTATTTCGATAAAAGCACGAAATGTTAAATCAGGATTTTGTAAGACTGCAGATTTCTGCAGTCTTTCTTTGTACTCTGAAAACCCCGCGCTAGGCGCGTGGTTCCAAAGAGCTTATAGCTTTACACATAAAAAACTCCTTTGCTATTATGTGAGAGATGGTCTGGC
>CASGEB010000008.1 GCA_949300375.1 uncultured Pseudomonadota bacterium
GGGAGTTACCGGAGTTTCAGGTTCCTCGGGAGTTACCGGAGTTTCGGGTTCCTCGGGAGTTACCGGAGTTTCAGGTTCCTCGGGAGTTACCGGAGTTTCAGGTTCCTCGGGAGTTACCGGAGTTTCAGGTTCCTCGGGAGTTACCGGAGTTTCAGGTTCCTCTGGAGTTACCGGAGTTTCGGGTTCCTCGGGAGTTACCGGAGTTTCAGGTTCCTCAGGAGTTACCGGAGTTTCGGGTTCCTCGGGAGTTACCGGAGTTTCAGGTTCCTCAGGAGTTACCGGAGTTTCAGGTTCCTCAGGAGTTACCGGAGTTTCGGGTTCCTCTGGAGTTACCGGAGTTTCAGGTACTTCGGGCTGATCAGGCTCGATGTAAGCACCCTTACCAATCTTGACGGTCATTACAAAACGATGAACATCACCGTTGTCGTAAATAGCCAAGGCCGGTATTTCTACGAACCAAACATCCATCAACTTGCCACTGACAGCCTCTTGCGGAAGCTGAGTGTAAGTGATTTCTGATTCCAAAACCTCAATATCCTCACATTTTACTGTGGGATATTTATACTTGAACCCGTTGACAATCTCAACTTCTTCCAGGGTTTCGGTGCGCGCCTTAACCTCAAAGAACAAGTTTTGATCAAACTCAACAATGGCGTTGATGCCGTTGCTGACCGGATTTACCGTAACGCCTTGCAGCGTGATGGTTTCCGGGTCTCGGATGACGAAGCGTTCCGGAGTCCAGCTCAAAGTCGTGTTGAAATCCCAAGAGATTTCGTCCGACTTTTCAGTGGATTCGTCTGACATCTCGTACCAGAAGAAACCTTTGCCTTCATAAGCAAAGCCAGCTCCTGACACATAGTCAGTCGAGTCAACACAAGTTAACGTATAATCAGCGTCAAAATTGATGCTGACGATACGTACTGTGTCAACCGGAGTTTCGGTTACAGGCATAGCCGGCTCTTCCAAGCCGTATACACTGTTTTCAGAACATCCGGCGAAAACGGTTGCTACCAGGGCGATCAGCATGCTGACCAAAATCCCTGTAAAATTCTTGAATTTAATCATACGAAAAAATTTTTTTAATTAAACAATGAGAAATTCGGTCAGGCATGTAAGGCTAAGATATTGATATTTCAATATTTAGTTTTAACCGATTAATAATAGAAGGAAAATATGTTGAATATCATCCATGCCTTAATGATATGGAATTATAATAATATGTTTTGTCAATATTATTTATACCACGAATCCGGAGTCAAGACAAGGAAAAAATAATACGAATCGATAAAAAAATATTTGATTTTGTTAATTTTTCCTTAAAAAGCACGAGTCGTTGTTTTTCGCAAAAATGACAAAATGGTGAAAATAAGACGGCGGGATTTTGTTAAAATCCGAATCGGTGAATGGTTGTGTTTGTATAAAGAAAACTCTTGAAAGTTTGGTTTTTGTCTCGTCGGGAATTATTTTAACCGGGCAGTTTCTATTTGAGCGTGAATCAATGCAATCATTGCGGCATTGTCAATTTCCCGGAGAGCGGCCGGCGGGAGTTTGGTTTGTTTGCTGTAAATGATGAACGGAACGGAGTTGGTCGATATTTGGGGGGAATCGTGGTCTCCGAATATAAAAAATATTGCGTCTTTGGGGCTTTGGGTTATGAACTTTTGCAATGCGTTATCAACAAAGTTTATGGCATTGTAATAGTTTTCCAACGGGGTTTGAGCATCGGCAAGCAGCGGGGAAGGATTGTGAAGCAGGATGAAGTCGGCGTGTGAGCTGACGGTGATGATATAGGCGAATTCGGCGTCGTGCGGTTCTTGTTTTTGTTTTTTTAAGATGAAGTCAATGAGATCCTGATCCGAATAGCCCCAGATTTCTTTTTGGTAGCCGAGGCCTTCCATTTCTTCCGAAAAAATTATCCGGTCGTAGCCTTGGGCAACGGTATGCGGCCGGCGGTTGAAAAAGCTTCCCATATAGTTATGGTAAAAAGAGGTGTAGAATCCTTTGTCTTTGGCTTTTTGCGCCAGAGTGCGGGCGTGGGGATAAATATCTTCCGGAATGAGGTGTTCATAGAAAACGCTGAATGCGCTGTAATTCATAAAACGTTCGGAAATATGGATGCCGAGGTTGACGGCAAAATCAGTGTTGGCGCTGGAAGTATGTTTGAAATTTTTGATATGGTAAAATTGTCCGTTTTGAGCGAGTTTATTTAAAAACGGCGTTATTTCGCGGCCATCGTCCAATTTTTTGTTGATAATGTCGTAAACCAGCGTTTCTATCTGAATAACATAAATATGGCGGCTGTCTGTCGGGGCGGCAGGGTTTGCTTTTGGGAGCCTGTTCAGGCTTTCAATGACTTTTTCTGTTTCCTGTTCGTATTTGAATTTGCTAGAAAGTTCGTGCAGCCAGCAGGTTTTGTACCCAAAATATTTGCAGGCGTTTTCGTCAAAGGCAATGGGGCGTAAAATCTGGGAAACACAGAACAGAAAATAGTAGAAAATCAAAAGAGGCAAAGCATATGCCAGAGAATATTTTTTGCGGGTGTATTTGAAGGCAAAGAGGCAGATCAGCATATTGCATATGCCCAAGGCCAAAATTCCCCACAGGACGGGGTCGTTGAAAGTTTCGGTTGATTTTTTTGCAAAGTCAATCCCGACGGAAAAGCGCTGCCAGAGCATTTCAAGCGGCATGGCGTCTTTAAAATATTTATGCCAGATGAAAACAATTCCCAACAACAGGGATTGGGCGATTAAGACGGCGGCATAAGCAAAACGGGGCAGGAACAAAAGGCTTCCCCAGAATAAAACGCCTAAAACGGATATCATCAAAAAGAAAAAAGAATCTGCCGGATGAAAGATAAATTGGCCGAATGCGGCGTCTTGAACGCCCAGAAAAAGCAAGAATACCAGTGTGAGCAGAAAATTTTTATACTTTGACATCGATTTCATCCGTTAATGCTGAGTATTTATTTTAGTGTAATAATATTAGCAAATTGTTAAAAAGACGGGGATTTTTATACACATTGCCGGATGAGCGGTTGCAAAAACGGCGGTTTGACTTTATAAATAAAAGCATATTTTAGGGAGAGTTTCAGGTATGCTTTTTTCAAAATTTGAACGTTTTGTCGCAGGCAGGTATTTGCGGGCCAAGCGGAAGGAAGGTTTTATTTCCGTAATTACCGGTTTTGCTTTTACCGGGATTGCGCTCGGGGTGGCAACGCTGATTATTGTGATGTCGGTAATGAATGGTTTCCGGCAGGAGCTTTTGTCCCGTATTCTCGGGCTGAACGGACATATCGGCATTATGTCGCCGGTTGGTTATCCGTTTAACAATTATAAAGCAGCGGTTAAAGAAATCGGCGAATTTGAGCCTGTGAAGTATGTGATTCCGATGATTGAAAACCAGTTGTTGGTTTCGGCCGGAAAAGCGGCGGAAGGTGCCATGGTGCGCGGCGTTGAGAAAAAAGACCTGTTAATGCGGCCGGTTTTGAAGACGGCGCTTTCTTTGGTTAATATGGACGAATTTGAGGGCAACAGCGTTATTGTCGGTTCCCGGCTGGCCAATAAGATGGGAATTGTGCCGGGAGACGAAATTACGCTGATTTCTCCGAACGGCAAGGTTACGGCTTTCGGCACGGTGCCGCGGATGAAGTCTTACCGCGTTATCGGCACATTTGAAGTCGGCATGTATGAATATGACGCCAATTATATTTTTATGCCGTTGGAAACAGCTCAGACTTATTTCGGCATGAAAGGCGCGGTCAGCCATATTGACGTTACGCTTGATGATGACAGCATGCTGCGTCCGGTTCGGCGTGCGATTGAAGAAAGTATCGGGGGCGGAGCTTATGTCTTTGACTGGAAACAGACAAACGCCGCATTTTTTAATGCCATTGACGTGGAAAGAAACGTTATGTTTTTGATTTTGACAATGATTATTCTGGTGGCGGCGTTTAATATTATTACCGGCCTGATTATGCTGGTTAAGGATAAAGGCCGCGATATTGCCGTTTTGCGGACAATGGGCGCCGGAAAAGCCGCTGTTATGCGGATTTTCTTTCTGGACGGCGCGTTAATCGGTCTGGTCGGAACGATTCTGGGCGTGGCGCTCGGACTGCTGGTGTGCTATAATATTGAGACAATCCGGCAGTTTTTGGAAGGACTTTCCGGCCGCGAGCTGTTTTCGGCCGAGATATATTTTCTGTCCAAGCTGCCGGCAAAAGTCGATGCGGCGGAGGTAGCCGTTGTTGCCTCAATCTCGCTGCTGCTTTCTTTTCTTGCAACTTTGTATCCGGCTTATCGCGCCGCGAAATTTGATCCGGTGGAGGCTTTGCGCTATGAATAAACAAATGCCGACTTTAGAGTTGAGAAACGTGGTCAAGACTTTTAAGCAGGGGGCTTCTAAGCTGGAAGTGCTTAAAGGAGTGGATTTTGCCATTGCGCCGGGAGAAATCGTGGCGTTAATCGGCCCGTCCGGTTCCGGAAAATCTACAATGCTGCAAATTGCCGGTTTGCTGGAAAAACCTACAAAAGGCGATGTCTGGCTGGACGGGCAAAAATGCAGCAAACTCGGTGATAATGCACGCACAAACCTGCGGCGCGATTATCTGGGGTTTGTTTATCAGTATCACAATCTGCTCGGTGATTTTTCTGCGACGGAAAATGTGGCTTTGCCGCAAATGATTGCCGGCGTCGGCCAAAAGGTTGCCAATGAACGTGCCAAATGGCTGTTGAACCGAATGGGGCTGGGACGGCGGCTGGCGCATCGTCCGAGCGAGCTTTCCGGCGGGGAACAACAACGGGTGGCCATTGCCCGGGCTTTGGCAAATTCTCCCAAACTGCTGCTGGCGGACGAGCCAACCGGAAACCTTGACCCGCGGACGTCGGACGGCGTTTTTCTGGAACTGCTGGCGATTGTGAAAGAGACGGGGCTTTCGGCGCTGATTGCCACTCATAACTTTGAACTGGCAGATAAAATGGATCGGAAAGTAACGCTGAAAGACGGCAAGCTGATTGATATGCGGTCTTCCAGTTTTATCAGGGGCGATAACTTTTATTAATAAGGAGGCGGAAGGTGAACGGAATTTTTCTGACTACGGCAGGTTTGGCTTTTTGGTTTTGTCTGGCGGCGGGGCAGCCGGAGGCGAAAAGCTATCTTTCCAAATCTTTTGAGGATAAATATCAGCGGATGGGCGATCGCGAGGCCAATTCGATGATGCGGAGAATGGGAATCGCCGAGGGCGGGGCGTTTACGCTTTCCGATTTTGAGAATCTGAAGTTGAGCCGGAGAGAAGAAAAAGAAATCCGCGCCGCCAAAAAAAGCGGTACATACAAATCTCCGGAAGAGCAGTTTCGTGAAATGGATACTAATCGGGACGGCAAGGTGAATCGTGACGAATTGTTGGCGTATTATGCCAGGCAGGCTTATCAGGAAGAACCGTCCAGAAGAGACCGGAGTTCCGATGTTGCAAAATACGGCGAGCCGCTGCCGGAGTTGACGCCGGAGCAGAAAGCGCAGCATGATGAGATGATTGCCAAAGCGGTGGCCTCGGAAGAGGAAATCGAAGAAATCAACAAGAATCCGGCTTTGACATTTGAGGAAAAAGAAGAAAAAATTAAAGAGGTTATGGAAAAATATTATCCCGAGCAAGAAGAGACCAAAACGGCCGCTGACGAAGAAAACGGCGCAGCAGACAATGGCGGAACTGTGCCGGAGGAAAACGGAGAAACTGCAGCGGCCGGGGCGGAATCTTCGGATTCCCGGCTTATGCAGCCGTTTTAACTCCCAAAGACGAACCCAGATATTGTGATTGTCTGATGGTTGGAATTAATTGCAGCATGGGCAGAACTGGAGATCATGCCGTTAAGATTTGGGTTGATGTTAATTCGGCTAAAGTTTTGAGTATCGGTAACGAGGTTTTTGATCAGCCTTATCGGATTGCTGATGCGGATGACGAGCGATTTGTATGATTTTGTGAAGAAAAGTATTGAAACAGTCCGTGCTTATAACCGGGCTGTTTTTTTTGATGAAAAAATGCTTGCAATTTTTGAAAGTTAATAGTATAAGAGCCGGTGAACAGAGTGGTTCGGGCGTTTTGGCATGCCTGGCGACTCGTAAAGAAAAATCCAGATTATAATAAAGGAAGGGATTGAAATGCCTAAATTGAAAACAAAAAGTGCCGCTAAAAAACGCTTCAGCGCTACCGGCACCGGCAAATTGAAAAGAAATTTTGCCAAAAAGAGACACTGCCTCTTCTGCAAAACTCAGAAAATGAAAAGACAAGCCAGAGGTACTACATTGGTTTCTGATGTAGACGTTCAGATTGTTAAACAATTTATGCCGTATTTGTAGGAGGAATTTGATATGTCTCGTATTAAAAGAGGTATGACCGCTCACGCCCGCCACAAGAAAATTATTAATATGGCCAAGGGTTACAGAGGTCGTTCTAAAAATGTATTCAGAGTTGCCGTTGAAAAAGTTGAAAAAGCTTTGCAATATGCTTATCGCGACAGAAGAGCAAAGAAGAGAAGTTTTCGCGCTTTGTGGATTCAGAGAATCAACGCCGCTACTCGTCTTAATGATATGACTTACTCTCGATTTATGAGCGGGCTCAACAAAGCCGGCATCGAACTCGACCGAAAAGTCCTTGCTGATATTGCTTTGAAAGAGCCTGCAAACTTCGCCAAACTGGTTGAAGCTGCCAAAAACGCTCTCTCTAAATAATAGTTGAGCAAAATCTATAGAGAAAGAGCTAACTCGTTTTTTCGGGTTAGCTCTTTTGCAGTTTAAATGCACTGAGATTGAGGAAAAAATGGAAGATATTGATGAATTGAAAAAAACGCTGATTGCCGAAATTTATCAGGCCGGAGACATGAAGGCTTTGGAAGAGGCCAGGGTTGCCATTTTGGGCAAAAAAGGAAAAATTACCGAAATGATGAAAGGCCTCGGCGCTTTGCCTCTTGAGCAGAAAATTGAAATGGGCAAAAGGCTGAATTTGCTGAAAGGTGAAATTGAGCAGGCTCTTAACGAACACAAAACCCTTTTGGAAACTAAAGAACTGAATGAAAAGCTGGCTAAAGAAGTGGTGGATGTTACACTGCCGATTCGTCCGGAAAATCAGGGGCGGATTCATCCGGTTTCGCAAATTTATGAAGAAGTCGTCGCCATTTTCGGCCAGATGGGATTTTCAGTTGCCGAAGGGCCGGATATTGAAGACCAGTTTCATAATTTTAATGCTCTGAATATGCCTGCCAACCATCCGGCCCGCCAGATGCAGGATACTTTCTACATTCCCAATCCGGACAGCGCCGATTTTGATGACAGTTATGTTGTTCGCACCCATACCTCTCCGGTGCAGATCCGGACGATGGAAGAACGGGGACTGCCTATTCGCATTATTGCTCCGGGACGTACTTACCGTTCCGATTATGACGCGACGCATACGCCGATGTTTCATCAGGTTGAAGGCTTGGTGATTGACAAGAATATTACGATGGCGCATCTCAAAGGTTGTCTGTATGATTTTGTTAAAGCTTTTTTTGAGCTTGACGATGTGCCGGTACGTTATCGTCCGTCGTATTTTCCGTTTACCGAACCGTCAGCCGAGATGGATATCGGCTGCCTGAAAACCAAGACCGAATTGAAAATCGGCGCCGGTACCGACTGGCTTGAGATTTTGGGCTGCGGTATGGTTCATCCGAAAGTTCTGGAAGCCGGAGGTATTAATCCGAACGAGTATCAGGGTTTTGCGTTCGGCGTCGGGATTGACCGTCTGGCGATGTTGAAATACGGTATTCCCGATTTGCGGACTTTCTTTGAATCCGATGTCCGCTGGCTGAAACATTACGGCTTTGTGCCGCTTGATTCCGCCTCAATGACCGGCGGACTGAGCAATAACGGAGGAGCAGCAAGATGAAATTTACGTTATCATGGTTAAAAGAACATTTGGATACAACGGCATCGGTTGATGAGATTGCCGAAACGCTGACTAAAATCGGTTTGGAAGTTGAAGAGGTTGTAAACCCTGCTGCAAATTTGAAAGATTTTATCACGGCTAAAGTCGAGACTTATGAAAAGCATCCGGATTCCGACCATCTCGGGTTATTGTGCGTTAATACCGGAAAAGAAAAACTGCAGGTTGTTTGCGGCGCGCCAAACTGCAAGCAGGGGTTAATCGGTATATTTGCGCAAGTCGGCGTTACCATTCCATGCTATAATGAAAAACTGAAAGTCGGCAAAATCCGCGGTGTGGAAAGTTTTGGCATGATGTGTTCCGAAAAAGAGCTTGGCATCGGCGAAGATCATAACGGTATTATCGAACTGCCGGCCGATACGCCTATCGGAGTTCCGGCAGATAAGGTTCTGAATATTGACCCTGTTTTTGAAATTTCCATTACGCCGAACCGGGCGGAATGTTTGGGCGTTCGCGGCGTGGCAAGAGATTTGGCGGCTGCGGGATTCGGTACTTTGAAACCGCTGAATATCAAAAAAATTCCGGGAAGTTTCAAAAGCCCGATTACAGTGTCGATTGAAGCCAAAGATGCCTGCCCGACCTATGTCGGACGCTATATCAGAGGCGTTAACAACAAGGCAGAAACGCCGAAATGGATGAAAGACCGTTTGTGCGCCATCGGGCTGCGTTCGATTTCGCCGCTGGTGGATGTGACCAACTACATCAATTATGACATGGCGCGGCCGCTGCATGTTTTTGATGCTGATAAACTAAAAGGCAATATTACAGTCAGAATGGCAAAAGACGGTGAGAAGTTTGTTTCTCTGGAAGACAAAGAATATGCCATGGACAATAAATCGCTCGGTATTTGCGACGATGAGGGAATCCAATGTCTGGGCGGCATTATGGGCGGTGCGGAAAAAGGCTGCAGCGAAGAAACGAAAAATGTTTTTTTGGAATGCGCTTTGTTTACGCCGGATTGTATTGCCCGTACCGGACGCAAATTTCAGATTGATTCCGACTCACGTTATCGTTATGAGCGCTGGGTTGATCCGAAGTCGAACGTCCTCGGGTCGGATTATGCCACGCAGCTGATTACCGAAATTTGCGGCGGGGAGGTTTCCGAAATTGAAATCGCCGGTAATGAAAATTGCGCCGAACGGGTTGCCTATTTGCGTCCGGAGCGGTTAAAGAGCCTTATCGGGTTGGAAGTTTCAAAAGAGAAAATTGTTGATATTCTGAATAAACTCGGTTTTGAAACCTCCGAAGAAAGCGGAAAAATCAAAGCGATTTCTCCGACCTGGCGCGGTGATATTGAAGGCGAGCATGATTTGGTTGAGGAAGTTGTGCGGATGATCGGGCTGGACGAGATTCCGGCGGAGTCTTTGCCACATGACAAGTTTCCGGTTCAAACCCTGACGCCGGTTCAACGCCGCAATGTGACGGTTAAGCATGAGCTGGCTGCCCGCGGGATGTTGGAAACGGTAACCTGGAGCTTTACTGATTCAAAAATTGCGCAAATGTTCCGCAAAGCCGGACAAGAAGCCGTTCTGTTGTTTAATCCGATTGCTTCCGATTTGGACGAAATGCGTCCGTCGGTTTTGCCGAATTTGCTGTTGGCGGTTAAGAACAATATTGCCAAAGGTTACGGCAATGTATCTCTCTTTGAAGTCGGACCGCAGTTTTACGGCCGCAGACCGAAAGAGCAGACGTTGGCAGCCGGAGGCGTGCGCTGCGGGATGACGTCTAAAAAAGTTTGGACCGGCGATGAACGCGCTTTTGATGTTTTTGATGCCAAGGCCGATGCCATTGCAGCGATTGCGGCGGCTAACGGGCCATGGGAAAATGCTCAGGTGTTTCGCGATGCACCGGAATATTATCATCCGGGACGCAGCGGGTCGCTGCGTTTGGGCAAAAACGTGCTGGCTTATTTTGGCGAGATTCATCCGGCTGTAACCAAAAAACTGGGGATTAAGCAGCGAGTAATGGCTTTTGAGGTGTTCCTTGACAATATTCCGGAGCCGCGCGCATCTCAGGGTAAGGCTCGCAAGAAACTTGAGCTTTATCAGTTCCAGCCGCTGGACAAGGATTTGGCTTTTGTTCTGGATAAAGACGTGAAAGCCGGCGATGTGATTGCGGCAGCCAAAAATGCCGACCGCGTCCATATTACCGATGTTCGCATTTTTGACGTCTATGAAGGCGGGAATCTGCCGGAAGGTAAAAAGTCTCTGGCTTTGTCCGTGACTTTTCAGCCGATTGAAAACACCTTTACCGACAAAGATATTGAAGGGCTGATGAACAAGGTGGTTGATGAAGTCAGGAAGAAGACAGGCGGTGAATTAAGAGCCTGATAAAAACAACAAAAAAGGATTGCTTTTTAGCAATCCTTTTTTGTTATTACGGAACCGTTTTCAGAAGTTGAAAATGCCTTTGAATTGTTTCCAATATGCTTCCCGATTATATTTCAGAAAGATTTCAGTCATCTTTTGTTGTGCAAAACCGTATTTTCTTCCGTGCTGGACGATGAGTTTTTTGCGCTCTGTTTCCGGATAGTCCCAAAGGTAATTTTCAAATTCGTAGCCCAACGGGTCTTCATCAATTATTTTTGACGTGATTTCCGCATCTTGCATTTTCAGAATGTGTCTTTTGACTTCCTGATTGTGCAATGCTGCATAAACGCATTGTTCTGCCGGAATTACTTTTAGAATTTCTTTGTCGGAATTTTTTAACAGGCACTCGATGAGTTCATCATCATGCAGCAAACCGATTTTGTTCAACGTTTGGGCAACCAACAGCGACAACTGATTTCCGTAGTGTTCAACCGCTTGTTTGAGCGATTTTTTTTGCTGCCGCGTCAGTAAAGCAGATTTGAGAAATTTAATCCGCATATTTTCAGACATTCCTTCGTAAAACCAATCGTGCACGGCAAGAGAAATTTTGTTGATGTAGCTTTCAAAGTTTTTGTCATCCTTCACTTCGGAGAACGGAACGGTATGTTTTTCCGTGTATATCTTCAAAATTTCCGGGTAGGGAACGATTTCTTTGACTTCTTTGTCATAAAGATTTTCGTAAAAAGGATTGTTTTGAAGGTAAAATTCCAAAAAGTGACGGTTTCTGTCGTTTGAAAGCAGCAGTCCGATATTTTGGATGCGCCGACATTCGAGGCAATAGGTCTTTGTGTCGGAGACATTTGCCCGGGTGAAAATTATTTTTTCACACTCCTTATTAAAATCGGCAGCTTCTTGCAACAAAACAGGCAAAAATTTGAGGCCGTCTTCCCGCTCCAGAATGATTTGGCTTTCGTTGGCAGTGGGGGTCGATTTTTTTATCAGCGTCCAGACAATTTCCTTTTCGGCATTTTGCAGCAGCTTTTTTCGTGTTTGGGGGGAAGGAACAATATTTTGGATATATTGCAAAATCAGTTCCGACGGCCAGGTTGAGATAAAGATGTTTTCTATGACGGGGTTCATTTCCCGAGATGATTTTATCCGTTCATCAAAAGCCTGGCGGTTTTTTCCCAATACCATTTTAAAATCGGCGCAAAATTCGCCGTCATCGGCCAGACTTGCCAAAAGCAAATCGGTCTCTTGTTGCGACAAAGTCAGGTTCTTTTCCATAATATTATTTTTTAATAAATGTTAATAATTTTTTTATCGGGAACAGGCTATTGTTTTTTTATCTGAAAGTCAAGATGTAATAAATTGAAAGATTTGTTGTATTTACGGCTGAATTTTTTGGTTTATAATTAAAACAAACGTTAATTTTGTGAGGAGATTTTGATGTCTAATATTCATCCGTCGGCAGTTGTTGAAAAAGGTGCGAAAATTGCGGAGAGTGCAATTATCGGTCCGTTTTGCTATATCAGCGCCAATGCGGTTATCGGGGAGAAAGTTAATCTGATTGCCAGGGTTACCGTTTTGGGCAATACGACAATCGGCGATGAAACGGTTGTGTTTCCGGGAGCCGTGCTGGGCGGCGGTCCGCAAGATCATGGCAACGAATTTCAGCCGGATGCCAAACTGGTTATCGGCAAGCGTAATGTTATTCGCGAGAATGTAACAATGCAGTGCGGTACGCCGAAAGGACAAACGCCGCCGGAAGATGGTTCCGAGCCGCAGAAGCTGATTACAATTGTCGGCGATGACGGAATGTTTATGGTCAATTCTCATGTGGCGCATGACTGTGTGGTCGGCAACGGCGTGATTATGACAAATAACGCTGTTATCGGCGGACATACGCGGTTGGGCGACGGCTGCATTCTGGGCGGAAATTCTGCTGTTCATCAATTTTGCCGAATCGGGCGCAAAGCAATGATTGGCGGAATGACGGGCATCGGCCGCGATGTTATTCCTTTTGGTATGGTTACCGGCGACCGTGGAAAGCTGCGCGGTTTGAATCTGGTCGGTATGAAACGCAGCGGTATGGCTGAGGCTGATATTAAAGCCGCAACGCGAGCTTATATGTTTATCTTCAAAGGAAAAGAAGGGACATTGGAAGAACGCGTAGAACAAGCTAAAGAGAAATTCAAAGGCAATGCCATTGTTCAGGAGCAGATTAAATTTATTGAGTTTGGTTTGAAAGACCGCCGCAATATTTTAACCGCAGAATAGTTTTGCTTAAAAGTATTTGTCTTTTTTAATGAAAGAATAATTTTTCTATGTTATAGAAGGATTATTCTTTCTTTTTTGTGGATTAATGATGACTGAAAATGTGAAAAAATTAGGAATTATTGCCGGAGGCGGGACTATTCCGAAGATGCTGATTGAGCATTGCCGCAAAAACGGCAGGCCGTATTTTGTGTTGGCGATAGAAGGCAATGCCGATAAAGACATTTTGTCGGACGAAGTGCCGCATATGTGGATTAGAATCGGGCAGGCCGGCAGCGGTTTTAAAAAATTTGCCGAAGAAAAAGTGCAGGAAGTCGTGATGATCGGCACAATCCGGCGGCCGAGTTTTTCTGATTTGGTACCGGACTGGAAAACAACGGCGTTTTTTGCCAAAGTCGGGATGAAAGCGTTGGGCGATGACGGAATATTGCGTGCTTTGGTTAGAGAAATTGAGGCCGAGGGAATGATTGTCCGCGGAATTCACGAGGTTATTCCCGAACTGTTGGTAAAAGAAGGCGTGTTAGGCAAAGTTAAGCCGGATAAGCAAGCCTGGGCAGATATCAAGCGCGGGGTTGAGGTGGTTACAGAACTCGGGCGGTTGGACATCGGGCAGGGCGCGGTTATCCAACAAGGGCTTGTTTTGGCAGTGGAAGCAATTGAAGGAACGGATAAGATGCTTTTGCGCTGCGGCGATTATAAACGCAAAGGGCCGGGCGGCGTTTTAGTCAAACTGCGCAAGCCGCAGCAAGATATGCGGATTGATTTGCCGACTTTCGGCGTGCGGACAATAGAAAATGCACATAAGGCAGGATTGCGCGGCGTGGCTTTGCATGCCGGAAACGGCTTGATTGTGGACGAGGCGGAAGCCGTTAAGACGGCTGATAAACTCGGATTGTTTGTTGTCGGCGTGAATCCGGCCGATGCCAAACGGGAGGAAGCATAATGAAAAAAATTTATCTGATTGCCGGAGAGCCTTCCGGAGATTTGCTCGGGTCGCGGTTGATGCGTGCATTGAAGAAAAAAACCGGCGGCGATGCGGCCTTTTACGGCGTCGGCGGCGAGACAATGGAAGAAGAAGGGCTGAAGTCTTTGTTTGATATTGCCGATTTGTCGATTATGGGAATTATGGAGGTTATTCCGAGTATTCCGAAAGTTTTGCGGCATATTAAAAATACGGTCGAAGATATTGTCAGGGTGCAGCCCGATGTGGTGGTTACGATTGACAGCTGGAGTTTTTCAGCGCGCGTTCATAAAGCGCTGCGTAAAAAGAAAACCGGCATCCCACAGGTGCATTATGTGGCGCCGCAGGTTTGGGCCTGGAAGAAAAAACGGGCGCGGACGATGTATAAATACATTGACCATTTGTTGACTTTGCTGCCTTATGAACCGAAATATTTTACGCCTTATCATCTGCCGACGGATTTTGTCGGGCATCCGGTGATTGAGAGCGAGGCTTTGTATGCCGACGGAGCGAAATTTCGCGAGAAGTTCAATGTTCCGACAGAAAAAAGGGTTATTTCCGTGCTGCCGGGGTCGCGCAAAACAGAAGTCTGCAAATTGCTGCCGGTATTTTTTGACGCCGTGCGGGAGCTTTCTGAGCAAGATAAGGATTTGTTCTTTGTAATTCCGACGGTGAAAACCGTGGCCGGGATAGTTAAAGCAGAAACGGAAAAAAGCGGGCTGCCGGTTGTGGTAACTGAAACGCAGCAAGACCGTTATAATGCTTTTAAAGCTTCTTCGGCGGCGATTGCGGCTTCCGGTACGGTGGCACTGGAACTGGCAATTTTGGACGTGCCGCATATTGTGGCTTATAAGGTTTCGGCTTTTTCGGCTATGCTGGCGCGCCATTTTTTGAAAATTCAATTTGTGAATCTTTCCAATATTCTGCTTGGGCGCGAGATTGTGCCGGAGTTGTTGCAGGAGCGCTGCGTGCCGGGAAATATTCGTAATTATATCAAAGGCCTGTTGCAAAAAGATGATTTGTATGATAAACAAATTGCCGGTTTTAAGAAAGTCCGCGAAGTTCTTGGTTTGGGAGAGCAAATGCCGAGTGAAAATGCTGCGGATATTGTTTTGCAACTATGCGAGAAAAAGAAGTAGATGAGATTTATTGACATTGTCGATACGACGGTGCGGGACGGCGAGCAGACCAGGGGTGTTTCGTTTAAACATGAAGAAAAACTGGTGATTGTCAAGCGCCTGCTGGCCGATGTCGGAGTCAGCCGCTGTGAAGTAGCAAGTGCGAAGGTCAGCAAAGAAGAACAAATTGCCCTGAGTGCGATTATGGAATGGGCAAAATCCGCCGGTTTTGAAAATGCCGTTGAGGTGTTGAGCTTTACCGATTATAACAAGTCAATCGACTGGCTGAAGCCGACCGGCTGCCGGCGTATCAACCTTTTGACCAAAGGATCGCAGAAACATTGCGAACTGCAGCTTAAAAAGACACTGGCCGAGCATTTGGAAGATGTGCGGAGAACGGTTGCCTATGCGCAGGAAAACGGTTTTGCCTGCAATGTTTATCTGGAAGACTGGTCCAACGGCATTAAAAACAGTCCGGATTATGTCTGGGAGATGTTGGACTGTTATGCCGGTTTGGGTTTTAAACGCATTATTCTTCCGGATACGCTCGGGGTTTTGAACCCGTTTGAAACGGAAGAATATATTGGCGAAACCATCAAGCGTTATCCGCAAACGGAATTTGAATTTCATCCGCATAATGATTACGGTATGGCGGCAGCGAATGCGCTGGCGGCAGTCAGAGCTGGTATCAGCGGATTGCATGTGACGGTTAACGGGTTGGGTGAACGTACAGGCAATGTGGATTTGGCGCAGGCGACGGCGGCAATTAACGACCATAGCGATGCGGCTTGCAAAATTAATGAAAAAAAGCTCAAAGACATCAGTATTCTGGTTGAAACGTTCAGCGGCAAGCGGATTGCCGGAAATATGCCGATTTTGGGCAGCGATGTTTTTACGCAGACGGCAGGGATTCATGCCGATGGTGATAAAAAGGGAAATTTGTATGTGAGCAATCTGACGCCCGACAGATTTGACCGCAACCGCTCTTATGCATTAGGCAAGCTTTCCGGCAAGGCCAGCCTGGAGATGAATTTGGAGAAACTGCGGATTCATCTGAATGATGATCAAAAGCAAAAGCTGTTGCAAAAAATTGTGGAACTCGGTGATTTGAAAAAAACGGTTACGGTTGAGGATTTGCCTTTTCTGGTGGCAGATATGCTCGGCGGGCAGCGGTATAAGCTGTTTCGGGTGACGAACTGCGTGGTAACGACGACGATGCAGATGAAACCAAGCGCCAATATTCAGGTGGAATGCCGCGGCGAGGTTTTTGAAGAAACGGCTCAGGGGTCCGGCGGTTATGACGCTTTTATGAATGCTTTGCGCAAACTGGCGCCGAAAATGAATGTGGATATTCCGAAACTGTTGGACTTTGAAATAAGTATTCCTCCGGGCGGAAGCTCTAATTCTTTGGTGGAGGCAACCATAAAATGGGACAACGGTATGGTGACTCATGCGGTTTCTGCCGATCAGGTCAAGGCGGCGATTAAGGCTACGGAACGGGTTTTGAATCTGGTTTTGTAATAAAATATCCGGTATTTAATATGCAATATAGGATGTTTTTTTAGAAAAATTGCATTTTCCAAAATAAAAGATATTGACAAAAATGTCGGAATCGGATATAACGAAACAGTTAATTAGCCACTATTATAAAAATAATTATATATGGATACAAAGATAAAGTCAGTTTGGAATATGGACGAAGCGATTTGTCTGCTCCAAGAATTAGGAATTAAGTTTTTGTATCTGCTGCCGGTTTGCGCAAAGCGTATTGCCGATTTGCAGAAAGCAGAGGATATGTTTAATACGAGATTTCGTCTTCCCTGCTGGGCCATCACGACAGTTGATAACCAAAAAAAATATCTTCGGATGGATAACGCGGAGTTTATCCCGGAAAGTGTTATTAACAGAGTGAATATTATTCTCCCGGAACAAGGCGTTCTGAGTGAGATTAAAAGCGGGCTTTCTTTTAAAATTTTAAAAGAAGAGAGCGCCGGAAAATATTATTGGGACGATATCCCATTTGAAAATATGGGCGGACGTTTTTGGGAAAGTATGGTTCTTCCCCGTGTCCGGGTGGGATAAAGATATTGGATGCCTTATCAGCAAGGTGCCATTTTTTTAATTAAACATGAGAAAGAAAACTGTCCGGCCGTGAGGTTAGACAGTTTTTTTGTGTCTTGACAAGATGATGATATTGAATAAAATTATCGGCGGTATTTTGAATTATTAATTTTTTTTAATTATTATAGTCAATGGAACAAAATTGGTATTATTTGGCGCTTGATGCTCTTGAAAATTTGAGTGTGAAAACGCCTAAAAATGGTTTGGTGCTTTATAGCGTGAGTTATCTGAAGACGCAGGAAAACAAACAAAAAGCTTTGAACTTTGTGAAGAAGCATCCCGGAAAGATGCTGCTGGAACAAACGGAATGCGGAAAAAGGCTTTTGGAACTCGGTCTGGATACAATTCCGGATACGCCGTATGATCGTTTGCAGCAATATGAGATTTGGGGCGAATTTTTGCGCAAGGGGATTGCGGCCGCTTCCGGCAATGTTACGGCTTTTGTCGATTCTGCCGATGCTTGCGGCAAGTTTTTGGATGTGTGTGTGTCTGCGATATTGGATAATGATGCTATTGATACGATTAACGATGTTAATAAATTTGATTTTGCTCACGAAAAAGTACAATGGAAACATTTAGGAAGAAATATCTGAAAAAATAATTTTTTTTGCAGAAAATGTGTTGACATTTTGGAAATTTTGTCATATATTGTTTTCTGTTAAGAGAATTAAAAAGATATTATTTATTAATCGGCTCTCAGAGCCACAAAAAAACAAGATTATGAATACAATAATTTCTTCGAGTGCAGCAACATCAGTAATTAACAAAATGGTATTGAATGCTCCGGTTGCCGGCGCCAAACCAGTTGTCGTCGTCAGATACTCAGGGCAGGTTAACCTGTATGAATATTGGCGGCCAAATGTTACGGCGGTTGTGCCGGCATGGAAGTGTCCGGACGGACGAGTTGTTGCAGTTAAGGACGGCGAACCTGTTACAGTAGGAACGGAAATCTGGGATCTCTCGAGGGGAGCCAATTTCCAGTATCCTGACGGAAGTAAAATCCTGTTAACGAGAGAGCTCTTTGGTGAAAGAAGAGTCTTTTTTGTAACAGGAAAAGAGGCCGACAAGCCTTATATGCAGGTGCATAAGGCCTTTGTAAAAGAAATTAAGAAAAACTGGTGGGAGTTTTAATCTCATCACTTTTTCAGATATTAAAAAAAAACTGCTGTCAGGCGACAGCAGTTTTTTTTGTTTCATTTTATTTACGGGTGAAATCCATTAATAATCTGACGGCTATTGCTATTCCGGCGCAGGCCAAAATGACTATAAGACACATAAGCAGTTTCCCGTTGGCGGAAAGAGCAGCCAGAGGAAATTTGATAAAGCACAGAATTGTAACAGAAATTAAGGCGCAAATGACAATGAACAGAGCTGCAACAGGTGCAAGATTAGACACCGGGCGGATAATTCCGGTTACGATTTTTTTCATAAAAGTTTTCATAATGTTTTATTTTATTGAGATTTGTTCTTGGTACTTAATAATATGACATAATTTTGTTTTACAAAAATTATCGTACCAATTTTTTGTTATATTACAAGAAAAATTTTTTTGTTTATTATGTGAAAAAGCCGTTTGGGAAAACGGCTTTTTTCTAAGTCGGGGATAATTTCTTTTTATTGGTTTTGGTCGTATTGGTAAGTTTCAATTTCTTCTAAAAGCTCAGGCAGATTGATGTCATTGACATTTGTGTTGATGATGTCCTGACTTCTTTTTTCGTCCCCTTTTTCATTTTTATTGCGGCAAAGGCGGTAATATGAGCAGCCGGAAGCCGGGCAGTTTATCAAAACCTGGCCGGGCGGGCAGGAAGTTGTGGTAATGCTGTAAGGCGCAGGGCATTTGGTGGAGCAGACGGTTTTTACCGGTTCGGGATTATCTCTGCCGGCGATGGTGTCATTTCCCGGTTTGTAGGGATTGTAGCCTCCGTCCCAGTCAACAATGCTTTTAACCTCGGCGTGAAGCGGGGCTGAGAACAACAGCAGGGAGCAAAAAACGGCAAATGTAATTTTTTTCATGGCTTTTCCTCGTAACATATCTTTGATTTTGATGATGACATAAAAAGATTAATATATTACAAATAAAATGAAAGGAAAAATTTATGCTGCAACATCGCAAAAGCTATCTGGCAGAATGTCTGGCTGAAGAACAGGAACGTTGGTTTCTGTGGCTGCCGGTCTTGTTTGGCTGCGGTATTGGTTTGTATTTTGCTCTGCCGGCCGAACCGTCAAAATGGTGGTCTTTGGCGGTATTTGAACTGATTTTGCTTTTTGCCTGGATTTGGCGTTTTCAGCCCCGGCGTTTGTGGGGGCTGCTTGGGGCGGCGATTGTTGTTTTAGGCTTTATCAATATTCAGATGAAGACTTTGCATCTGGCCAGGGAGCCGCTTATTTCCGAAGCGCAGACCGATTATATCCGCGGACGTATTATCCGGGTGGAGCATAATATGAAAGGAAAGCCGCGTCTGGTGCTGGATGATTTGCAGAATTTTGACGGACAGAAAATTGCCGGACCGGTTAAAATTACGTTGAGAAATAAAGAACAAGACTGGAAAGCCGGACAGTGCGTGGAAACCGTGGCGAAGATTATGCCGCTGCCTTTGCCGGCAGTCGTCGGCGGGTATCAGTTTGACCGCAAGGCTTTTTATGCAGGCACAAAAGGCAATGGTTATGCTTTGGCTTCGGTTCAGCCTCTGGAATGTGATGCGCCGGTCGGGCTTGGCGTCTGGTTTAGCGGCAAAGTCAACGCTCTCCGGAAAGAAATGGTTGAGCATGTGAAAGCGCAGCTGCCCAAAGATGAGGCCGGAATCACGGCGGCAATTATGGCAGGAGACCGTTCCGGTATCAGCCAAAAAATTACCAATGATTACCGGGATTCCGGTTTGGCGCATTTCCTCTCTATTTCCGGGGTGCATATGAGTATGCTGGCGGGGTTGATGTTCTTTTTTATCCGCCTTATAGCTGCTTTAATTCCGCCGGTTGCTTTACGTTATGACGCCAAAAAGATATCGGCGGTTTTTGCCATTTTTCTCAGCGTTTTTTATCTGCTGATTTCCGGAGCGGAAGTGCCGACGCAGCGGGCTTTTATTATGACGTTTATCGTTTTAATCGGCGTATTGTTTGACCGGAGAGCCATTTCTATGCGGACGATTACATTGGCGGCGCTGATTGTTTTGGCACTTTCTCCGGAGGCGCTTATCGGAGCGAGTTTTCAGATGTCTTTTGCCGCGGTTGCCGCCTTGATTGCTTTTTATGAAAAATATGCCGCCCGGTTGAACCGTTTTTTGAGCGGCGACGGAAAAAAGCAGCAAAGCCGGATATTATCGCTGATTAAAGCTGTTTGGGTTTATATTGCCGGAATTGTTGTTTCTGATTTGGTGGCCAGCTTGGCAACTCTGCCTTTTGCCGTTTATCATTTTAACCGGATTGCCATTTATACGACGGCGGCAAACTTTTTGGCGGGGCCGGTCATCGGTTTGGTGATTATGCCGTTTATGCTGCTTTCTATGCTGCTGATGCCGTTCGGGCTTGATGGCTGGACGCTGAAAATCACCGGCTGGGGCGTGGAAAAAGTAAATGAGATAACGGCCTGGGTGGCCTCCTGGCCAAATGCCGGGTATCAGGTTTTGGCAATGCCGTTGTGGGGGCTTTTGCTGATTGTTTTTGGCGGATTGTGGCTGTGCTTATGGCAGAAAAGATGGCGTTTGTGGGGGCTGCCCGGCCTTTTCTGCGGCGTTTTGAGTATTTTTACGGCCAAGGTTCCCGATGTGATGATTAATGCCGATGCCGATTTGCTGGCGGTTAAAGATACATCCGGAGAATTGGTGATATTGCCGGGCAGGGGGAATTATTTTGACAAACAAATATGGCTGGAACGGACTGCTTCCCAGAAGTTGTCAGAATCAGATTACGAAAAGCTTAAAGATATTTATAAAGGTAGAAAGACAGAAGAGAATTGGCTGGATTTGAAGTGTGATAAGGAAAGCTGCGTTTATCGCGGACGGGTGAAATATTGGAAAAACCACAGATTGGAAATTGACGGCAAAGAGTTTGATGTTCCGGCTTCGCTTGGCGCCGTGTTGTATTTTGACAATGAAGAGATAAAGGTTAAAACAATCCGCGATTATATCGGCTGCCGGAAGTGGAATTGTCCGGCGGGTTGAGGTTAAAAAGAGATGCTAAGTAAGAGGCATCTCTTTTTATATTTTTATTCTGAAAATTTTTTAAATAACCTGTTCGCGGGTTTTTTTCAGGGTGATTTGGGGAAAGTCTTCGCTGACTTTGCCTAAATGCCAGGCGTTGCGCGCCAAAAAGACAAGCTCTCCGTCGTGGTCTTCGGCAATGTTCATCTGTGAAGCATTTTTGAATTTTTCCAGCTCGTTTTTGTTACTGCATTCTATCCAACGAGCCGTGTAATATTGTGTCGGTTCAAAAACAACCGGAATGTTGAATTCGTTTTTAATCCGGTCGGCCATAACTTCAAATTGCAGGGCGCCGACAACGCCGACAATCCATTCCGAACCGATAATCGGCTTGAAAACGCTGGCGCCGCCTTCTTCGGCAATTTGTTTTAATGCATTGCCAAGGTGTTTTGATTTGAGCGGGTCAATTGAGCGGATGCTTTTCAGCAGTTCCGGCGCAAAGCTCGGAATTCCGGTTACATGCAGTTTTTCTCCTTCGGTCAGCGTGTCGCCGATGCGGAGCTGCCCATGGTTGGGAATGCCGATAATGTCGCCGGGAAAAGCGTCTTCGGCAAGTTCGCGTTCCTGTGCCATAAACATTACCGGGGTCGGGACTTTAAGGCCTTTGCCGGTGCGCACCTGAGTTAAGGTCATTCCGCGTTTGAAATGTCCGGAACATAACCTCATAAAGGCAATACGGTCACGGTGTTTGGGATCCATATTGGCCTGAATCTTAAAGACAAAACCGGTAACTTTGTTTTCGGACGGAGAAATTGTCCGTTCGGCAGCCGGTTGCGGCCGCGGCGTCGGCGCAATATTGTGCAGGCCTTCCAATATTTCCCGGACGCCGAAGTTGTTAATGGCGCTGCCGAAAAATACCGGGGTCTGAACGCCGGCAAGGTAAGAATCCAAATTAAATTCCGGACAAAGCTCTTTGACCATCATAACGTCTTCACGCAGTTTTGCAACGGCATGCGCCGGGAGCAGACGGTCAAGTTTTTCGTCATCAAGGCCTTCACAGGTTTCGATTGTGGCATTAATCTGCGATTTGTCGCCGGTCTTGTTCATTAAAATCAGATGATCGGCCAACAAG
Organism: uncultured Pseudomonadota bacterium; assembly: GCA_949300375.1. GTDB lineage: Bacteria > Pseudomonadota > Alphaproteobacteria > RF32 > CAG-239 > MGBC133411. The sequence continues at coordinate 22,024 of CASGEB010000008.1, forward strand.
TCATAACAGCCCAGAAAATCTTTTCCCATTCCAATCGGCCAGCTGGCCGGCGTAACTTCCAGAGCCAGCGTTTTTTCGATGTCGTCAAGCAGCAAAAACGGATCCAGGCCTTCGCGGTCAAGCTTGTTGATGAATGTTAAAATCGGAACGTCCCGCAGGCGGCAGACTTCAAACAGTTTTTTGGTCTGGCTTTCAATACCTTTGGCGGAATCCAAAACCATGATTGCCGAATCGACGGCAGTCAAAACGCGGTATGTGTCTTCGGAAAAATCTTCGTGTCCCGGCGTATCCAGCAGGTTGAAGGTTACGCCGCGATAATCAAAAGTCATGACCGAAGACGCAACGGAAATTCCGCGTTCCTGTTCGACTTTCATCCAGTCTGAGCGGGCACGGCGGTTTTCGCCGCGGGCTTTGACGGCTCCGGCTTGTTGGATGGCGCCGCCGAACAGCAGCAATTTTTCGGTCAGGGTTGTTTTTCCCGCATCAGGGTGGGAAATAATCGCAAAAGTTTTGCGCGGATTTATTTTGTTTTCCATTTTTTATTATTCTTTGTTTTTTAATTGTCAAACGGACTGGAAACAGCCGGTATCAACGGTTGAGGCGCTGCCGTCCCGTTTTGTTGCTGCGGCGCGGCCGGCGCCGCCGGAACGGGTGCGTTTTTGACTTCTTCTATTACTTTTATTTCCGTTTTTACCACTTCTTTTTCCGGTGTTTCTTTTACCTCAGTTTTTTTATCTGTCAAGGTGCAGGGCGCCGATTTATTATCAATCGTGCAGGGTTGGGCCGCCGGTTTGACGACTTTTTTGGCGGCTGCTTTTTTGGCCGGCGCGCGATTGATGCCGAGATATTTTTCAATGGCGGCTTTTTCTTTGGCTTTTTCTTTTGCGGTAATCAGATTCAGGTCATAAAGGATTTCCAGCTTGCGCAAGTCTTTGGCGGCTCCCATGACGTCGCGGGACGGGATTTTGTTTTGCATACGCTGACGCGGATTAGGCGGAAGCAGAGCCTCAATAATCAGGTCGCGTTCGGCAGAAAATTCCTGCGGCGTAATGGCGCGGCTTTCAACGGCGTCTTTTAAGACTTTGATGCGTTCGAGAATAACGTCGGGCGCCGGAACAGAACGGTCAATGCCGAATGCGCCGGGTTTATGTGTCAGCGGCAGCAGTCCGCCGACGTTGGCCATACGGGCACGCAGAAATTCCTGCTTGGTAATCAGGTCTTTTTCGGCCAGTTCTTTCAAAATTAAGAATCGGGAGATAATGTTTTGTTCCTGGTCGGTAAACAATATTTGTACGGCACGGATTTCGGCCTCCGAGCTGGGCTGCTGTTCCGCAATTTTCTGCTGTTCGCGCTTAAACAGGGCTTCTTCGATTGCCGAACGGCTTTGCGCTTGCCCGGCCGGTTGGCTGATGTTAAAGACTTTGGCGCCGTTTGCGTCCTCAATTACGAGATTGCTTTGTTTGACTTCCAGGAGGCGCAGGCGTTTTTTGGCAACGTCGGAGATTTTTTCCGGCAGCATTTGCTCATTGCCCAGAATGGTTGTTTCATTGCCGTTGATGATGATGAGTTCTTCATAATACTGGCGGGCGCGGTTCAGACGTCCGGTTTTCTCCGACATCAGCGCGCCGACGAGCAGAGCCTGCTGCTGTTTGGGGTTTTCTTCCAGGGCTTTTAAGACGTATTCCTCCGTTTTGGCAAAATCTCCCTGGGAATAGGCTACGGTGGCTTTTCCGGCCTCTTCGCTGCCGCCGTCGCTGAACGTGAGCGTGTTATAAGTTTCCGGGCTGGTATGTTCTTTGATGAAACTGCAGGAAACGGCAAGGCTTCCGGCAAGGCTTAAGACAACAAATCGGCGGGCAATGTTCCAGGCAAACACAAGTCTACTCCTTATAAAAATCTTACTTTGCGCTCATCATACAGAATATTAACTTATATTACAATAATTTTGTTTGAATTGTGAATTTAGTCTTGATTTAATTTTTTTTTTCTGTAGTATGCAAGCAATTGTGCAATCAAAGAGCGGGCGTGGTGGAATTGGCAGACACGCTAGACTTAGGATCTAGTGCCGTGAGGCGTGAGAGTTCGAGTCTCTCCGTCCGCACCAGTTGGTTCTTTGATGATGTTTTGTAATCTAAATTTTTTAAGAGAATTTTCATGAATGTTACCGAAATCAAGTCTGAGGGCTTAAAAAAAGTATTTAAAGTATCGGTTCCGGCTCAGGATGTTGAGAAAGAAAGCGATGCTAAAATCAACCAGATTGCAAAGAAGGTCAAACTTCCGGGTTTTCGTCCGGGAAAAGCTCCTTTTGCAATGATTAAGAAACAATACAAAGATTCCGTTACCGGAGAAGTTTTGGAAGAATTGGTCAAGAAGTCTACCGACAGCCTGATTAAAGAGCAGAACCTGCGTCCGGCAATGCTGCCCGATATCAAAATTACCGCTTTCGGAGACGGCAAAGATTTGGAATTTGAGGTTTCGGTAGAGAATATGCCGGAAATCAAAGTCGGCAGTTTCTCGGACATCAAACTTGACAAATATATGGCGGAAGTTCCGGCCGAAGAAGTTGAAAAGGCTTTGAAATATCTGGCTCAGGCCCGTCGCGAAGTTGTTAAAATCAGCGAAGACAGAGCCGCCAAAAAAGGCGATACGACGGTAATCAATTTTGTCGGTTCCGTTGACGGCGTCGAGTTCAAAGGCGGAAAAGGTGAAAGCTATCCGCTGGAGCTGGGTTCCGGTTCGTTTATTCCGGGGTTTGAAGACCAGCTGATTGGTAAAAAGGCCGGCGAGAAAGTTGACGTTAAAGTTACTTTCCCGAAAGAATATCATGCCAAAGATCTGGCCGGAAAAGATGCCGTTTTTGCTGTTGAGATTCTTGAAATTCGTGAGCCGAAAGAAGTTGAGATTAATGATGAATTTGCAAAATCTCTCGGTGAGGAAAGCCTGGATAAGGTGAAAGAAGTTATTGCCGGCCGTATTAAAGGCGATTATGAGCAGGTTTCCAAAATGAAACTGAAAAGGCAGCTTTTGGATGTTTTGGACAAGGAATATAATTTTGATGTTCCTGCCGGTCTGGTTGATGCCGAGTTTAAATCCATCTGCCAGCAGTATGAGCAGGCCAAGAAATATAATCAGCTTGACGAAGAAGAAAAATCCAAGTCTGAAGATGAGCTGAAGGCTGAATATAAGAGCATTGCCGTTCGCCGCGTCAAACTCGGCCTGTTGCTTTCCGAAGTCGGCAAAGAAGCCAAAATCAATATTGCTCCGGAAGACATTAATAATGCCATTATGATGGAAGCCCGCAAATATCCGGGACAGGAAAAGGCCGTGTTTGACTACTATCTGAAAAATAAAGAAGCGGTTGAAGCTTTGAAAGCGCCGGTTTTTGAAGAAAAAATCGTTGATTATATTATTTCTCAGACCAAAGTTAATGAGAAGACGGTTTCGGTAGAAGAACTGTATAAGTTTGACGAAGAAACCAAACCGGCTAAAAAGACAGCCAAGAAATCTGCCGATAAAGCGGAAAGCAAGGCTGAAGAAAAGCCGGCTAAAAAGGAAACAGCCAAAAAAGCTGTTAAAAAATCCGCTTAATATCTTCGACTAAAAAGAAAAGCTCCGCTGTTTTTCAAGCGGAGCTTTTTTTGCTGCAAAGCCCTGTTTTAAATTTGCTCTTTAATGAGCGGAGATTAATAAAATTGATATCAAGTTGGAGTGTTATTCAAATAAGTCGCCCTGCAGTTTTTCTTCGGACAGAATATCAAAAGCTTCTTTTACTATCGGCAGAGTTACGGCTCGTTTGCGGGAAAGCGATATCCGGTCTATTTCAGCGACAATTTTGCGGGCGAAAGAAAATGAGCGCTGCATATTGGCGATGATATAATTTATCAGTTCCGGACTGACGGTTGTTTGTCTATCCATAAACAGTTTGACCAGCAGACAGGAAAGCAGCTCGTCGTCCGGCGCCTTGATTTCTATTGAAGGGACAATGTTCATCCGGGAGCGCAAATCGGGCAGTTGAAAATGCAGCCTGGCCGGTGCAGTCCGCGATGTAAACAAGATGTTTCCGCCTTCGTTGCGATAGAGATTGTAAAGATGAAACATTGCTTCATTGTTTATTTTAGAAGTTAAGTCTTCCACAATCAGGCAGCGGTGTTTGGCAAAAAGTTTGTGCGGCGTATCCAGACGGACATCTTTGGCTTTGATGGTCGGAATTTTGTACGGATAGTTGTCGCGGACAGATACGTTATTGGCAAAAACATTGGCCAGATGCGTTTTGCCGCAACCTTCCTCGCCGTAAATGCAAACGGCAAAGAAAGGCCAATCCGGCCAATTGTCAATCATTTGTGCAGCTTCCACATTACACGGGGCAACCAGAAAATCTTCTCTGTCCAAGCTGGGACAGGGGGCAAATTCCAGCGGGAGCTGCGCTATGGTGTTTTTTTTCAGCATTAACTTGTCCGTTTATTGTTTGTTCAAAACGTCAAAAACTTTTTTGGTCAGGTTGCCTAAACTGTAGGGTTTGGCGATGAATTCAAAATCATCTGAATTGTCGAGCCCTTGTTTGGCCATTTCTTCCGAGTATCCGGAGGCAATGATGATTTTGATGCCGGGGATTTTTTCCCTGACGATTTTGGCCAGTTCGGCGCCGCTAATGCCCGGCAGCATCATATCGGTCAGCAGCAGGTCAAATTTGTTGTCTGTTTCTAAATGTTCTAGCGCGTTTTCGGATGAATTGCAACTGATTATGTCATATCCCTTTTTCTTTAAAGCCCGAACGGCAAATGTCCGAACCGAATCTTCGTCTTCAACGAACAAAATTCTTAAAGACGAATTTTGCGGGTCTGTCGGATTGAAACTACGGTCAATCATTGAGACGTTTAAACCAAAGATCATTTTTTCATTAACATTCATCGGACTTTTGATGGTTTCTTTGACGGTGAGAATCGGTGAAACCTGTGCAACTGTTTTGGCGTTTGTTTTTTCTTCTTCGCTGTCGGTGTCTTTTTCAAAACGCGGCAGATAAATTGAGAAGGTTGTGCCTTCGCCAACAGTGCTTTCTACCCGGATAAAGCCTTCTGTCTGGCGGACAATGCCGTAAACAGTGGCCAGACCGAGACCGGTTCCGGAGCCGACAACGTTTTGTTTGGTGGAGAAGAACGGATCAAAAATGCGGCTCATATTTTCCGGGCTGATACCGCAGCCCGTGTCTTTGACGTCTATGACCACAAATTCGCCCGGTTTAACCAGTTCGTCGCCGAATTGGTAGGGTTCTGTCAACCGTTCAACCCGGGTATTGATGAAAATGGTGCCGTGCCCGTTCATTGCGTCGCGGGCATTGATGGCCAGGTTGATGATGACCTGAGAAAACTGAGTCGGGTCAACGCGGACGAAGCCCAAATTGTTTCCGTGATAGAATTTCAGGTTTATCTGTTCTCCCAAAACCGGTTTGACCATTTGGCTGGAACGGGTCAGATGCTCAGTAATGTCAATCAGTTTCGGTTTTAGCGGCTGTTTGCGGGAGAAGGCCAGCAGCTGGCGAACCAATCCGGCGGCGCGGGTGGCGTTGTCTTTTATTTGTCTTAGGTCTTCAAAAGACGGATCGCCGATACCGTGGCGCTGCATAACCAGATCGCAAAAGCCGATCATGGCGGTCAGCAGGTTGTTGAAGTCGTGGGCAACTCCGCCGGCCAGCTGTCCGACGGCCTGCATCTTCTGAGCCTGGGCGAATTGCTGTTCCAGATTTTTTTGTTCAGTAGCATCGATAAAATACAAAATCAGTCCTTCTTCATTGGCTGAGCCGGAAGAATAATATTTGTTCATTTTGCTGATGTACAGCATAACGATTTTGTCTTTGTTGCCGAGGTTGATATGAACCTCCAGGCATAAGGCGGATTTTTTTCCGCTGTATATGTCATTGAAAGCATTTTGAACCCGGGGGGCATCTTCTTCTTTTATGTTATCAAAAATACTGCGGTTTTGGATTTGTTCAACTTTGCGGTTTAAGAAACGACAGACTGTGTTGTTAGCCGCCTGGACAATTCCGCGGGCGCTGACAAAGATAATGCCGACCGGGGCGTAATCAAACAGCCAGCTGACTTTATCACAGGCCAGGTTTAGTTCGTTTTTCAGCGTTTCGTCATTCGGGAGTCCGCTGATGACGGCGCCGCGCATCATAATTTGCTGGTTTTCTCGGAAGTTTTCCTGGAAAACATAAGTTTCAACGATTTCTTCGCCGGATTTCATAAAGTAAATTTTTTGCCGCCATGAAGGCTCATTTTCCGGAAAGACGGATGCAGGGGAAAGAAGTTCATTCAGCCGCCGGCCGAGAAGTTCTTCCCGGTTGCTGCCGAGGATTTGGGCAAGGGCATGGTTGCAATAGCGGATGGTATAATCTTTATCGACGATATATAGTCCGACCGGCATAAAGTCCAGAAAATCATGCAGGGATTTTCTTTCTTCATGAAAGACCTGCGCGATGTTTTTTTCAGAAGTAATGTCCCGGCAGCTCCAAAGAAGGTAGGTGTCTTTTTTGATGGCTTTGACCGAATATTTGCTTTCAAAAATGTCGGTTTTTTTCAGATAAACCGGGTGGACGCTTATTTCCATCCATTCTTCTTCTGTAAAGACTTTGGCGTCTTCCGGGTGGTTTTTTAATGACAGAACAACTTTTTCCGGAATGAGGTTTTCACAGGCGTTTTGAAGCCGATAGATGGCGGCTTTGTTTATTTTGCCGTCAGATAAGTGGTTTGTCAGAAAGCTGATGACGGTTTGGTTTTTGAACAAATCCCGGGAGCGTTCGTTCTCAATGACCGGTTCTCCCAGAACGTTTTCTATCCGGCGGGCGATTTCGTCATTGCGGATAATCTCGTTGGCAAAGCCGCCATAGCTCATGGCTTCTTCCCCGGCGGAAATGGTCTTTATGGTCAACGAAAGGCAGAAAGCGCCGATGAGCAGCAGCAGAATTGTAAAATACAGCGAATACTGCGGGTACATCAGCATCAGAATCAGCGCAATTGTCAGGCAGACCAGAGAATAGGCCAATGATACCAGACGTTTTTGGAGCAGTTTGTCAGGACGGTGATTGGTTTTTGAGCTGCATAACATATCCGATTACCTCTGCGACGGCTTTAAAATGTTCTTCAGGAATGGTTTGGTCAAGTTCGGCACTTGCAAACAGGGCACGCGCCAAAGGCGGATTTTCGACAATCGGAATATCATGTTCTTCAGCGATTGCTTTAATCCTTAGTGCTATATTATCCAATCCTTTGGCTAATACAACAGGCGCGTCCATTTTATCCATCTTATATTCCAGTGCAACGGCGTAATGGGTCGGGTTGGTGATGATTACGTCGGCTTTGGGGACATTGTCCATCATGCGGCGGCGGGCGCGTTCCATACGAACCTGGCGAATCCGGGATTTGACCAGCGGATCCCCTTCCATTTCTTTATATTCGTCTTTGACCTCTTGTTTGGTCATACGCAATTTTTTTAAATAAGAATATTTCTGGTAGGCATAGTCGGCGACGGCCAGAACCAGGACGGCCATTAGTACGGTAAAAATCAGCATAATGACGATTTTATGTATGAAAGCCAAAATAGCGGGCGTTTCCATGGTCGGAAGCAGGTTGATCTGGTCGCTGTACGGACGGATTACGGCAACGGCGATATAGGCGATAACGGCGATTTTGATAATGCCCTTCAAACTTTCGACAATTTTTTTCATATTTATGAATTTGGGCAGGGCGGCGAAAATATTCAGCTTGTTCCAATCCGGCATCAGCCTTTTGGGGGCGTATATGAAACCGGTTTGCGAGATGCTGGCAAAAACGCCGAGGATGATGAATACGGCAAAAGGAATCGCCATAATTTTTAGTATGCCGATGAAAACCCGGAACAGCAAAAGCCGGATATGCTGCAGGTCAACGGGAATGTTTTGCGGGTCTTCAATGAATTGGATGTTTTGTAAAACAAACCATTTTCCCATTAGCGGAAAAACCAGCCAGATGATGAACAGCATACCTAAAATCATAATAAAGCTTTTGGCTTCCTGCGATATGGCAGTGTCGCCTTCTTCTTTGGCTTTGCTTATTTTTCGTTCGGACGGTTCTTCTGTCTTGGAGGATTCGTCATCGTCTTCGGCCATGGCATCCTACCTTACAAATTTCATCAATCCGTTTTCATAATATCTGGTAAACCAGACGATTATGATCGGAACCGTCATAAAAAGAAGTCCCAGCCCCAGATATATTTGCAGCGGCAGAGACAGAAAAAAGATGTTGAGCTGCGGCATCAGGCGGGAAAGCAGACCCATACCGCTGTAGAAGATGATTGTGAAAGCGATAAACGGCGAGGCAATCTTAAAACCCATGATAAAGCTGTTGTTTAGGCTTTTGCTTAAAAATTCGGCAAAGTTATCAATCGGCAAATCTGAACCGACCGGAAAAAGGACATAACTGTCTACCACAGCGGATATCATTAAATGATGAAGATCGGTGATGAATATTACCGTCAGGGCGATGATGCTTAAAAAACTTTCCAGGACAATAGACTGGGTCTGAAATGTCGGATCAAACATCTGGGCATTGGAGAAACCAATGGCCTGGCCGGCAAAGTTTCCGACCAAAGAGAGGGCTGCGTATAAAAACTGCATACACAGTCCCATAAACAAGCCGTAAGTTATCTCAAAAATGCAGGTTGTCAGAAAACTTCCGAAGTCAGCCGGCGGGACGGGCAGGCGGGTTGAGAGCAGCGGTATCAGCACCAGCGTTAATGCCAGGGCAACGGATAATCGTATCCGGGTACTGACATAGCTCGTCATAAAACCTGGCATTACCAGAATTGCCGAGCCAACCCTGAGGAAAATGGTCATAAAGGTATATATTTCCAATGTAAATAACTGCGTCATTTATTTTATCCGCCGTTAATTATCCGGTTAAACAGCCCTTCGGTTAGAGTTTTCATCTGGTTAAACATAAAAGGAAAAAGCAGAATCAGCGCAACAAAAACGCCGATGATTTTGGGAACGAAAGCCAGCGTCATTTCCTGAATCTGAGTCAGCGCCTGGAAAATACCAATAATCAAGCCAACGAAAAGAGCCACGAGCAGAACCGGAGTTACCACTTTCAATAAGGTAAAGACCGCTTCCCGGGAGATGTCCAAGACTTCGATTTCGTTCATTTATTTACTCCAGAGGCAGTTGATATTCAAAATATTTGTGGTTTTCCAAACCGGTGAAAAATGTGCCGTCATAACCGACATCGACAATACTTTTAAAATGCCGGCTGAGAATTTCCCGCCATTCATCGTTCCAGTATTCGGTGATTATGGAATCAGGATTGGTAAAAGACAAGCGGCGCAGCCAGGAGGGTTTGCCGATTTCCCATTCCTTTTTCCAATAGTATTTATCCGGCGAAGCTTCAGTCAGGTTCATTTCGGCAAAAACCAAACGTCTTGTGCCGTTTTTTTTGAACTTCAGGCTGTTGACTTCATCAGCGGTATAGGCAAGACTATTATGAAATTGCGGTCGGATTATAATTATGTCAAAATTAGTGTCGCGCAGTTGTTTGAGAAAATCGTATTTATCTTTAAAGGCGGATTCATCGTCCAAGTATAAGATGTTTTTAGCATCGGATAATTTGAATATGTTGCGGGCGTTTTCATTAATCAGAAACTGCTCGTCAATACGGCGGAAAATATTTTCAGCATCAGAGCCTATTTGCAGCAAGATGTTTTGAGAAACGGATTTTTTTATGTAATCCATACAGATTTGGGGCGAATCGCACAGATCAAACGTGATGGTTTTCAGGTGCGAATTTAACAGCCCCGGATTGATGTTGCGTTTTAAGGAATATATTTTGTTTAAGACTATACCTGTTATATTGCCGAGGTATTCCGGTGTCGGGGTACCGATAACGTCATTGGCGCCATATTTCTTTTTCTTAAATTTGAATAAGAAACTCGGATCTTCCGCTTTGGTCGGATGAGCTCGGGCGTCATTATAGCCGGTAAGGTGGTATTCCCACAAACTTTTGTTAAGCAATTCCTGCCCTTCATGGATAATGATTTGAAAGTCTTTATCACGGTGATAGGCGTAATTGGATAACATTTCGATATTGTGGCGCAAAGTTTCACGAAAGTTGGTAACTTCTTTGGGAGGGACGTCAATGTTGAGGATTTTTTCTTCCGGCGTATAAGGGTTTATTTCCGTAAAACCGTATAATCCGGCATTGGCGCTGAACGGGCAGAACAGCGCGGCAAAGAAAAATATCCGGATGCTGTTTCTAAGTATTGACATCTGCCTTTGTTTTTCCAGTCCTTTTTTGAATTTCGGCAATTTCCATTGCAATGTTTTCCAAGCCTTTGAGCATTGCTTTCGGATCTTCTCCGAAGTCTTTGTTTTCCAGTCTTTCTATATATATTCGGAGCGTGGCGCCGCTGGAGCCGGTGCCTGACAGGCGGAATGTGATTTTTTCGCCTTTGGTAAAGTCTATAACCAGCCCGTTCTTTGTGCTGCTGCCGTCAACCGGGTCGTTGTATACAAACGGAGCAGCTTGGGAGATTTCGTATGAACCGAATTTTTGGCCGGCCAGAGACGGAAGTTTGTTTTCCAAGTCGCTCATCAGTTTGTCGGCGACGCCGGTATCTAATCCTTCAAAATCGAATCTCATATAATAACTGCGGCCGTATTTCCGCCAATGTTCCATGGTGATTTGCTCAACAGATTTTCCGGTGGCGGCGATGACGCTGAGCCAGAACAGAATTGCCCAGATGCCGTCTTTTTCGCGAATGTGGCTGGAGCCGGTGCCGAAACTTTCTTCACCACAAAAAGTAATGCGTTTGGAATCCATCAGGTTTACAAAATATTTCCAGCCGGTCGGAACAGCGTAGCAGGGCAGGTTATGGGCTGCGGCCACCCGGCAGACGGCCGTGGAAGTAGCCGCCGATTTGGCAACGCCGTAAATGCCGTTTTGGTAAGCCGGAATCAGTTTGTAATTGTCCGTTATGATTGCCAGACTGTCGCTCGGCGTTACAAAAAACTTTTTGCCGAGAATCATATTGCGGTCGCCGTCGCCGTCGTTTGCACCGCCGAAATCCGGCGCATTATCGGCGTACATATGCTCAACAAGGTCTTTGGCGTAAACCAAGTTGGGATCCGGATGCAGCCCGCCGAAATCCGGCAGCGGACGATAATTAACGACGCTGCCTTTCGGGGCGCCGAGGATTTCTTCAAAAATCCGGAGGGCATATGGTCCGGTAACGGCGTTCATGGCGTCATAACGCATGGTGAAACCTTGGGCAAAAAGCTGTTTCAGCGCGTCAAAATCAAAGATATTTTCCATCATTTCAACATAATCTTTGACCGGATCGATAATTTCGATAATCATTTCGCCGAGCTTGAAAGCGCCGAGACGGGAAAGGTCAATATCCGGAACGTCCAAAATTTTGTATTCTTTAATGTTTTTGGCGTTTTCATAAATTTTGTCGCTGACGGCACTCGGGCATTGTCCGCCGCTGGCCGTGGCGTATTTTAGTCCGAAATCGCCGTTCGGACCGCCGGGATTATGCGAAGCGGACAAAACAAAACCGCCGTCGGTTTTATTTTTTAAAATAAGATTGGAAGAAGCCGGGGTTGATAAAAAACCGTTTTGTCCGATGATTAATTTTCCGATGCCGTTGGCGGCAGCCATTTTTATCAATTTCTGAATTGCAATGTCGTTATAGAAACGTCCGTCGCCGCCCAAAATGAAAGTTTTGCCTTTCAAATCGCCGATAGTATTGAAAATTGCCTGAATGAAATTTTCAATGTAATTCGGCTGCAGAACGACTTTGGACTTTTTTCTCAGTCCGGCCGTTCCCATTTTCTGGTCATTATAAGGGGTTGTCGAAACTATTTTTAACATATGTACTCCTTCCGGAATTTTTATTTTATAAAAATAAGATACAACTTTGCGGCGGAAAAACAAGCGTTGTTTAAGTTATGCAGAAGGATTATGCCGGAAATTTATTCCGGGCAGATGAATTCGGCAAGCGTGCGAATCTCGTGTTTGGCGGCAAGATGCGACATACTCATTTTCAGCCGGAGCTGTGGATGAGACATATCTAATACGGTCAGCCCTTCCAAGAAAAGCTCTTTATAAATCGTCCGGTCTTTCATTCCTTCCAAAAAGCGGAAACCATACATCCGGGCAATTTTTCTGAGATAGGAGAAAACCAGATTTTTGTTACGGGAATTGATGTTGGATGATTTATTGCCGACGACAATCCAGTTCAAGTAAGGTTTGCCCTGAGAGGCAAGGTATTTTTTTGTTTCCCAGACATATTCGGCGTAAGGGCCGGGATTGGTAATCTTTTCTTTGGCATAATCTATATCGGCGATAACGCTGACGTCAATCATACTGTCGGAAATCGGCGTGATTAACGTGTCGGCGTGCTTATGCGCTTCTTCAAAAAGATAGTTTTTGGTTCCGGGCGTGTCTATGATAATGGCATCGACCTGATTGGATAACTCATAAATTTGAAAAGCCACTTTTTCCCGGGCGGCCGGAATAAGATAGTGATTGGGTTCCAGAGAAAAGCGAAAATGCTCGGGAATCGGTAAGTCAATGTTGTGCGTCGCGCAAAAATTTATACGGTTTTCAATGTATTTTGACAAGGTTCCCTGCCGACCGTCCAAGTCTATGGTTGCAACTTTAAACCCTTCCTGCAATAATTTTACGGCCAGATGCATGGAAAGAGTCGATTTTCCGGTTCCGCCCTTTTCGTTGCTGACAACGATTATATGGGCTTTTTTCTGATCGTTTCCAGTCATTAGATTTTATTCGCCAAAATAAGTTGTTCTTTACCCGATGCAATGACTATACAAGACTTATTTGATTTTTTCAAATGGTTACACGCGTTATTCGCTTCTTTTTTTGCAAAGCCGGTCAACTTGCTGCGGTAGACTATTGCCGAAGCGGCCTGATGCGGTTCAATACGGATTGTTTTGCCGTCCAGATTGTTTTCTTTTTTTACAATCATTGCATAATTGCGCGCCTTGGCATAGTTAGAGAAAGCTCCGACTTGGATTGCCCAGGTTTTGTCGGCTGCATCAGCCGTAATGTTTTTTTCTTTTTCAATGGCTTTTTTCGGTTTTTCGGCGGCAACCGAGGCTACTTTTACGGCAGAATCAGCTTCAATGCGGTTTTTGTCGGTGTCAAGCAAAGCCAGTCTTTTTAATCCCTGATTCATCATGGACGAGACTTTTTTATCACGCTGTTTAGCCGTATTGTGTCCCATTGTAACGGCAATGACGCGCTTGCCGCCGCGTTCGGCAGAGGTGATGATGTTAAAGCCGGCGGCATTGGTAAAGCCGGTTTTCATCCCGTCAGCGCCTTCAAAAGATTTTAAAATATAATTATGGGTATAATAAGTTTTGCCTTTGTAGGTAAATTTCTTGGCGGAAAAAAGTTTGTAGTATTGCGGAAAATGATGATAGACGGCCGCACCGAGAATGGCCATATCGCGGGCGGTGGTTTTTTGAGCTTTGTTCGGCAGTCCGGACGCGTTTTTAAAGGTTGTGTTTTTCATGCCGAGTTCGCGGGCAACCTGAGTCATTGTGTTGGCAAAATTGGCTTCAGAGTATCCTAATCCTTCTGCCAGAACGGTTGCGCAGTCGTTGGCAGATTTTATGATTAAAGCCATAACGGCATCGCGTACGGAAATTTTTTCTCCCGGGCGCAATCCGAGTTTCGACGGCGAGCGGTTGGCGGCATTGCGGGAAACAGGCAACTTGTCATCCATTTTTATCAACCCTTTTTCCAAGGCGTCAAAAGTGATGTACAAAGTCATCAATTTTGTTAAAGATGCGGGGTAGCGAAGTTTGTCAGCCGCGCTGGAAGACAAAACTTTGCCCGTTTCGGCGTCAATCAGAATAGACGAAGTCGAAGCCGCAGCAGGACGGCAGACTGACAGACCGAGACTGGCGCTTAAAAACATAATACTTATGTATGAAGGCAATTTCTTTAAAAATTTACTGTTCATTTTTCCGCTCTGTGAGAATTCTTGTTTATTTTTTATGATTACGCAAAAAAAGAAAATAAATTGTTAATTTTTTCGATTAATTTGATTTTTTTTAGCTTGACTTTAGTTGTGTTTGTTTGTAAAACCAATTTGTTCTGATGGCGAATGTAGCTCAGTTGGTAGAGCCCCGGTTTGTGGTACCGGTTGTCGTGGGTTCGAGCCCCATCGTTCGCCCCAGATTATACGATATTCCGCCTTTAAGGCGGTTTTTTTATAGGCGAACGCCGGTTTGCGGTTGTTCGCAAACCGGTATGGGGCTATGTTCAGCCCCAATTCCGACTAAATTTGTTGTATCGGCAAAGCGAAAGCTTTCCTCACAACAAAAAGTCTCATTGCTTGGCTCATAAAAACAATCATTACTTTGATTGTTTTTATTTCGCAGTGTTCGCCCCAGATTATATGATATTCCGCCTTTAAGGCGTTTTTTTATAGGCGAACGCCGGTTTGCGGTTGTTCGCAAACCGGAATGGGGCTATGTTCGCCCAATTCCGACTAAATTTGTTGTATCGGCAAAGCGAAAGCTTTCCTCACAACAAAAAGTCTCATTGCCTGGCTCAATTACTTTGATTGTTTTTATGAGTTCCCTTTGACTTTCTTTCCCGGGATTTTTTTTACTTGTCCAACTTTCGGGGAACAGATCTTGTTTCCGGGGGATGTTTATTTGCTCAGTTCTTCTTCGGTGAATTCGGAATCATCGGCGTTTTCATCATATTCAATGCCGAGTTTGGCCAGCATATCGTCATTGATGTCTTCCCGTTGGGCAACAATCCAGTCCGGAACGTTAGGCGCGGCCGGGAGAGCTGCCAAGGCTTTCATCCTTTTATCAAGATACCAACGCGGGGAATCTGCCATAATCGGGCGGTCGATGTAACTCTGCATCAAGACAACCTGTTTTAACATCGGCAGACTCAGCAGATCCGTTGTGCTGATGACCGGAACGCCCTGCAGCTGGTAGCTGACGTTTTTGGCAAAGGGGTTGGCGCTCTTGCTCATTCCTTCACTCTTGGAGAAAGACGTGGTTTGAACGGTTTTGTTGCCGATCATTTTTGAGAAACGCGATGCTGTCTGCTCGTTGTTTTGCGACAGGATGACTTTGCACGCGGTCGTGGAAATGACGGTTTCCAAATCGTCTTTGCCGTATTTGCCTGAAATCTGTCCTAAATCCTGCCCGATGAGCAGATAAGCCACTTTTTGTCCGCGGCCGACGGCCGGACCTTCAATAACGGCGCTCAGTTTCGGCATGGTCGGGAACTCGTCCAGCACAAACAGTGCCGGGAAAGGCCCCATTTTGCCGTCTGTTTTGTGAACGGATTTGGGCGGGTTTGCAATCAGGTATCTTGACATAGAGTCAATAAAAATGCCGGAAATCGTACTTAATGCGGCCGCATCGACCACGTTAACGGAAAGATAAACCGAAATGGGTTTGAATTCGCCGGTAATCGGGTCTTTTATGCCGCGCAAATCTTTGAACTGGATGTCGCTGAAACTTGTGCGGGCGACTACAGCGGAGTTTTTGAAGATGTTCAGCCCAGCAAAGGCCGTCGACATAACGGAACCGCGTTCCTTATCCGGCATAGAGCTCAGCTGGCTCAACTCTGTGATACAACGGGGCGAATAGCCGAATTTTTCAGCTTCTTCCACGGCGGCATCCAACATATCGCGCATCGGATCGGCAAAGGCTGCCGACTGGTCGCCTTCATCCATTCGGCGTTTGATGTCTTTAGACTGTTTAATCTGGGCTTCGGTAATCCATTCCAAAATCATGGCAATACAGGCCTCATGTCCGATCCATTTATCCGGAAGCAGCGCCCAGGTACCAATGGGCAGATAGTTGTCAATGGTCAGGGTGTTGTTGCGCAGATTGGAGATGGCAATCTTGGCGGCAGTGTCTTTCATAACGCTGTAATAGCCTTCCAGAACTCTTCTGTCTTCCGTATCAAGCTTGCCTTCATAGACGCGGCCGATAAAGTAGTCATTGGCGCGGGCTTTTTCACATTTTGATACAATAAAGTGGATAAAACCGGTCAGAGCTGCACGTCCGGTTTGCGACCAGTGCGGGTCTGCGCCGCCTTTTGGGTCTTCGACCAGGATTTTGCACATTGAATCGACATACATATCACGATCCGGCCCTACCTGCGGGACGGCGTTGGCAGACAACGCATTCCAGCTCGGATAATAGATTCCTTCCGCCGGGTTGTCTTCCGCGCCCCAGTTGATAACAAAAACAGGCCCTTCTTTTGCCCGGGCGCCGGTTGTTGAATAACACAATTCCGGTTTCGGGTCGTTCACGATAATGCTCATGCCGGGAGAATTGAAAATCGTCGGCATAACGACCCCGACTGTTTTACCAGTTCCCGGAGGAGCGCAGCATAGTACGGAAAGCGTTTCGTTCATCCGCAGAAGATGCCCCTTAAAACGTCCGATGACAATGCAAAACCCGGTCAGAAGTTTCATCTTTTTGATGTCTGCAAGCGTTGCAATGCGGGCTGAACCGTGAATGTTGGATTGGAATCTGTAGGGGTTGAGAAAAATACCGCCCATCAGTCCGACAGGGAATACGATAAACGGCAGAGCCGGAAGCCACAAGCTGAATGAAAAAGGCCCGTGATATCTGGAAACCTGGCCAAACCAGTTCCAATAGCGGGAAATCAGATAATCCGGGTTTTCAAAAACAACCTTGATAAAACGGGTGGCGACGCTGAGCGAATCTTTTGATATTCCGCTGCCGATGAGATAGCCGAGCGGCATACATATAACGGCCAGAAAAGCCGTGAGGGCACAAGTGATAATGATGGTCAGCACGACCCATTTGACGGCATTGTTGTATTCATCCCATTCGCTGCCGGATCTGTCAATTGCCATTTATTGTTCCTATGCAATGCTTCTAATAAATTTCTTCAGTTTTTCAAAGTCGTCTTTGTTAATCGGCGTTTCGGCCTCTTCAAGACTCTTTGAGAACAATTTTAATTCTTTTGGAGAGCCTCTGTCAATCCTTGTAACAGAGATATTCATATTGTCCCAGATTTCAAACATATCTTCGGCATTGATAATGTTGCCGATTTGGATAATAACGAAAGCATTGACCGTATATTCCATTTCGGTTTCCTGCAGCTTGTTTTTTAAGGCCTGGCGGGCAACGTCGATTTTGCGGACAGGCGATATGCGGTGGGAGCTTTCCGAGAACCATAACGGTTCTTCATCGTTAAAACGCTCTTCATCCGCCAGCCAGTCTCCGGGTTCTTTGTCTATCAGGCACAGGTTAATCTGCGTTCCGGAAACGGCAATAAAGTCAATGAGCGTATTTTTGATGGTGGCGGCCGTGATGGCTTCGTAGCCTTTTTGCTTGATGACTTCCAGTGTGGAGTTGGAAACCCGCGGCGCTTTTCCGGTGTCAAAAGGCAGGGACTTTTTGCCGGAAGCGTTTGCCGGCTGTTTTGCACTGTTGTCTTTGCGCGGCGGCCGCTGCTGGTTGTTGTCGCGCTGTTTGTTCTGCTCTTTCTTTTTGGCATTGCGCGGAGCCTGTTCTTCTGTTTTGACGGCTGTTTTTTCTTCCGGTTTGTCATCAAATGCGTCAATGTTAAATTCAAAATCGTCTTCGTCGTCAAACTGGAAAAGCGAATGGTCGAAGACGGCAGGCGTCGGAGCCGTGCTTTCTTTTTCCAGCAGACTCGGGCTTTGCGGCAAAGGTTTTGGCGCAGAGGGGGCTGCCGGTTTGGCGGCAGGTTTTGCGATGTTTGTTTTAGGCGCTTTGTCTTCGGTGTAATAAGAATTGTCCAGAACGACGCCAATGCTGCGCGGTCTGATTTCTTTGTAGGATTTTTTCTTTTTTACGCCTTTGAGCGAAGAATTGGTGATAATTTTTACCGGTTTTAAGAAAGTTTTTTTAACCATATTCCATGGAATCAGCAGCAGCCTGCCGATGATGTTTTCCCAACTAATCAGACTCAGGGCTGCCCAACCGGTCAGCCATAAAGGGATAAAGGTCAGAATTATTAAAATAAAAGCCCATTCTTTTGGTTCGTCGATTATCCATCCGGACAGCCACAGATTCCAGGCAATGTTCCAATGTTCGGGGTTGAATATATCAAAATACCAGTTTTGGAGCATAATAATGCGAATCCCTTCCAGAAAAAATATGCTCCAGAAGAGGCCGACTATTATAACTCTGCTTAAAACGAGTATTGGTTTCAATATATTCTCCCGTTAAGTTTTTTGAGCTTTGCTCAGTTTGTTTTTTATGGCTTCGCGGATTTTGTCTGCATCCTGTTCCGGCTTGGGCTTGACGGCTTCGGTGGCTATTTTTATGGTTTCTTCCACGTTGGTGCCTTGCCCCATATTTTTCAGGATAATGCGTTTGCCCGACTGAGCGCCGTATTTTTTTACAATATGGCGGTTATAAGCTTCAAAGGGCCAAACAATGATTTTGACCAGACTGACGCGGCAAAGCAGTCTCCAGCCTAAAATCCAGATTATCGGCGTTACCAGCAGCGTCAACAGAAAGGCATAGTCTTTTCCCTCCCGGATAACTCCGCCATAATCCCAAAATAAAGCAATTTTGCGCCAGTTTTCAGGTGAAAACAAATCGAATCCCCAAAGGAATAAAAACAAAATATTGGCATAGTAGAAGTATAAATAGCTCCATACTATGCCGATTATGCTTATTTTGAGCGTTTTTGCCATCATTTGGTCTGCTCTCTCCGATTTTTCATTTGTTGGAAAGTTTGCTGATCAAGGCTGGTTTGCCGGGCGTTGATTTGTCCGGCGCGGGCTTTTTCAGTCAGCAGCGGATTTTTTGTATTAGCGCAGGCCTGGCGGAATTGTTCGCGGCGCTTGTTTAGTTCTTCTTTGCGGGCATCAATTGTTGCTTCGCGTTTTTCCAGATATTCTCTGACCGCAGAAAGGTTTTCCTGGCGCGATACCATTTCTTCCGCCATTTCAACCAGTCCGGTCTGAACTTCATAGGGTTTGTCTTTGGTTTCTCCCGCCGCTTTTTCTATCTTTTGCAGATACGGATTTTCTGACGGTTGTTTGCCTTTTTCCTGATAGTTGCCTTTTAGGATTTCTTCCTTGATATGTTCATTGGCTTTCAAAGATGTTTCAAAATAGTTCTTGGCTGCTTCAGGGATGTTCTGCCCGTTTGCGGCCGCATAATTCAACAGGCCTGAAAATTCTTTGCGGGCTTCCAGTTTTAGCATATCATAGACTTTTTGTTCGTCCAGACCGTCATAAGCTTTGCTGTCTTCTGCCTTGGCCGTTAACATCCGGGTTGTCGCCATATTGGTCGAATACATATCGGCCATATCTATAGTATATAATATGCCGGCAGAAAGCGTTTTCATTCGTTCCGGCGATAAAATCTCGTTTAACTTTTCCGGATCCGTTTTCTTTATGATATCCAAAGTTTCCGGTGACATAAAGTTCAGGTTATGATATTCGCCGCGGCGGATGATGCCGGCAATGCCTTCAATGAGTTTTTTGTTATCGTCATTTAACGCGGTCTGACCCTGCTGCGGGAGTTTTTGATTATGCATCGTTAAAACCCTGTCGGAAAAATTCTGGGTTTTATCCAACTGCTTGTTTTTTTTGTCCCGCAGTTCTTTGATGGCATCCCAAAGCCGGTCTTTGCCGTATCCGGCCGTTTTGAAAGTTGTGTCAAGAGCCCAGGCTGTGCCGAAAGTCGCCGTATTTACAACCTTGTTCAAGCTCCAGTCCAGTCCTTCCACAATGATTTCTTTGAATAAAAAGTCGATAATATCGGTATATTCAATCAGCTTGTCGCGTTTCCAGTCGGCTTTGGCACGGTCTCCTTTGCCGGTCTTTACGCTGCCGGTTCCGCCGCCGTTTGTGTCGTCATCCTGGTTTTTTTTGTTTTGCTCTTCCAACTGGCGCTTTTCATCCGGCGTGAGCAGGTTGAGTTCGGACAGCTTTACTTTTTTTCCGCTTTGTTCATTGACCTTGAGTTTGTTTTTTTCCGCACCGGTTACCGTAATCGAATCGTTATCGCTTTCATTGATTGTAATCTTCTTTTTCATCGCGTTTATTCTTTCCCGTTTTGCGTTTGTTTCTTCATCAAGACTCATTTTTTTATTCCCAACCAAAACTTATTTTATTTAATGCTAACACAAGTTTTGTATTTTGTCTACATTTTTTCTAAAAATTCAAGAAAAAGCTTAAGCTTTCAATTTTTTTAGAAAATTACCGATAATCCGGTTGAATTTTATGCCGTCTTCCGGCTTGCTTTTTATCAGTCCGAACAGTCTGGGCGGGATTTTGGCAACCTCAATCGGAGAATAGGTGGCCGGGTTGGTAATCAGGATTTCCCGGGCGCCGTCCGGGTCTTTGCGCGCCGTTTTGAAGTAGTTAATTACCAGCCGCTCGGAATTAATCGGAAATTTTTGTTCTTCAATCAGCGCAATATATTTTTTTATTTTGGCCTGGCGGGCTTCGTGTTCTTCAATAATCTTCTTTTCCAGCCATCTTTTTTTGGCTTTTATCCGGCGGCTTTCATAGGCGATTTCGCAGCTTTCGATTTCAATCAGGACTTCTACATAAGAAATCAGGGCAAGCTGCAGGGTTTCGTCTTCTTCTTTTTCGGCAAAATTTAAGATGTCGTCATCCCCCGCATCAGGGCGCAGGTCTTTTAAATCGGCGCTGTGAGCTTTTAGTATGATATCCCAGCCGTCCAGCGTGGCATCTGTAAAAACGGCGCTGACTTTAGGTTTGTAACGGGGATACAAAAGTTCTTCGGTAACGGCGAATTTCGGGGTTTTCAAATCGAATTGGGCGGCCATGGTTTCTATGGCGTTTTGGAAATTCTGAAAAGCAGAGAAAAGCGTCTCTTCTTCTTCCTGCAGGACAATTTTGCTTTTGTCCGGCTGCGGTGCGGGAGCTTGTTTGTCTATGGCCGGGGTTGGGGTGTTTGTCTGTTGGGGCTGAGAAGCCGTCGGTGCCGGAGATTCGTCAGAAGTCCTTTGGACCGATTTTGCCGGTTCCCCGCGTTCTTCCGGTTGGCGGACAACATGGCGTACTTTGGCATCTTGGGCTATTTCTTCCTTTTTTTCTTCAATTTCGGTATCTATATCTTTGAGTTCCGAAGCGATGAAGTCGTTCAGCAGACGGTTGAATTCTTCGTCATCATCTTCTGTCTTGCCGCCGGGAAGTTCTATTTCTTCCTCTTCAAAAACTGAAGCAAGTTCTATTGAAGAATTGTCTTTCTTATTTTTGGCCATATTTAATCACCTAATTCAAAATAATGGTTGAAATTATTTGTCCCGAGGCAGCGTCCATAATCATTACGCGGTCAGAAACGCCTCCGTCTTTTATCAGCAGGAATAACGAACCGTCCTGCGGCAGGATTTTGGCAATCCGGCTGCCGGCGGGCTGGTTTAGATTTACCTGCTGAGGAATAGTCTGTTCGGAAGAACCGGTTTTTTTGATAATGCTGCCGAGCAGCAACAGGGTGCCGAAGACCAGGAGAAACGTCAGAATAAATACAATGGTTTTGACCAATTTTAATTTGTCCATGGTTATCCTCTTGCAAAAAGCTGTTATTGAATGTATTTTATAGCAAAATTTTAATTTATCAAACAAGAATATGAACGAGTCAGAAATATTTTTTACCAAACCCGTCGGGGCGGCGGAAAAAGGCCAGAGGATGGACAAGTTTCTGGCAGCCAATATTGCCGGCGTGTCGCGTTCGCAGGTTCAACGGCTGATTTTGCAGGGTTGTTTGAGCTGTGATGACGAGGTGATTGCCGATAATTCTTTCAAAGTCCGCATCGGCGATGTCTATCAGCTTGAAATTCCGGCGCCGGACGAAGCGGAACCCCGGCCGGAGGATATTCCGCTGGACGTGGTTTATGAAGATGATGATCTGATTGTGGTGAACAAACCGGCAGGCATGACAGTTCATCCGGCGCCGGGAGCTCCTTCCGGAACGCTGGTTAATGCGCTTTTGTTTCATTGTCGCGGCGGATTGTCAGGCATTGGCGGCGTAAAGCGTCCGGGAATTGTACACCGAATCGATAAAGATACCAGCGGGTTGATTGTGGCGGCAAAAAATGATTTAGCGCATCGGGGATTGTGTGAGCAATTTTTTGTCCATTCAATCGAGCGGACTTATTTTGCCGTCGTCTACGGTTTGCCGAATCCGGCGCAGGGCAGGATTGAGGCCAGTATCGGGCGCAGCCCGTATGACCGCAAAAAAATGGCCGTTGTGCAAAGCGGCGGCAAAACAGCGGCGACTAATTATAAAACCATACAGAATTTTGGCGGGGCTGCCGCGTTGGTGCGATGCAATTTGGAAACCGGCAGGACGCACCAGATTCGTGTGCATATGGCGAGTATCGGCTGCAATCTTATCGGCGACAAGCTGTATGAGAAGGCAAAAAAAACGTCATTAAAGTTTTCTTCACCGGATAAAAAGGCTTATGTCAATGCTTTTCCGCGTCAGGCGCTGCACGCGACGACATTGGGGTTTATACATCCGCGCAGCGGCGAAAAGCTGAGTTTTTCCTCAGAATTTCCGGCTGATATGGCTGAGCTTATCGAGGTTTTGAAACGATAAACGTCTTCTTTCGTTGTGCTTCCAATAGAACTAAAGTATAGGTTGTGGAAAACTTTTATGCTGTTAAACTCGGTTACGGTCAATATGTTAAGGAGATCGACAATGGATCAATTGAATCTGAACGGAATCGACTTCTCTCCGGAACTAAATTTGGCTCGTTATTTGCAGAGTATCAGAAGATACCCCATTCTTTCTCAAGAAGATGAGTATAATTTGGCAGTCGAGTATCAAAGGACTAAAAATATTCAAGTTGCCTACAAGCTTGTAACATCGCATTTGCGGCTGGTGGTTAAAGTGGTTTCAAAATACCGCGGTTACGGACTGCCGGTGGCTGAGATGATTTCTGAAGGAAATATCGGCCTTTTGTATGCGGTGGACAAGTTTGAACCTGAAAAGGGTTTTCGTTTTTCTACTTATGCTTTATGGTGGATTAAGGCCTCGGTTCAGAAATATATTCTGAATTCGTGGTCTTTGGTCAAAATCGGTACAACCGCCGCGCAGAAAAAACTGTTTTTTAACCTCCGCAAAATCAAAAACAGGCTTAACGTTATGGATGACCGCGAGCTTTCTTCCGAGGTGCTGGGCGGAATCGCCGCGTCTTTGGATGTGAGCGTGCAGGATGTTACCGATATGAATATGCGGATGAAAGCGCATGACGGTTCGCTGAATACGGTAATCGACTCGTCTTCCGAAAACGGAACGGAGTGGATGGATTTTATTGCCGACAGCAAACCCAATCAGGAAGAAATTTATGCGCGGACGGAAACAATGCGTTATCGCCGCAAACTTTTTAATCAGGCGCTCGGCTGCCTGAACCCGCGCGAGAAAGATATTCTTTTTAAGCGCAGGATGTGCGACAAGGCGATTACGCTGGATGATTTGAGCAAGACTTATGCCATATCAAAAGAGCGGGTGCGCCAGATTGAGTTGAACTCAATCAAGAAAATCCGAAAGGAAATTCAAAGCAAAATGAACTGATTGGCGGTTGTAGGTATTTCCCGCTTTCGGATGAACTGTTTCCGAAAGTTGAGCAGTTCTGACGAGAGCGGGAGATATTTTGCGGAATGGATGGTATTTATTCACATATGAAACTGGGGTAGTTTCCGCCGTTGTAGCCGCTGCAAACCTGGAAGACCGGGGTACCGCCGGAGGCTTGGCAACTGGCGTGCATATCTGTACAATCCGGATAACCATTGCTCTTACATTTATTATAACAGCTCATTCCCCAATAACTTTGGCAGTAATCATCATAGGAATGTGATGTTCCTTCGCTGTATCCACATTCTGTTGTATAACCGCAGCACCATCCGCTTTTAGCCACATTAGAATTACAGCTTCCATTTTCACAAGTCTGGTTACTTGAACACTTACTGCTTCCGCAGGATTGGTAATAGGTTATTCCGTTTTTTGAGCAGGAGGCGGAGCCGGGGTTCAGGCAGTTGGCGGCGCAGGCCTCGGCGGTGTAGGTATAATCG
>CASGEB010000009.1 GCA_949300375.1 uncultured Pseudomonadota bacterium
TTATTCCAGCGAAACCGGATGTTCCTGCGGAACTTATTCCTGCTCTGACGGCTGCGGCGGAACAAGAAAATGTTGTTCTTCCTGTCCCGACCCCGAACCAGAGCCGGATCCTACGCCAAGCTGCACGCATTCAACCCACAAAAGCTGCTCTTACGGCTGCGCATCTTATTGCCCTTGTTGTTCCGCCTGCAAAACCTGCAAATCCGCTCCGCCTATTGAGGACGATGATGAAGAGGATACCACGCCTGTCGACCCCTGCGCCGGCGTATCCTGCCCAACAGCAAAAACTTGCTCTAACGGTTGTGCAAGCAGTTCAACTGCTACAAGCTGCTGCCCGTCCGTATGCACTTCGTGCAAACCATGTTACATATGCTATGGGACTTGTTATGATGAACCTATGTCTGAATGTGCCGGTTCTTGCTACCCGAGTGGCTGGTCTTGCATTGACTATCCGGAATGGGAAGATCCCAGCTCTCCTGGGGCTGGAAACGCCACTTGGTATTATTGCGCCTGTCCGCCCGGATATAAAAATATGAGCGATTGCAGTTGTTCTCTGCAATAAAGCTCTAAAAAATCCTCGGCCTTGCACCGGGGATTTGGCTAAACTACAACCTGATAAGCGAAGCCTGGCAGGGAAAATCTTTCGGATCCCCTGCCAGTCCCTGATGACAATTACGGCGGTAGCTGAAATAATGCTTTTCCTCTTGATAGGTATCAATTCCCGATACTGTAATATTTTTAATGCCGTATTGTCCCAAACGGAATTTAACCAGCCCCTCCAAATCAAATTGAAAATGGGCATTATCCTTTCCGGGAGCAAAAAAACGTTCATACAAAGGACTAACCGCTGTGCATTCCTCTTTCACTTCTGCCCCGACTTCAAATGACGGCTGTTGAATACACGGACCGAGCGCTGCGGCAATACATTCCGGCGCAGCCCCTTTCTTAAGCATTAAATCCAACGTATTTTCCAACACGCCGCGAACAGCGCCGCGCCAGCCGGCATGAGCCACCGCAATCACGCCATGCTCATAATCCGCCATCAACACCGGCGTACAATCGGCAGTAAACAGACCAAGTACCATTCCGGGCGTTTTTGTTACAACGCCGTCCGCCGCAATCTTTCCGATCGACGCTTCTTCGGCAAAATAAACATCCGTGCCTGACTGCTGCGCCAACACCATCAGATTCTCAAATTTGCCGCCGACGGTTTCAACCGCAATCCTCCGGTTTTCATCAACCCGGGCAGCAATATCCCCACACATTTTTCGCACGTTCAGACTGGCATATTTACCTTCCGAAACACCGCCTTCGCGCCCCAAAAAGCAATGCCGTTCCGCCGGCAGATTCGCCGCCCGGTAGCTCATTTGCCCTCCCGCGTCAAAAAAGATGTCCCATACTTCATTTTCTCCAGTCCGAAATATTCGGCAATTGTCTGCGCAATATCGGCAAATGTCCGGCGATGCCCGATAAATTCGGATTTTATCTTTTTGCCGAACATAATAACCGGCACAAACTCGCGCGTATGATCCGTTCCGGCATAGGTCGGGTCATTACCGTGGTCAGCCGTAATAAAAACAATATCATCGTCTCGCAAAACCTGTTCGATTTCCGGCAAACGGCTGTCAAAATATTCCAGCCCGCCGGCATAGCCTGCCACATCGCGGCGATGTCCCCATAACATATCAAAATCCACAAAATTAGTAAAAACAATGCTGCCGCCGGGAACATTTTTAACCTCGTTAAGAGTCACGTTCCACAGTTCTTCCAATCCGCTGGCTTTCAGTTCTTTAGTCGTTCCCTGATGCGCATAAATATCACCGATTTTTCCGATGGCAACCACATTGCCGCCGGCATTTTTAACCTTGTCCAATATCGTCTCATCCGGCGGTGTTACCGAATAGTCATGACGGTTTTTGGTTCGCACAAATTCGCCGGCCTTTTCTCCGACAAACGGACGGGCGATAATCCGGGCAATCCGATAAGGTTTAACTGCCTCAAAAGCAACCTCGCAAAGTTTATACAGGCGTTCCAGCCCAAAATATTTTTCATGCGCGGCAATCTGCAGACAACTGTCGGCAGAAGTATAAAAAATCGGTTTTCCGGTTTTGATATGTTCGTCGCCCAGCTCCTGGATGATGACTGTACCCGACGCTGCCTTATTGCCGAGAATCCCGTCTATACCGGCCTTTTGACAAATCTCCGAAACCAACTCCGGCGGAAAAGACGGATAATCGGGTTTAAAATATCCCCATTCAAACAAAACCGGCACGCCGGCCATTTCCCAATGTCCGGAAGACGTATCTTTGGCATGGCTGATCTCCTGCATAAAACCAAATTTTGCTTCCACCGACATTTTTGCCGGCGGCTGCACACCGAGCGGCGGAAAATATCCGCAGGCGGCTTTGGAAATCTCCGCCAGACCGAGATGCACCAGATTCGGAATTTTCAAACCCTGGTTTACCGTTGCAATATGGATAAAAGTATTGGCTCCGATATTGTCAAACTTGTCTGCGTCCGGCGCCTCTCCGACCCCGAATGAATCCATCATCAAAATGATCACTCTACCGTTTTTATTCATAAGCTTCGCCTTTCAATATTACCTTGCCGGATTATATGCCCACGCACCGTTCCGGTCAACCTTGGTCATAAAAAAATCCCCGCAGCAAAAAGCGCGGAGATTTCAAACAGGAAAAATTTAACGATTCAACAAAGTCAGCTTATCAATAATCATCTGATAAAAATCTTTGTCGTCCTGATGAGCCGCCTCGTCCCTTTTTTCCGTCGCCCGGGCAATGTCAATATTATCAAAAGCCACAACTTTCTCAGCCGAAACCGCACACCTGTTGCGGGCAATATCCGCTACGCCGCCTTTAATAAAATAACGCTCCTGAGGTTTGTTGTCTTTGTCAAGCACCTGAAGCAGGCCGTTTGTCAACAAAACAAGCGTCGGCGCCCGGTCGGGAAGAATGGTGATATCCCCGTTTGCCGCCGGCAAAACCACTTTGGCAACCGCCGCCGTCATTGAAATTTTATATGGCCGCGACAAGCGGAAAATAATCTCATTTCTCATCTTCTTTTCCTTTTTTACTACTCAGACCAAATCTGCTTTTTTCAGCCGGTTTTCGTATCTGTTACTCCGCAGCTTCAAGTTTCTTAGCCTTTTCCAAAGCATCTTCTATCGTACCAACCATATAGAATGCCTGCTCGGGAATATCATCATACTGACCTTCAATAATTCCTTTAAAGCCTTTAATCGTATCTTCAAGCTTAACAAATACGCCCGGCGTCCCTGTAAAGACTTCGGCCACATGGAACGGCTGAGACAGAAAACGCTGAACCTTGCGCGCCCGGGCAACCGTGAGCTTGTCTTCTTCTGAAAGCTCATCCATACCCAAAATGGCAATAATATCCTGCAGAGATTTATATTTCTGCAAAATCTCCTGAACCTGGCGGGCAACGGTATAATGTTCCTCGCCCAGCACATCGGCCGACAAAATCCGCGATGTGGAATCAAGCGGATCCACCGCCGGAAAGATACCAAGCTCGGCAATGGAACGCGACAACACGGTCGTGGCATCCAAGTGGGCAAAAGTTGTTGCCGGAGCCGGGTCGGTCAGGTCGTCGGCCGGAACATACACCGCCTGCACGGATGTAATTGAACCGTTCTTCGTCGAAGTAATACGCTCCTGCATAGCCCCCATATCCGTTCCCAGCGTCGGCTGATAGCCCACGGCTGACGGAATACGGCCAAGCAATGCGGATACCTCGGAACCTGCCTGCGTAAAGCGGAAAATATTGTCAACAAAGAACAAAACGTCCTGATGCTCCTCATCCCGGAAATATTCTGCCTGGGTCAAGCCCGACAAAGCCACACGGGCGCGTGCCCCCGGAGGTTCGTTCATCTGACCGTAAACCAGCACGGTTTTTGATTTATCGCCTTTCAGGTCAATAACCCCGGATTCAATCATTTCATGATAAAGGTCGTTGCCCTCGCGGGTTCTTTCGCCCACGCCGGCAAAAACCGAATAGCCGCCATGCCCTTTGGCAATATTGTTAATCAGTTCCATAATCAACACGGTCTTGCCAACGCCTGCACCGCCGAATAGACCGATTTTACCGCCTTTAACATATGGTTCCAGCAAATCAATAACTTTAATGCCGGTTGTCAATATCTTTGTTTCGGTAGACTGGTCAACAAAAGACGGCGCCGGGCGGTGAATAGGATAATAAGCACTGGCCTGAATATCGCCGCGGCCGTCAACCGGTTCCCCGACCACGTTAATAATACGCCCAAGCATTCCAGGTCCGACCGGGACTTCAATCGGCTCGCCGGTATTGACAACTTCCTGTCCGCGTACCAAACCATCCGTCGTATCCATGGCAATCGTCCGCACAACATTTTCGCCCAGGTGCTGGGCAACTTCCAAAACCAACGGCTTACCGTGATTATCGCACTCCAAAGCCGTCATAATATTCGGCAAATCTTCCAGTTTGTCAAACCGGACGTCGACAACCGCGCCGGTTACCTGGGAAATATGCCCGATACTGTGAACCTTGCGTTCTTTCTTTGCCAGTTTTTTAATTTTTTTCACATCTTTTTCGGCATTTTCATCAATCTGTTTAATGGCCTTGTCTTCCTGAGCAACATTTGCCGAAGCATATTTTTTATCAAGTTTATTGATAACTTTTTGTGCCGTTTTCGCCGGGGATTTTTTTACCGCGGCCTTTTTGGCGGCAGATGCCTTCACAGCGGATGTTTTTTTGTCCGCCGGCTTTTTTGCTGCTTTTGCTTTTTCAACCATTTTACTCTCCTATAAACCGTTTGTTATTTATAATAATTTTTTTTTAAACCATCGTAAAACCGCTCTAATCTTTCCTCTTTTAGTCTGCTTTTAGAGAGATAGACAAAGTGGTTTCTAGATGTGAGAAAAATTTTAGTGTACACAGAAGTACATGAATTTTTCGAACCATCGTAAAACCGCTTTAGATACCCTATAAAAGCGGACTAATAATTTTGTTTTAGAGGAGCAGATAAAGTAATTTTTGAAGGCGAAAAAAATTCTAGTGTACACAAAAGTACATGAATTTTTTGAGACCGAGCAAAATTGCTCTACGCTTTCCTCTTTTAGTCTGCTTTTAGAGAGATAGATAAAGTGGTTTCTAGATGTGAGAAAAATTTTAGTGTACACAGAAGTACATGAATTTTTCGAACCATCGTAAAACCGCTTTAGATACTCTATAAAAGCGGACTATATTGCTTCTGCGCCTGAAATAATCTCAGTCAATTCCGTCGTAATCGCGGTTTGACGGATTCTGTTATATTTCAGGGTCAGACGGGAAATCATATCTTTGGCATTGCGCGTCGCATTATCCATAGAGGTCATCCGCGCGCCATGCTCCGAAGCCTGCGAATGGACAACCGCCTGAAACAAACTGGCCTTAAACATCAGCGGTAAAAGTCCTGCCAGCAGTTCCATTTTGTCAGGCTCATAATCATAAAACGCGCCACGAACAACATTCGTCGGCAGATTAAGTTTGTTATACTCAAAATCCTCAATCTTCACCGGCAAAATCGAACTGATTTTTACCTGACGGCTGATTGCCGAAACAAAATAGCTGAACACCGCCTCACAGCAATCAATTTCGCCTTTGTCATAGGCGGCCAAAATCTGCCGGGCAATATCAGATGCCTCATAATATTTGGCACCTTTGCTGCCTAATCCTTCCAACGTTTCGACAATCAGTCCGGCATACTTGCGTTTCAGAATATCCCGTCCTTTCTTACCGATGCAAAAAACCTTAACTTTTTTGCCTTCCGCCAACAGTTCCTCAATCCGTTTGACCGCGGCTCTGGCCACATTGCTGTTAAAACCGCCGCACAAACCGCGATCGGATGTGAAAACAATCAAAAGATAAGTTTCATCCTTGCCTGTTCCGCGCAAGAGTTTGGGATAAATATAGCTGACGCCCCTTGCCGTTTC
This sequence comes from uncultured Pseudomonadota bacterium, assembly GCA_949300375.1. Lineage (GTDB taxonomy): Bacteria > Pseudomonadota > Alphaproteobacteria > RF32 > CAG-239 > MGBC133411. The sequence continues at coordinate 5,985 of CASGEB010000009.1, forward strand.
TTCCTGCTTGAGTTCAAAATAAACCCGGTTGGCAGAAGAAACGAGGTTATTGTTGTAGAAAGACGACTTCTCTATCAAACCCTGAGCCCGGCGCAGGCGGGAAGCTGCCACCAGTTTCATCGCCGACGTAATTTTCTGCGTCGATTTGATGGATTCAATCCGAGTGCGTAATTCTTTCAAACCTGCCATAACCTGCCTCTCTTACGCTGCCTTTTCCTCACCGAGATATTCTGCCAGAAAACCGTCATAAAAGGCTTTAAGGGCACTCTCGGTATCTTCGGAAATAATCCTGTCTTTTCTGATACTTTCCAAAAGTTTCGGCTGATTTGCCTTCAAAGACGCAATGGCTTTTTTCTCAAAATCCTGCACTTCTTTAATGGCAATTTTATCCAAATATCCTTTGACACCGGCAAAAATCGCCACGACTTCTTCTTCAACCGGCATCGGATGATTAACCGGCTGTTTCAAAAGTTCGGTCAGACGGGCTCCGCGCGCCAGCAGATTCTGCGTAGATGCATCCAAATCGGAAGCAAACTGTGCAAACGCCGCCATTTCGCGATACTGAGCCAATTCCAATTTGATAGAACCGGCAACCTGTTTCATGGCCTTAATCTGCGCGGCAGACCCCACACGACTGACGGAAATGCCGACATTTACGGCCGGACGCACGCCCTGAAAGAACAAATTGGTCTCCAAAAAAATCTGCCCGTCGGTAATTGAAATCACATTGGTCGGAATATAAGCCGAAACGTCTCCGGCCTGGGTTTCAATAACCGGCAGTGCGGTCAGAGAACCGGCGCCTTCTTCGTCGCTCATTTTAGCCGCACGCTCCAGCAAACGCGAATGCAGATAAAAGACGTCGCCCGGATAAGCTTCACGCCCCGGCGGGCGGCGAAGAAGCAAAGACATCTGGCGATAAGCCGTCGCCTGTTTGGACAGGTCGTCATAAAAGATAACGGCATGCATACCGTTGTCGCGGAAATACTCGCCCATTGCGCATCCGGAATACGGAGCCAGATACTGCATCGGCGCTGAATCCGACGCCGTTGCGGCCACGACAATGGTATAATCCATCGCGCCGTGATCCCGCAAAGTTTTAACAACCTGGGCAACGGTAGAACGTTTTTGTCCTACCGCAACATAAATACAATACAATTTATCTTTTTCCGATTTTGCTTTATCGTTAATCGACTTCTGGTTCAAAATCGTATCAATGATAATGGATGTTTTTCCGGTCTGGCGGTCGCCGATGATAAGTTCGCGCTGGCCGCGGCCGATTGGAATAAGGCTGTCAATTATCTTCAAACCGGTCTGCATCGGTTCATGAACGCTGCGGCGTGCAATAATGCCCGGAGCCTTAACTTCAGACATGCTGTACTCAGCGGCTTTAATCTCGCCTTTGCCGTCAATCGGTTTTCCGAGTGCATCAACCACGCGTCCGAGCAGTTCTTTGCCGACCGGAACGCTGACGATGCTGTCCGTTCTTTTAACCATATCGCCTTCGCGGATAAATTCGTCCGAACCGAAAATAACCACACCGACATTGTCTTCCTCCAGGTTCAGAGCCATTCCCTTAACACCGCTGGAAAATTCTACCAGTTCGCCGGCCTGAACTTTTTCCAAGCCATAAACTCGTGCAATTCCATCACCGACAGACAAAACCTGCCCGACTTCGGCCACATCGGCCATAATGTCGGAACCTTCGATTTTTTCTTTGATAATGGAAGATATCTCGCTGACGTTTACAGACATTATTGTCCACCTTTCATTATGTGTTCAAGACGATTCAGTTTTGCCAGGATAGTATCATCTATCATGTTTGAACCGAATTTAATCTGCAGTCCACCCAAGATTTCCGGACAGACTTGATAATTAATCAAAACTTTCTGATTAAGCATTTTTTCCAAAGCAGCCTGCAGTTTTTTGTTCTGAGCCGGATTAAGAGGTTTTACGGCCTTCACTTGCACCTCGGCAATCCCGGCGCATTTATTGGCATAATGCTCAAATTCTTCCAAAATAGATGCAAACTCTGCAAAACGTCCGTTTTCAGCCAAAATATCAAGGCAGCTTAACGTTTCGCGGTCAAGTTTCAGCTTATGCACAATCTGCTTTAAGGTATCTTTTTTAATTTGCGTTTCAATAATCGGATTCGCAAAAAACTTAACAAAATCAGGCAGCGCCGAAATCTCGGACAACAGCAGCGCCACATCTTTTTTAACCTTTTCAAGAACCTTCTTTTCTGCCGCCGCCTCATACAAAGCAATGGCATAAATAGAAGCTACTTTAGATTTTGAACGTTTTTTCACTTTTAAACACTCGCAAAATCAATCCAATCTGGAAATTATAATATATAGCAATTTCTTTCTAATTTATTAACATTTGAGCCAATTTCCAAGCCCTTATTTTCAAATTTCCAGCAAAACGAATCCTGCCTGCGATTCGCTGAAAATAAAAATATTTTTTACGAACCTTTTTTTCCACATTTCACCCGATTTTCCGATTCTTTTTTCATTTTTTCTTTAGCCAAAATCCTCCCCCTGTTTTTCAATAATGCTTGACACACAAGCTTTGCTGTGTTATAGTAATCTTGATGTTGTTCCGAGGAGTTGTTTCGGAGCGGCATCCACATCTCCTGCTGTCTCCGGATGTTTTGTTTTAATGGTCATCCTCGGGCGGCTGGTTTTAATGGTCATCCCCGGGCGGCTGGTTACTTTACGGTCATCCCCGGGCTTGACCCGGGGATCCACAGGCAACGGCAGGGGTTGTGAATAACATAACACCCGTCATTGCCGGACTTGCCCTGCTCGGCAGAGTTGGTGAATGGCAAAGGACTTTAAAAGCATTGTCATCCTCGGGGCGGCTTGTTTTAATTGTCATCCCCGGGCTGCGACCCGGGGATCCAAATGAACAATAAAGCCTTATGATTGACCTGGATTCTCGGATCACACCCTCAGGGTGACGCCAAGTGGATTGCCGGGTCAAGCCCGGCAATGACATAAGAAAAGAATTTTTATAAGGGAGGAGACCGAAAATGAAAAACACTATGCTACACATGAAACTAAACGCTGCGGTGTCGGTATTTTCCATCGCCGCCGCTTTCTCGGTCTTTCTCCCAGCCTCTAATGCCTATGGTGGAATCTGTTTCTTGCCCGACTGTAATTTAGACTTACCATCATATGACGATGTCAACTCAGATTCTTCCTGGTGTCTGGACAACGGTTATTACTTCTCTTGTCCGGACGGAACCTCTCCTGATTATTCTCAAACCTGCCCGCGTGATGAGAGTTATACCAAATGTTCTGCCGAACAATGGTGCAAAGACCAAGGATATGACAAAACAGAAGAATATTGCCGAAGTTTGGGAGACACCTGGTATGCCGACAAGGACACCAAATGTCCGAATGGTCAGAATTTATATAAAGAATGTGTCGAAGACACCGCCCAGGCCTGTGAGGACAAAGGTTATGTCAACAACTGTTCCCGTCCCGACAAGACCGAACTCTGCGAATGGAACTCTTCCTTTGCAAAATGCTGCAACGACACCGAATCAAACGGATGTCCCGAGAACTCGAAAGTTTCCGGCTGTGAAAACGGCACGATTGTCGGACAGGACACCTGCGGTTATGACTGTCATCAATGTTGTCAAACCTCCTGTCCGGCCGGTTATGCCTATACCGATGAACAAACTTCCGGCGGCACAAGCGGATATATCAAAGACGGGGATGATTACTGTCTGCATTGCACGCGCGGAAAACTATATAAACGGAAAGAAAACCCCTGCACCGGTTATGACCTCTGCTCCGGTTATGGCGGGGTTGATAACGGGGACTATTGCTACACAGGTAACACAAAAAAATACTCAAAATGCCGCGAAGAATGTTTGCCGGGATATATTGAATGGTGCGACGCGCCGATAACCGATTGCGAAAAGTTGGGATACAAAAAAACAGTTTCTCAATGCAACGGAAAATTTTCTTTCACCTGTCCGTTTAACAAAGACAAAGTTTTCTGCGCGGATGATTGCAGCTATACTTTCACGGCATCTGACTGTGCCAGCCAAAACAAAAATATTGGTTCACAATCATGCACTCGAAACGGGACAACCTATTATGCCTCTTGTGGAACGACTTGCACAAACGGAAACTGTACATCCACACCTTCACAATCAGAATGCAACTACGTCTATTTGGCGTCAGATTGCGCCAACCAATGCAAAGATGTTGGGAGCAAATCATGTACCCGTGATGGAAAAACTTACTATGAAAGCTGTGGCAACACCAAATGTGCTGAAGACAAGCTCTGCAATGATAAAGGAAGCTGTATTACGCCATGGTACGGATATTGCTGCGATGATGTAGGATCCTGTGATACAACATTTTGCAAAGCATATAATTATCCGGATTGCAGCGATGTCATAAACAGCTGTAAAAGCTTGGGAAGAACACCGAAATTTGACCGCTGTACCCAATCAGCCTCTGCTCATGTTGCAATATATACATGTGAAAAAGAATACCAATGCTACATCTAAACCGGCATTCTATGGGAGAAAGATAATGAAAAAAGACTTATTATCAGCTGCTATCGCTATATTAACCGTCACAACGGCTTCTAATGTCCGTGCAGCTTGTACTTCTACTCCGGACTGCAAATCTATGGGATACATTTACACTGTTGAAGAATGTTCCGGAAGTTATATAGCCTGCCCTTTTGATACCTCTAAAGTCTTTTGCTTTGACCCTTGTCTGTATACACTAAAGGCAGATAATTGCCCGGCATCACAAGGAAAAAGACCGGGTACACAATCTTGTATCAGAGGAGGAACAGTTTACTACGCAAATTGTGAAAATCTTTGTGATACTTTTGAAACCTATATTAATGGAACCTGTGTCCCAACAGTCTGCTGTGACAACACCAGTACGTCAGAATATATTGATTCCGGCCTCTCCCTTTGTCGTAACACCTATAATTATCCGGACTGTACTTACCTTTTTGCCAGCTGCCGCAATGCTGGAGGAACTGTTAAATACAATCACTGTATGCACCCTGGAATGGCCTCATTTAATTGTGAAAAATAACTTATATACTAAAGGGAATAAAAAAATGAAAAAAGGATTACTATTAGGCTCTGTCGGAATATTAACCATTCTCGGAAACACAAAAATCCAAGCCGGATGCATTCCGACTAACGATTGTTCTTCTTTAGGATACAAATACACTAAAGATGAATGTTCTGGGCAAGGGATTGCCTGCCCCTTCGACGCTGCCAAATATAATTGCGAAAACCCGTGTACATACAAGGTGAGCCTTTCCGACTGTTCATCCAAATGTTTAAATAATGGTACAAAATCATGCACAAGAAACGGAACAACCTACTACGAATCTTGTGGCGTTTCCAAATGTTCCAGCGGATATGAATGTCAAAACGGAAAATGCGTAACAGCATGTACCTATACATATTCAGAATATATGTGCAGCCAGGAATGCAAATCGCCGGCCGGACGTTCTTGTACAAGAAATGGTATAACGTTCTATGAAAGTTGCGGAAATTACAAATGCCCAAGCGGAAAAAAATGCTACGAGGGCAGTTGCTACACCCCCGTTCCGGTCGGCGAATACTGCTGCGGATATGAAAACCAATGCGGATACAGCGGGGGAACAAGCAGTTCTTTCGATAGCAGATGTTACAGCATATACGGACAAAGTTGTTATCAAAAATGCAGATCCATGGGATACCCTGATTGCACAGACTGGATACCAAGCTGCTATGCAACGGGAAATTCTCCCCAGAGAAAAGGATGCAGTTCTGACGGAAATGCAACAAACTATGCTATAAGCTGGTATTGTTAAGCGACAAAAGATAGAAATTCTTCTTTTTATGCTTTTCGCTATCTTACATAAAGGAATACGGATCAATATCCACTTCCACCCGCACGCCTGACGGAATCTTTACCTTTGCCAGCCAGTCGCGGATAACATCTTGGATTTTGATACTTTTTGACGTTTTCAACAGCAGCCGGAACCGAAATTTGTTGCGCAGCATAAAAATCGGCGCCGGCGCCGGCCCCAACGTCGTAATATACTCATTATTCGGCGCCACATTCCCGAGCCAGACCGCCAAACGTTCGGCTGTTTCCTGATTTGTCCCCGACACAATCAGCGCTGCTAATTTGCCGAACGGCGGCATTTTCAATATCTTCCGGCTTTGCTTTTCCAGTTTCAAAAACTCCTGCCGGTCATTATTGATTAACGCCTTTAAAACCGCATTTTCCGGATAAAGGGTCTGCACATAAACCGTTCCTTTTTTCTCTCCGCGCCCGGCCCGTCCGGAAACCTGCGAAAGCAGCTGATAAGTCTGCTCCGAAGCCCGAAGGTCGCTGCCCATCAGCCCCAAATCGGCATCCACAATGCCGACTAAAGTCAATGCCGGAAAATGGTGTCCTTTGGCCAAAATCTGCGTTCCGATAAGAATATCAACCAGCCCCTGCTCCATTTCTTTAATAACCGCTGAAACCTCGGCCATACTGGATGTAATATCGCTTGAGATAATTTTGACCCGCGCTGTCGGAAAGCGTGCTTTCACCTCTTCGGCAATCCGCTCCACCCCGGGGCCGCAGGCTGTCAGCCCTTCTTCAGAATGGCATTCCGGACATTCCTTTGGCATCGGCATGGAAAAACCGCAATGATGGCAAATCAGTTTTTTTTGCAAACGGTGTTCCGTTAACCAAGACGTACAATTCGGACATTGAATCCGATGCCCGCAATCCCGGCAGATGGTCAGCGGAGCATAACCGCGCCGGTTCAAAAACAACATTGATTGTTCGTTTTTATCCAGATTTTCCTTCAAAGCCGCAACCAGGCTCGGAGACAACCATGAAACGCCCCAGCTTCCTTTGACCGGCTTGTCTTTCTTCAAATCAACAACCTTAATTTCCGGCAGCTGCGCTGCGGCAAAACGGCTGGTCAGTTTCACACAGTCATATTTTCCTTCTTCAACATTATTGATTGTTTCCAAAGACGGCGTCGCCGTTGACAGGATAATCGGAAAATTCTCAAACTTCGCCCGGACAACCGCCATATCCCGTCCCTGATAATTGACGACGTCTTCCTGCTTAAAAGAATGGTCATGACATTCGTCAACCACAATCAGCCCCAGATTTTTATAGGGCAAAAACAAGGCCGAACGCGCCCCGATCAACACCTGCGCCCTGCCGTCCGCCGCCGCTTTCCAGGTTTCGAGCCGTTCCCTGCTGCCAAGCGCCGAATGCCACTTGGCCGGCATAACGCCGAAACGTCGTTCAAAACGTCCGAGCCATTGTGTCGTCAAAGAAATTTCCGGCACCATAATCAAAACCTGTTTTCCTTGCCGGACAGTTTCCGCCACTGCTTCAAAATAAACTTCCGTTTTTCCGGAACCGGTTACGCCGTCCAACAAAGTTGCGGAAAACCCGTTGCCGACTTTTGACAACAACATTTCTGCCGCCGCTTGCTGTTCCTGCGTCAGGCTTACTTTTCCAAAATCGGGAAGAGGACGCGCAAACACCCATTTGTCTTCCACTTCCACCGGCTCCAACACTCCGGCCTCTATCAATTTATTCACAACCGGCATTGTTACGCCGGCGCCTTTACAGATATCCGACCGGCTGAACGGCGCAAATTTTAAAAAATCCATCACCCGCCAGCGCGCATCGGAATTTTTGATTTTAGCCTCTGCCAGCGTTTTGCCGGAAAGTCTATAAAGCAGCAAAGTCTTCGGATCTTCAAACACGCCGCGCACGCTCAAAACCATTTTGAGCACCAAACCGGTAAAAGCCATATTATATTGCGCCACAAAATCGACAAACTTTCTCAACGCGGCAGACAAGGGCGGAAAAGCATATTTCTCATTGACTGATTTGATTTTGGCATTGTCCAAACCGCAAGATTTGCCGATTTTCCAAACAACGCCTATAACCTGCTCGTGGCCAAACGGAACCCGGACAATATCGCCGATTCCGACATCATCCGCCGCCAGATAGTCAAAAACATTATTAAACGGCAGGGTCAGCATAACCCCGACAATTTTTCCCAAATTCACCGCCTCCGGATTCTTTCAAACTTTTTCCATCATATCAAAAGCCATATAAAATAAAATAAAATTTTAAAATGCCCACAACAGAAAAATAATAAAAATTTCAAACAAGCCGGATAGTGTTAAATATGATAATACAGAAGAAATATCTTCTTTTGAAATTTAATTTACATTGGCAATTTATTCTTTCTATACTCTGCCTATCTTTACCAAATAATTACCTTTTGAATTTACAATAAAACACTATGAAAAGCGAAATCACATATCAGACAGACGAAGAAACTGCCGCCCTTATAAAAAAATGGAAAAACTGGCTGCAGAATGAACGCTGCTACTCGCCCAATACACTTGACGGCTATTGCCGCGACTTATCAGATTTCTTCGTTTTTTTGCATAAAAGACTCAACCGGATTCCGAATCTGACTGTGCTGCAGGAAATTGACGTCCGAACGTTCCGCGGCTATATTTCTGCCCGGGCGGAAAGGCGGCTAAACAAAACAACAATAGCCCGCAATATCTCTACTTTAAAAAATTTCTTCCGCTGGTTGGACGATAACGGCATCATCAAAAATCCGGCATTAAGCGTTATTTCGTCTCCCAAACTTCCCAAAGCCCTTCCAAAAGCTCTGGACATCGGAGAAACGTTCAAAATTCTCAACAAAGCTGGAAACTACGCTAAAAATGAATGGCAGGGAGTTCGGGATACGGCCGTTTTTACATTGCTGTACGGTTGCGGTCTGCGTATCTCCGAAGCCTTGTCGCTAAATTTCGGCGACATCACCCGTCAGGCAAAAGTGGTACGCATCAGAGGTAAAGGTAATAAAGAAAGAATTGTGCCTCTGCTACCTGTTGTCATTGACGCGGTTGACGAATATCTTCAAAGCTGTCCCTACCAACTCAAAAAGGGCGAACCTTTATTTGTCGGCGCCCGCGGAGAAAGGCTGCTGCCCCGGATAATCCAAAGGCAGCTGCAAAAGATTCGGCTTGCATTGGGCCTGCCTGATTCTTTGACGCCCCATGCTCTGCGCCATTCTTTTGCCACTCACCTGTTGTCCGAGGGAACCGACCTGCGTTCGATTCAGGAACTGCTTGGACACAGTTCTCTGGCCACAACGCAAAGATACACCGATGTTCAAACCGAAACCCTCAAGAGAGAATATAAAAAAGCCGATTTGCTGGGAGATTAAAATCTGCCGGCAAAAGTTTTTCCGGCAACAAACAAAAAAAGTACCGCCCTGTTCCGGCGGCACTTTTTCATTTCACTTACAAAACGCTCTAAAAAAACTACTTCAGTTTTTTCTCAACAAACTCTTCGTGTTTTCTGGACTTCTTGTCATATTTTTTCAAAGTCAGTTTTTCCGGATGAGTTCTCGGATTTTTTTCAGCAAGAAAAAAAGTGCCTGTACCGGCCGTGCTTTCCATTTTTACTAAAACTTTAATTGCTTTTGCCATTTTCTTTACTCTTAAAAGGTTACAAATTTAAAAACATTTGACTGCACTATACATTTTTTTAGCGCAATGTCAACAACAATTTCATAATTTTTTATAAATCAACGCTTTGGCAACCAAAAAGTCAAAAGGTTCATTTTCTCTTTGCTGACGCGGACAATCAGCAGCTTTTTGTTGATTGGCAACAAACTCGGGTTTTTGCCCCTCTCCCATAAACGCCGTACAAATGTCCGGAATCAAACCGCTTTTTGCCACCGGTGCGCCGGAAGGCCCGAAAAGCGCCGCTGTCGTCAAAGACAAGCGGGAGCCGTTCTCCAAATCCGACAATGTCTGCACCGTTCCTTTACCATAAGTCCGCGTTCCGACAAGCTCAGCCCGCCCTTGTTCCTGCAAACTCAAAGCCAAAACCTCGGCCGAAGAAGCAGTATCGGCATCAACAAGAACAACCAAAGGTTTTTGAGTCCACTCACCGCCGGACCGGGCATTATAAAACTTCTCCTCATTGTCAGCCACACTGTTGACCGACGCGATAATCCCGTCATCCAAAAACATATCGGCAATTTCAGACATCGCCGCCAACGACCCTCCGGAATTTCCCCGCAAATCCAAAACCATAGCGTCGGCATTTTTTTCGTTGGCCATCGCCTGACGCAGGAGAGACGGACTGTCTTTGTCAAAAACCTTAATTTTAATATGCAGCAGATTGCCCTTCCGATAAGCCGAAAAAGCCCGGTGGGGGATAAAAGCGCTATCGCCGGCCATATCCATGGCTTTATAATATTTGGAACCGTCATTCAACGCAAGCGTCACAGCCGCCAGCATCTCGTCAGCAGCCTCAAAATCATGCAAAGAAATCTTCTCCGATATTTTTTTGACATCTTCCAACACTTCTTCTGCCAAAGCCGCCCAGCTTTCGGCTGTATCCTGTTCCGGCTTGCGCAGGCTCTTGGTCATTTTGCCGCCGTAATATACGGTAACGCGCCCGGCTTTCATACCGAACTTCAGCCTGCCGTCCATATTCTGCAAGCCTTTAAGAGCCTCTTCCGTTATCCGTTCATAGCTTAAATGCTGAGGATTTTCTTCATGTATTTTTGCAAAAACCGGCAGAAAAACGCCATAATCCGCTTTAACCGGAAATACCGCCGATAATCCCAAAATTAATGTAAAAATAAAACTGCGCATCAGTCCCCGCTTTTTATTGCCTTTGTTCTTATTCTGCCTCCGAAAAGCATTTTTGACAAGTCCGGCGCCAAAGTTATTCGTCGTAAAAACGAAAAGTCAGTCCGCCGGTTACCGGATTAGCCTCCCGCAGCATCGCCTTAATCCTGTCGCCGAGTCGAAATTCCCGCTTGCTTCGCACTCCGGATAAAGAAAGCTTGTTTTCCGGCAAAATATAACGGTCATTCGGCAGCGTTTTCATAAGAATCAGCCCTTCGGCGCCGATGTCTTCAATCCGGACAAAAATCCCGGCACTGCTGAAACCGGTTATCACCACATCAAAAACCTGCCCTTGCGCCGGCTTGAGATACGCGGCCAGATAGCGCGACAACATTTCTCTTTCGGCATTGACGGCCTTACGCTCCGTTTCTGAAATATGAGCGCCGATGTCTTCAAACAGCTTGTTGTCGGCACGCTCATTCAACGCCCCTCCGTCAGGCAGTTTCAAAGCTTTAATCAGTGCTCTGTGAACCAGCAAATCTGCATACCGCCGGATCGGCGATGTAAAATGCACATAATCCTTCAGCCCCAATCCGAAATGCCCGATATTATGCGGACTATACACGGCCTGAGACTGCATCCGCAAAATCAAATCGCTGATGCCCGACTGCAGCCCCCGCTTTTCACAAGTCTCGGCAATTTTATTAAAATGCCCGGGCTTCAAGGCAGAAAGATCAGGAAGTTTCATTTTCAGTTCCCGCAGCAATCCTTCCAAATCCGGCAGCCTTTCCGCCCGCGGCTTGTCATGAATCCTATACATGACCGGTATTTTCTTTTTCTTCAAAGTCTGCGCCGCCGCAACATTTGCCGCAATCATAAACTCCTCGACAATCTTTTCGCTGAGCAGATGAGGGCATTTTTCCACAGACTTGACTGCGCCGGATTTGTCAAACCTGACTTTAAACTCATCGGTCTCCAGCTCCAGCGCTCCGCGTTTTTTCCGGGCTTTTGCCAAAGCCTGATAAGCCTCCCAAAGGGGCATAATGACCGGATAAAAAAGCGGAGCCGTTTTATCGTTTCTGTTGCCGTCCAGCGCATTCTGTACTTCACTGTAAGTCAGCCTCTCGGCAGACCGGATAACTGCCCGGTGAAAATTATGGCTCAGAATTTTCCCGTCATTGTCAATTTCAATAAAACAAGCCAGCACCGGACGTTTTTCGCGCGGCCGCAGCGAGCATAAATCATTGCTCAAAACTTCCGGCAGCATCGGCACGACCATATCCGGCAAATAGACCGAATTTCCGCGCTTATAAGCCTCCCTGTCAAGTTCGGACAAATCCCGCACATAAAAGGCCACATCGGCAATCGCCACGCCGAGACGAAAACCGGTCGGCGTTTTTTCTGCCCAAACAGCATCGTCAAAATCTTTGGAATCATCTCCGTCAATCGTTACAAACGGCAGATTTGTCAAATCCAAACGCGCCGACGGATCAAAATCGGGCAGTTTTTTGACCTCTTTATTCGCCTTGTTCGAAAAAACAAACGGAATATCATACTTGTCCAACACCAAAACGGACGTTGCCTTATGAAGGTCAAACGGACCGATAACCCTGATGATGCGTGCAGTCTTAAACCTTTTGTCCCCTTCCAGAAAAAAGCTGACAAAATCGCCTTCTTTCAATCCCTTGCCGGAATTCAGCCAATATGTTTCACGCGAATTCTTTTCTGCGCTGACCACCAACGCCTTTTCGCCATACTTTTCAATCACGCCGTAACGCTTTTCCACAAAATCATCTGCATTGCCGAGACGGGTAACCGGACGGGCTGAAAAAACGCCATGCAGATAAAACAATTTGGCCAAAACCACATCGCCCGGCATCAGCGCCGGTTTTATTCTTTTATTCGGCTGCACAAAAATCTCCGCCCCGGAAGGATTGTGCTTTTCACAAACAGTTCTGGCCAAAAGTTCTCCGTCTTCCGTTTCGCCGCAAATTTCAATTTTTATCAATTCCGGCAGCCGGCGTTTGCTTTTTTTAACTCTCTTAGCCATCAGTTTTTCAACTCAACTATCAACGGCGTATGGTCGGACGGTTTGAAACTGCGTCTGGGGTTCTTGTCTACTTCGCAGAAAGACAACCGGTCGGCTGCTTGCGGCGAAAGCATCATATAATCGATTCGCATTCCGTTGTCCGCAAAAAAAGCCTGCCCGGCATAATCCCAAAACGTATAGCCTTTTTCCTGCGGATGCAAAAGCCGGAAAGCATCATAAAACCCAAGATACCTGATAGCCGTCAGTTTTTGCCGGACTTCTTCCCGGCACAAAGCATTATTCAAAAAAGCCTTCTCATCATACACGTCCCCTGCCGTCAAAATCACGTTAAAATCGCCTCCGAGCAAAACCGGACGGTTCAGCAGCAGCAAATCTTTTGCGTGCGCATACAAGGCGTCCATCCATTTGAGCTTATAAGCATATTTGCTGTCATCGTCAGGATTATTATACGGAGGATTCCCATTCGGCAAATAAAGCGACGCCGCACGCCAGACATCGCCGGCCGCTTCCGTTTCCACTTCCAGATACCGGGCTTGCTCATCTTTCAAACCGGGCAGCCCCTCTTCAATCACCTTTATCTTTTTTTTGGAAAGAACCGCAACGCCGTTATAGCTTTTCTGTCCGAGGATTGCCGCCTCATAACCGGCTGCCTGCAGTTCAAAAAAGGGAAAACCGTCATACTCGGTCTTAATCTCCTGCAGCAAAACAATATCCGGACTTTTCTCTCTCAGCCAGCTGAGCAAATTCTCCATCCGGGCATTAATCGAATTTACGTTATAAGTTGCTGCAATCATCTCTTTTACCTTTTATTTAATCATTTTGCTTATACTCTTACAACGGATTTAAAATATTTTCAAGGAAAGATAATCTCATGGAACTTGCCACCTATGCCACTCTGCCGGAACAAAGCCGCGGACGGCTTCACCCGGACTTTGCCAATCTCATCCGTTCGCCGTTCCAGCGCGACCGCGACCGTCTGATTCACTCTTCGGCCTTTCGCCGCCTTGACGGAAAAACACAGGTGTTTGCCTATCACGAAGGCAAAAATTACCGCACCAGACTGACTCACAGCATTGAGGTTGCCCAGATTACCCGGACATTATGCAAAAGCCTCGGATTAAACGAAGAACTCGGAGAAGCCATTGCCCTGGATCATGATCTCGGACATTCCCCGTTTGGCCACGCCGGAGAGCGCGGTCTGCAAAAAGTTATGAAAAAATATGGCGGTTTTGACCACAATGTCCAGGCTCTGAAAATCGTAACCAAGCTTGAAACCCATTATCCGGACTTTCCCGGACTGAACCTGACCTGGGAAACCCTTGAAGGAACGGTCAAACATAATGGCCCCGTTAAAGGCTCCCTCAACAATTACCTCAAACAATTCAATCAAATTTTTGATCTTGATTTGAAACACTATCCGTCGTTAGAAGCTCAAATCGCCGCCAATGCCGATGACATCGCCTATTTAAATCACGATATTGAAGACGGTTTTCGCGCCGGATTTTATACATTGGAGCAAATGCGGGAACTGCCTTTCATCAAAGAAATTTTAGACGGCCTGCATAAAAGCCATCCCGGCTCCGATGCCAATGTCTGCATCTATGCCGTTACCCGGAATATGATTGCCAAAATGGTTTTTGACCTGCTTGACAACACCCGTGCCAATTTACAGAAATACAACATTCATACAGCCGAAGACGTAAGAAAACACAACGGTTTTCTGGTTTGTTTTTCACCGATGGTCGATGCCGAAATCTCACGGCTGCGCATTTTTTTAAAAGAACATTTCTACACTCACACCAACGTTGTCCGGATGGATATGAAATCGCAAAAAATCATCGAAGAACTGTTTAATGTCTTTATGTCCGACTGGAAACTTCTTCCGGATTCCGAACGCCGCCTTTTGAGCGGGCAAAGTCCGGAAAACCAGATTGCCGACGTCATCTGCGCCTACATTGCCAATATGACCGATATGTACGCCATAGAAGAACACCAGAAGCTTTTTGACAATCTGACCAGATTTTAGGCTTTTGTTAAAAAATTATAAAGCTTTTATGATTATACTCAAAGTCAGACAATTACTTTAGGGAGATAAAAAATGTTTCCGGGGCTTCCTGACGACAACCAAGACAAACGCATAACCGCCGAACGCTTTAGCGAATTCCGGCAAAATATTGACAACCAGAATAATTTTGCCTTTGAAGAACGGCGAAACGATCTGAACCGCTCAAAAAATGTTTTTATCGGCGCTGTTTCCGGCGTTGTTCTGGCCGGCATCGTCGGCTGGTTTGTTCTGTCGCCCCGCTACGCTCAGAATGATACAGCCGAGATTCCGGTTATCCGCCGTCCGCAGGCTGCCGTAAAAGTCCAGCCCAGCGATCCCGGCGGTATGGAAATTCTTAACCAGGATAAAACTGTTTACAATATCATTGACAAAACATCAGGCGGAGAAAAACCGTCTGTAGAAAAACTTCTTCCGCCGCCTGAAGAACCTCAAATTCCGGTAGTCTCCGCTGTTGCACCGGCAGCCGAAACAAACGCCGCGGCTAACACCGCAACAGAAATCAAAAAATCAGAAGTCAAAGCTGCGGAAGAAATCAAAGAAACCGCACCGGCTCAGGTTCTGATTTCCCAAGCGCAGGAAATTATAAAAACCGAAGAAAAGAAAAACGCTGTGCCGCTTCAACCGGCTAAAGAACAGGCTCCGGCTGCCGGACAGGAAAAGAAGATCGTCAACCTGCCGTCTATTGCCGTGCCAGAGCCGCAACCTGCCGCGCTGACCGTTGCTGAAAGCGGAAAAATCCCCGCCGGGCAATGGACGGTTCAGTTGATGTCTTCGCCTAACCAGAAGGCTGTTCAGTCCTCCTGGACAAACCTGAGCAAAAAACACGCATTCCTTGCACCTCTGCCGCATGAAATTGAAGCCGCGGACTTAGGCGCCAAAGGAACATACTACCGCCTGTACGCAGGAGCATTTGCCAACCGTGCCGATGCCGACAGTTTGTGCGGACAAATCAAAAATGCCGGCGGCAGCTGTATTGTAAAGAAAAAATAAGCTTATGGCAGCCGGTTTAATCATCAGCCTTTGCGCGGCAGTCATCGCCATCGTCGCCCACGAAATATCCCACGGCTGGGCAGCCCGGCTTTTGGGCGACGACACGGCATACCGGATGAACCGGCTGTCATTAAATCCGCTGCATCATATTGATCCGGTCGGCACAATTATTCTGCCGGCTGTCTTAAGTCTTTCCCACTTGCCGGTTTTTGGTTGGGCAAAACCCGTTCCCGTCGATTTTTCCCGCCTTCGCAATCCGACTTGGGCTGTTGTCGTCGTTGCCGCGGCAGGAATTGTTACCAATCTGGTTCTGGCGTTTATTTCCGCTTCGCTGATTGTTTTTCACGCACCTGTTATGCCGGATGCTCTGAAAGCTTTTTTATCGGCATTCGCCATTGTCAATCTGGTTCTCGCTTTGTTTAACCTGATCCCCGTCCCGCCGCTTGACGGCTCAAAAATATTTTTCGGCTGGATTCAAAAACCCTGGGCGCAAAAATACGTTTTGTTTGAACGCCGGATGATTATACCGCTGCTGCTGGTTTTAATCATCCTGCCTTGGCTCGGACGGCAGTTCGGCTTCGGCGGAGACATTCTTACCGCCTACTTCAACTACGGACTGGGCGCGTTATTCCGCTTCATCCGCTTTATATACGGACTCTGAGGAGAAAAATATGAAAAAACCAATCCTTGCCGCTATGCTGTCTTGTTCAGGAACCTGCCTGACCGATGACGAAAAACGGATATTTTCAGAATTCAATCCGCTGGGCATTACGCTGTTCAACCGCAATATTTCAAATCCTCACCAGATAAAAAAACTTGTGGCCGAAATCAAAGAAGCCATCGGCCGTAAAAGCGTATTGATTGCCATCGACCAGGAAGGCGGACGCGTCCGGCGGCTTCACGAACCGGATTTTCGGAGTTATATGGCGCAGCGCCAGCTTGGTGAAATTGCCGAAAGCTGTGGGCTTGACGAGGCAAAAAAAATCGCCGCCGCTCACGCTTGGCTGATTGCCGATGATTTATACGGTCTGGGAATAAACTGGAACTATGCCCCTGTTATAGACCTTTGCCACCCGCAAACATCAAAAGTCCTGGCAAGCCGCTGTTTTTCCGCCTCTCCTCAAATCAATGCCGCATTGGCAAGAACTATGCTTGAAACCTACCGACAAAGCGCCGTATGCCCCTGCATCAAACACCTTCCCGCCCTGGGACCGGCAGAAACCGATCCGCATCTGGAACTTCCGGTTATCCGCTGCCCGCTGAAAGAACTGGAAAAAGACTTCTCTGTTGCAGCTTCTCTGGCTGCCGACACGCCGGCCGCCATGACGGCTCATATCCTGCTGCCGGAAATAGACAACCGTCTGCCGGCCACCCAGTCAACAAAAATTATTGCCGAAATCATCCGCGGTTTAATTGGTTTCCAGGGCTTTTTAATCAGCGATGCCATTGATATGCGCGCCTTAAACGGCTCCCTCGGATTAAAAACACAGCTTTCGCTTGACGCGGGCTGCGATGCTGTCTGCTATTGCGGCGGAACGCTGCAGGGACTCACGGAAGTTTGCAAGAACTGCCGCCCGCTGAGCGATATTTCCTGCACCCGGCTTGAAAAAATCCGAAACCTCATTGCATCACCGCACAAAACTGTTGATATTCCGCAAATTTATAAAGACTATTTGCATTTTAGTGTTAATCTGAAAAACTATGATGAAGATTATGATGCGACGGAAGTCCTGCATCGTATGACATCCAACCAATAAAGGAGAAAATACGTGTTTACCGGCTTGTTAGAATGGATATTAATCATTGCGGCAATCGTAATTATTTTCAATGCCAACAACTTGTCTTCCTGGAAAGAAACTGCCCGCAAAAAAATCGATGTATTAAAAAAAGCGGCGGCAGAAAAAAAAGTTGAACTCGAAAACAAAATCAACACTTCCAAAAATAAAAAAGACAAAGAATAATCCTCAGATAAATGTCTCTGATGTCCAAAATCGCGGTATTCTCAAGAATATTGCGATTTTTTATATAAAAATCAAATAACTATAGACTTTTCCCTGAATTTATGCTATATTTGATTATAGATTGTTAGAATAACAATTAATTTTACGCGGAGAAAGGCCATGAGCATTAGCGCTACCAGAAGAGTAACCGGCTCACCGAGAACCGATCGCAACTACACAGTTTCCCGTGGGCATGGCGAAAGTTTTGTGGAAAACGTCGACACATCCAACAATGTGTTTATTAATGAAGACGTCCGCAACGATGATAACCGGAGACAAAATCCCAAACAAAAATTTCAAGACGAAACAACGTCTGAAAAAAGTTCATCGTCGTCTACTTCTGCCGCCTACGTTCCCAATGCAATCGAAGCCATTGCGGCCAGCAATTTGTATGAAACTTCCGGAGAAAATGCTTATCATTCGACCAAAAACGTCAGCGTATATGACAACAATCAGTCTTATGTCAAAGATGATAACAACGACAAACTTCCGCAATCTTATCTGAAACATTTCTACGAAAACAATCAGCCGCCGGAAGAAGTTGACGAACTGGTATAACCTTTTTTCTAATTTCCATTGCCTTTAAAACCCCCTTTTCCGACTTATATGGAAAAAGGAACAAAAATCTTTCGAAAATCAAAAGATTACAAACCGGATTAAAACAACAACAAAAGGATATATCAATGCAAAAAGGTACTGTAAAGTGGTTTAACGTCAAAAAGGGCTATGGTTTTATCACTCCGGAAAACAGCGACAAAGACATCTTCGTCCACATCACGGCTTTGGAAAAGAACGGTCTTCGCCGTTTAAATGACGGCGACGTCGTCAACTTTGAGGTTTACAATGACCGCGGCCGTCAGGCAGCCGGAAACATCGACCTCATCCGTCAATAACAACGGCTTAAAGCTCCCGTTTTGATCTGTCCAACTTTTGGGAAACAGATCACACCGGGAGTTTTTTTATTATTTATACAAGTCAAAAATCTTTTCAAACCCCAAACTACGGAACATATTACTAAAAAATTACTGACATACATAATATGCATTGCCAAAATAACCATAGTAACTATCTCCTTCACAAAGCTGGAAAACAGGATTGCGGCCGGAAGCACGGCAGCTTGCATGCATATCGCTGCAATCCGGATAACCGCGGTATCTGCATTGTTCATAACAGCTCCGGCCATAGTAGCTTTGACAATAACTGTCATTGGAATTTGAAGTTCCGCCATTATACCCGCATTCATAAACATATCCGCAACACCAGCCGCTTGCTGAAACAGAAGTAAAACACGTTCCGTTATAACAGCTTTGCCCGCTTGAGCATTTGGAAGAACCGCAGGAAGCGTAATAAGTTACGCCATTTCTGACGCAGGAGGAAGAGCCTGGGTTTTGGCAGTTAGCGGCGCAGGCCTCGGCGGTGTAGGTGTAATCGCAGGTCTGCGGGTCGAAACAAAAATATTTTGTTGTGTCAAACGGACATTTAACCCCGTCGTTCGGGCATTCATCGGCGGTATATTTATAACCCATTGCCTCACAGTCCGGGGTCTGGGTGCAGGCCGCTAAGACATAACCGGATGCAAGAGCGGTACAGCACAAGGCGCTCCAAAAAATATATTGTTTCATCAAACCTCTCCCGTCAAAACAAACACATAGGGATACTATACCACACCTCAAACGAATAGTCAATATATAATGAAAAGTATGACGGGGATTTTGGCCAAAAGACAAAAAAATTCCTTAATTTTTCTAAAAATTAAGGGACTTTGAAAAACAAAAAAACTCACCGTTCATAATAATTTTCATAGCGGTTCATTTTATTAACAGTATAACTAACCATATTTTCAAGAGAACTGGCAAATCGCTGTTCCATAATTTCTGCTCGTCCGGCCTCTGCAAAACATTTATGTTTCTTGTGCAATTCCGCCAAGTCGTGGTAAATTTCCTGTTTGCGTTTAAACTTATTGCTCCTTTTCCAATCCAGCCAGTTTATTGCACTAATCATCTGCTCCATACACAAAACTCTTTCTCCGTACCAGAGAGCCGGATCTTCAAGTTTACGCGCCATTACATTATACATAACATAAGCCGTATTGCGGATTTTTTTAAAAGCATCGTTTTTTTCCTGCTCATTCATTTTTTTATATTTAAATGTCCTGACCGATGCTTTAAAAGCCTTTTCCAAGGGACTATGCCCGATTTCAACCAGTTTTTGGCCTTTTTCTTTTCTTTTGCGCAGCCGGGGCGGCAATTCTTCTTTTAATGTCTGTTTCAGATTTTTAAAATCCCGCTCTAACCGCTCCACCTGCTCGGACGTGAGATACTTTTTAATACGCGTCATCTTTTCCAAAGCACAATAAGCATATTCATACAGCGGGTCTGAACGCTGATAATACTCATTCATCCCGGACACCCGATAATAGGAATCCAAAGCATTAAAGGCCTCATACACTTCAATCATCGGCAAAAGCTTTTCATCCTGACGGCCGTTGCGGGCGATAAACTCCATTTTTTCCTTAACTTCTAAAGCGGGCAGTCTTTCTGAAGACTGTAAAAAACGCTCGGCCATTATCCTCTCGGCCTCTGCTGCCCGATTTGAAACATACAATTCACAAATTGTTTTTAACAATATCGGATATTTATCTGCTGACCGAACCATATTGAAAAGCCTCTTTAAAGTTCTTTGACCATCTTGGCGAAAGTAATGCCTTTTTCTTCAAAAATATCGCCTTCCTGCACAAAACCAAGCTTATCATAAAAAGCAACCACCGAAAGCATGGCGTGCATCACCAACCGGGAGTATCCGGCTTCTTTGGCGCGCTTTTCGGCATATTCTACCAACTGACGCCCGACTCCTTCGCCCTGATATTTAGAATCCACCGCCACCTGCATCATTCTGATAACCTCATTATCAACCGGCACCAGCATCAACCCGCCGATAAGTTTGTCATCCAGGCTTTCTATACAACCGATATGCAGATAACCGGCTTCCTGTGGGCGATAAGTATCCAAAAACTTCAACCCCAGCGGTTTCAAAAGGATTTTATAGCGCAATTCCACCAACTCGTCATAACGGCTGGAACCATAATCAATATCAATCAGCTTTCTCATCGCACGCCTCCTTTTGTATTTTTTATTCAGTATAACCGCTTTTCTTGATTAGTACAATCAATATTATATTGCTTAATCCAAAAATTTCATTTATTTTCTGATTTAACAACAACCAACGGGAATAAAAAACAAGATGAGTACAGATTTAAGCTTAATTCGCAATTTTGCAATTATCGCCCACATTGACCACGGCAAATCCACCCTGGCCGACCGCCTGATAGAATTTTGCGGCGGACTCGAAAAACGGGAAATGCAGGAACAGGTTTTGGATTCAATGGATATTGAGCGCGAACGCGGCATCACAATCAAAGCCCAGACCGTCCGGCTGAATTACAAAGCAAAAGACGGCAACACCTATCAGCTGAATCTGATGGACACCCCCGGACATGTCGACTTTTCATATGAAGTCTCACGCTCATTGGCCTCCTGCGAAGGATCGGTTCTGGTCGTCGATGCGACTCAGGGCGTTGAAGCCCAAACGCTGGCAAATGTCTATCTGGCCATTGACAACAACCATGAAATTATTCCCGTCTTAAACAAAATAGACCTGCCGTCGGCAGACCCGGAAAGAGTAAAAACCCAGATTGAAGATGTTATCGGACTGGATACCTCCGACGCGGTTGAAACTTCCGGCAAAACCGGACTGGGCGTCGATGAGCTTTTGGAAGCCGTTGTCCGCCGCCTGCCTGCTCCTCAGGGAGATGTCGACGCACCGTTAAAGGCTCTGTTGATTGACAGCTGGTACGATCCTTATCTCGGCGTTATTATTCTGGTCAGAATCAAAGACGGCGTCTTAAAGCGCAAAACTCAGATTCGGATGATGTCCAACAACAGCACCTATTTGGTGGACAAAGTCGGAATTTTCACCCCGAAAATGCAGGATATAGAAGCCCTCTATCCCGGAGAAATCGGCTTTATTACAGCCAGCATCAAAAGTGTCAGCGACTGCCACGTCGGAGATACCATTACCGACAACAAAGCTCCCTGCGCCCAAGCCTTGCAGGGCTTTAAGCCTTCTGTTCCGGTCGTGTTCTGCTCTATATTTCCGGTTGACAGCAGCGAGTACGAGGCCTTAAAAGACGCTCTGGCCAAACTCAAATTAAACGACGCCAGCATTGATTATCAAAATGAGAACTCGGCCGCTTTGGGATTGGGCTTTCGCTGCGGTTTTCTCGGACTTTTGCATATGGAAATCATTGAAGAGCGTCTGGAACGGGAATTCGATTTGGATTTAATCATCACTGCGCCGTCGGTTGCCTACAAAATCAATATGACCGACGGCTCGCAGATAACCTTGCACAATCCTGCCGATATGCCGGATCTGACCCAGATAAAATCCATCGAAGAACCATGGGTAAAAGCAACTATTCTGGTGCCGGACAACTACCTTGGAGCGGTTTTAAAACTCTGCACCGAACGCCGCGGCGAACAGGTCGAACTGACTTATGCCGGCAGCCGGGCAATGGTCGTTTACAAAATTCCGCTTAACGAAATCGTCTTTGATTTTTATGACCGCTTAAAGTCCATCACCAGCGGCTATGCCAGCTTTGATTACGAAATCATCGGCTATGAAGAATCTGACCTTGTCAAAGTTGAAATTCTGATTAACGAAGAACCTATCGACGCTCTGGCCTTTTTGAGCCACAGAAGCGATGCCGAAAGCCGCGGCCGGCAGATATGCGAAAGACTAAAAGACCTGATTCCGAGACATCTGTTCAAAATTCCGATTCAGGCTGCTATCGGCGGAAGAATTGTCGCCCGGGAGACAATCTCTGCCCTGCGCAAAGACGTTACCGCCAAATGCTATGGCGGCGATATTACCCGCAAAAGAAAATTATTGGAAAAACAAAAGAAAGGGAAAAAGAAAATGCGCCAGTTCGGCAAAGTCGAAATCCCGCAAAGCGCATTCATTGAAGCTCTGCGTATCGGAGACGACTAAAACGCCCTGCAATGCAAAAAAAAAAAAACGGAAGCTCAGACTTCCGTTTTTTTGTTATTGTTGCATCCTCTGATACAAAATTTACAACACAATCATTGCCGTAAACTCAGCCTCCGACACTACTTTGCCGTCGACTTCGCATTGCCCTTTGAACACAAAAACCTTGCCGCGTTCTTTAATCTTCTCAACATGCATAATCAACTGATCACCCGGCTTTACCGGTTTTCTGAACTTTACGCCGTCAATCGACATAAAATAAACCCCGGGTTTCTTTTCAAGATTCGTCATACTGGAAATCGCCAGCGCGCCGGCCGTCTGAGCCATGGCCTCAATTTGCAAAACGCCGGGCATTACCGGATTCCCCGGAAAATGGCCTTGAAAAAATTCTTCATTCATTGTTACGTTTTTCAGGCCAAAACCTTTAACCCCGGGTTCTTCTACCGTCAAACGGTCAACCAGCAAAAACGGATAACGGTGCGGCAAAAACTCCATAATTTGTTCAATATTATAAATTTCAGACATTTATTTTCCTTTTCAATCAGTTCAAAATTAACAACACTATTTCTTCACTTTAACAGCATTCTGCAAAAAGGCCGTCTGGCGCATAAATTGTTTAATCGGCACCACCGGATAACCCATAACCACGGCGCCGGGTTCTACATTGCTCATCACGCCGGATTGAGCGGCAATCTGCGCACCGGAACCGATATGAATATGGTCCGCCAAACCGACCTGCCCGCCGCAAACAACATAATCGCCCAAAACTGTACTGCCGGCAATACCGACCTGCGACACCAAAATACATCCTTTTCCCAGCCGGACATTATGCGCCACTTGAACCAGATTATCAATCCGGCAGCCGTCGCCGATAACCGTATCATCCAACGCGCCTCTGTCCACACAGGAATTAGCGCCGATTTCAACATCGTTTCCGATAATCACCAATCCCAGTTGCGGGATCCGTTTATGCTGCCCGCCAATCATCATAAAGCCAAAACCGTCTTGCCCGATGCGCGCCCCGCTGAAAATATGGCAATTCTCTCCCATTCTGCAAAAAGCAATATGAGCGCCGGCACCGATTCTCGACCCCTGTCCGATTTCGCAATTATCATCAATAATAACATTAGCCTCAATAATACAGTTATTGCCGATTTTGACATTTTTGCCAATGACGGCGTTTTCTCCGACAAAACAGTTCATCCCGAGCTGAGCCGACTTGTCTATCTTGGCCGATGCGGCAATCTGCGCCTCCGGAAGCGGAATTTCATAAAACAGGGAATTCAGTTTCAAAAAGGCAAGTTTCGGATTTCCGCAAACCAAAACGGCAGTTCCCGGCGCAACAAATTGTGCAAGCTCTTCTGTTGTAACGCAAGCCGTAGCCTTGATTTTAGCAGCTTCATTCTTTGCTTTTTTATCATAGAAAAAGCAAACATCGCCTTTCCGGGCATTTTCCATCGTGGCAATATCATTAACTTCCAAACCCGATTTGTCATTGTCGGAAATCCGCGCCTCACATATCCGGGCAATCTCTGCCAGACTGAACGGCCCGTTGTTGCGATAAAAAGATTTGTCTACCATTTTTTCCTCCTCAGACAGTTTAGAGCAACTCGCCGAATTGCTCTAAACAGTTTATTCTCAAAATTACAATCTCGTACCGAAATTCAAACGGAAAGTCTCGGTCTTATCATAATCTTCCTTAACAATCGGGAACGCAATGTCCACATCAATTTGCCCCATCGGCGACAGCCATTGGAAACCAAAACCTGCTGCAACACGCGGAGAAGAAGAGTATTCCACAATTCTGCGGTCAATATCATCCGGCTCGCCCAACATACCCATATCAACAAAGGTACGTCCGCGAATACCGACCTCGTCCAATCCGATCGGAAAAGACATTTCCGCACCGGTATACAACATCCAGTTACCGCCCAAAGCATCGTCCGTATATTTATCACGGGCTCCGATACCGGCAAATTCAAAGCCCCGAAGCGTTGACCCGCCGAGATAATACCGCTGAGCCAAACGAACGTCTTCGTCGCCGTAACCGGTAATATAACCGGCATTGGCAAAGAGTTTGAAAGTATAATAATCGGCCAGCGTATGATATGTATAAGCCTTAACGTCAAACTTAAGATATTTTTCATCACCGCCGGCTCCGGCCACATCATTGCCGAACGACAGGTAATATCCTTCTTTCGGATTAATCGAACTGTCGCGTTTGTCATAATACAAAGTCTGTCCGATAACCGAACCGGTACTCGTTCCTTCCTCCCGTTTAATATAAATGGAAGAATATTCATCAACATTCGAAATTTTATCCTGCCGTAAAGTATAGCGAAGCTGTTGGGACAAATCATCCGTATAGTTCCATCCCAAACGCAGGCGTCCGCCGGTCGTTTCACTATCATACGAGCCTTCATCCTGATAATCCTGCTCACTGCGGAACAAATCGACGCCGGCTCTCAGAGGCTGCCCCATAAAATAGGGTTCCGTAAAGCTCAAATCATATTCCTGCGCTCGTTGTGAAACAGAAACATCTGCCCCTAGCTGCTGGCCTTTACCCTGGAAGTTCTCTTCATAAATTCCGGCACGAACCAAAGCGCCGTTAACGGTAGAATATCCGACGCCGACATTAAATGAACCGGTTGATTTCTCCTCAACATTAACATTAACGTCAGCCTTGTTATTATCCGTCGGAACAGTTTCAATATCAACTTTGCTGAAATAATTCAAACGTTCGACATTGCGGCGGGAAGCTCTGATTTTGGCAGCATTAAAGGCATCGCCTTCCTCAATGCGGAACTCGCGGCGGATAACTTCGTCATTCGTCCGGGTATTGCCGGAAATATTAATTCTGTCGACAAAAATGCGTTCGCCTTCGTTAATATTAAAAATAACATCAATTTTGCCGCTTGCGGTATGCCGAACCAGCTGCGGTTCAACCTCGACAAAGGCAAATCCTTTCTTGCCGAGTTCTTCTGTCAGCGCCGTTACGGTATTTTCTACTTTCTGGGCATTATACCAGTCGCCTTTTTCAAACAACACTTCTTCATACATCGGATCGACGTTAACTTCTGAAATTTGCGACTTGATGGTAATATCGCCGATTTTATAACGCGGTCCTTCATCCAAAACGTAAGTAATAACAAAAGACGTCTTATCCGGACTAAGCTCAGCCACTGCCGAAGATACCGCAAAATCCGCATAACCATGTTTCAGATAAAAGCGGCGCAGCAGCTCTTTGTCATAATTTGTTTTTTCGGCATCATAATTTTCTTTGGAAGAAAAGATTCGAAACCAACGGGTCTCTTTGCTCATAATCTCGCCTTGCAAATCATCGTCGGAATAATGCGTATTGCCAATAAAGTTAATCTTGCTGATAGAGGCAACAGGTCCTTCATCAATTTCATAAATCAAATCGACGCGGTTTTCGGAACGGACAATAACTTTCGGCTCAACAACCACGGCATAACGGCCGGCACGCTTATAAATCTCCAAAATACGTTGAACGTCTTCCTGTACCTTGGCTTTTGAAAAAACGGAACGGGGAGCCAGCTGAACCTCTTGTTCCAACATGGCATCGTCAATTTTCTCATTGCCGTCAAAAACGCGTTTATTAACAATCGGATTTTCAATTAACCTGATATTCAAGTTTCCGGCAGCGCTGACATCCATCACGACATCGGCAAACAAACCGGTATTATACAGGCGTTTCAGGGCATCATCCAGCTCTTCCTGCGAAACGCTTTCGTTTTTCTGTATATTAATATATGAAAGCACCGTCTCAAGTTCGACTCTCTGCAGCCCGCTCACATCAATATTCCGAACCTGCACATCTGCCGCGTTTACGCTTGTCGAATACATCAACGACAAGGCCAGTCCCATAAGTCCAACTTTCTTCATCAGTCAAAATCCTTATTCTCAAAAAACACTACACAAAAATTCTTTTGAATAAATGTACCAAATCATTCCAGGTTGCAAAAATCACTAAAGCCATTATTACCCCAAAACCAAATCTGAACATATATTCTTTTATTTTTTCCCCAATTTCTCTGCGGGCAATCATTTCGACAATCGAAATCACGGCCTGCCCGCCGTCCAAAACCGGAATGGGAAACAGATTAATCAAACCGAGATTAATGGAAAGCAGCGCCATAAAAACCATAAAATCAATCAGTCCGCGTTCTTTGCTGATATCGCCGGACATCTCCGCAATCCGGATAACGCCGCCGACATCGTCGGAAGCCCTTTTCCCGGTCAGCATCTGTCCGACGCCGCGCAGTGTTGCCGTTGTAATATCCCAAGTTTCGGCACACGCTTCTTTAAACGATTCGGCAAAAGACAAATCCTGTTTATCCAATTCAACGGCATTGACAGAACGAACGCCAAGCAGCAGCTTTTGTTGTTTAGGCGCGTTCTCGCTGTCATATTCGCTGGTAGGAACCTCTAACTCTTTCAAAGTAACATGAATATTCAAAACTTTGTCGCCGCGTTGAATAACGACATCGGCTTTTTTGTCAACGCTCAAATCCACTTCGCGCTGCAAATCGGCAAAAGTATCAATTTTTTTGCCGTTTATCTCCAATACCCGGTCATTTTTCAAAATCCCCGCGGCCTGAGCAGCACCGCCTTCAAGCACCTCGCCTATAACCGGAGGAAAAGTCAGACGGCCGAGAAAGAAAAATATCGCTGTAAAAATAAAAATGGCAAACAAATAATTGGCCGCCGGACCGGCAAGCGTAATCGCCAGTTTTTTAGAAGGAGGCTGAGCCGTAAACGTTTTTTTCAAATCTTCTTCCGAAAGAGATTTAACTTCTTCGCTTTCCGTCGCGCTGGCCGCATCGGCGTCGCCCAGCATCTTGACATAACCGCCCAGCGGAACAGCGCAAACTTTCCAGCGCGTTCCCGACTTATCATCAACCCCCCAAAGTTCTTTGCCGAAACCAAGCGAAAATTCCTCCACCTTGACGCCGACAAACTTGGCTACCGCAAAATGCCCGAGTTCATGCACAAAAACCAATATTCCCAATAAGACAATAAAAGGAACCAAATAATAAAAGATATCAATCAGCCAATCCATCTTCCTACATCCCGCTGCTGATAAAACCAACAATAAACAAAGCCAGATAAAGCATCGGCGCAGCAAAAATCAAACCGTCCACCCGGTCAAACATTCCGCCGTGTCCCGGAATAAGATTGCTGGAATCTTTCAAACCCAAACGGCGTTTAATTGCCGATTCGACCAAATCGCCGATCTGAGCGACCACGGCCACCGCCGCCGCCAAAAGACAGAAATAAAGCAACGGCTCTGTACCGGCATAGTAATAAACCAGCGCTCCCGTCACGGCCACTGCCAACGCAATACCGCCGATAAGACCGGACCAGGTTTTGTTCGGACTGATTTTCGGAGCAAGTTTCGGCCCTTTAAGCGTCGAACCAACAAAATATCCGCCGATATCAACGCTCCAAACAGCCAGGAAAAACCACAAAGTCAAAGCAAAACCGCCAAATTCGTACAGCCAGTTGATTGATCCGGCACCGATGGCAATATACGGAACGCCGAGCATCAGCAGATATTTATGCTCCTCGTGGCGCGCCAGCCAGATTGCCGTCAGCCAGCAAACCAGCACCACCGTACCCCATATAATCCCGGGAAAAGGAACCATGGACGAAAGCACGGCCGGCACGGTATAAGCTATGGCAAAAGCGTTCTGACGGGAACTCGGCACCATCGAACTCCACTCCCAGGCCAGCAAAACGCCAATCGCCATCACCAGAAAATTTATAAATGGAGTGCCGTAAAACAATGCTCCCAAAACAACCGGTATCATAACAACTGCCGAAACCGTACGTTTCAGCAAAGATCTGGCTTTAGATTTTTCCATATCTTCTCTCCCTTGCATTAAAATTCTTAATAATATCTTCCAGACACTTGCGGTCAAAATCCGGCCACAAAACATCTGTAAAATAAAATTCCGCATAAGCAATCTGCCACAACAGATAATTGCTGACCCGCTGCTCGCCGCTGGTTCTGATAACCAAATCCGGATCGGGAATATCCTTTGTATAAAGCAATCCGGCAAACATTTTGGCATCAACCTCTTCCGGATCGATATCGCCTTGCTTGGCCAGGGCGGCAATTTTCCGGGCGGCCTGCACAATCTCCTGCCGGGAACCGTAACTGAGCGCAATACACAATGTCATTTTATCATTGCCGGCCGTTTCTTCTTCCAGTTTACTCATCGATTCGACAATATCCGCCGGCAGCATGGAACGCTCGCCGATAAAAATAATCCGGACGCCGTTTTCCTGTAATTCTTTCAAATCAGACTTCAGATATTCGCGCAAAAGCCCCATCAGGGTTTCCACCTCTTCTGCCGGGCGCTGCCAATTCTCGGTCGAAAAAGCATACAGCGTCAGGTACTTCACCCCCATTTCTCCGGCTGCCCGCGTAATTTCTTTTACTGTTTCTGCACCTTTCTTATGCCCGACAGAACGCAGCAAACCTCTTTTCTTGGCCCAGCGTCCGTTTCCGTCCATAATAATCGCAATATGTTGCAGATTGCCTGTCTTAGTCGTCAAAATATTCCTCGTAACTTATTCTCGTTCAAAAAAAACACGGCTCTTGCTTATACCTGTAAAATATCCTTTTCTTTCAGTGCCTGAAGCTCATCAATTTTCTTAATCGATTCGTCCGTCAGTTTCTGAATTTCATTTTCAAATCTTTTTTCTTCATCCTCTGAAATGGCATTGTCTTTTTTCAGTTTTTTAATCCCGTCGATTCCGTCGCGGCGGACGTTACGAACGGCCACTTTAGCCTGTTCGGCATATTTTCCGGCAACCTTAACCAGCTCTTTTCTTCTTTCTTCGCTGAGCGGCGGGATTGGAATACGGATAAGCTGCCCGTCTGATACGGGATTCAACCCCAAATCAGATTCGCGGATAGCTTTCTCGGCCGACTTTGCCAAGCTCTTATCCCAAACGCTGACGGAAAGCGTCCTGGCATCGGGAACACTGACGGTTCCGACCTGATTCAGCGGGGTCATCGACCCGTAGGCCTCTACCATAATGCCGTCCAGCAGGCTGGCATGGGCGCGTCCGGCACGCAAACCGCCGAAATCGTTCTTCAATGCGTCGATTGTTTTATCCATTCTTGTTCTGGTATCGGTCTTTATCTCATTAAAATCCATAATCTATTCCTCGCTTTTAATTATCGTAAACTCGCCTTTGCCGCACACAGCTTTCATCAGGGCCTTTTCAGCGGCCTGGGCAAACACCACAACCGGAATGTTATTTTCCCGCGCCAGGGCGATTGCCGTCGTATCCATCACCTTAAGTTGCTTATTGATAACCGTATCATAATCAATAACCTGATATTTCCGCGCCTGCGGATTCTTCAGCGGATCGCTGTCATAAACGCCGTCCACCTGCGTTGCTTTCAAAATCACGTCGCATTTCATCTCCGAGGCCCGGAGCGCTGCTGCCGTATCGGTCGTAAAAAACGGATTCCCCGTTCCCGCTGCAAAGATGACCACTCTTCCCTTCTCCAAATGGCGCAACGCCTTGCGATAAACATAATGCTCGCAAACATCGGGAATATTCAGAGCCGACATAACCCTTGCCGCCGCGCCGATCCGTTCTAAAGCATTTTGAATAAAAAGCGCATTCATAACCGTCGCCAGCATACCGACCTGATGAGCCACAACCGGCGCCATTTCTTTTGAAGCATCTTTTGCGCCGCGAAAGATATTGCCGCCGCCGATAACAACGCAGACTTCCGTCCCTGTATCGGCAATTTCCTTAATCTGCGCCGCCAAAGCGTCAACAACCTCTTCCGACATTCCGTAAGGCTTGTTTCCCAAAAGTCCCTCGCCGGAAAGTTTCAGCAGAATTCTTTTATAAACAGGCTTCATAAGCATCCTTAAACAAATACATTTTTTTACATATTAACGTCTTTAACAGATTTGTCATCATATTTCTTTACTTTATATAAAAGAAAAATGCAACCTTATGCAAGTTATCTCCACCATAAAAAATAATATTGAAAAAACGGCGGCTTCGTTTTAAATTTGAAATAAAATTTTGAGACATAAAACATAAGGATTGGTTCTATGATGACAGCTTTTATATTCTCTGCCCTCGGAGGCTATCTGCTCGGCTCTGTGCCTTTCGGCCTTGTTCTGACCAGAATAGCCGGTTTGGGCGACATTCGCAAAATCGGCTCGGGTAACATCGGCGCCACCAACGTTTTGCGTACCGGCCGCAAAGACCTGGCGCTGTTAACGGTTCTGCTGGATGCCTTCAAAGCCGGCATAGCTGCACTGGTTGCCAAACATCTGGTAACAAACGAGGCCATGATATTCTGCGAATATCTGACCTCCGTCAACACGGTTGCCGCGCTGATTGCCGGCACCGCCGCCGTCATCGGACACAATTTTCCGGTCTGGCTCAGATTTAAAGGCGGCAAAGGCGTCGCCTCTGCTTTTGGTTTCATCTTGGTTCTGTCGCCGGCGGTTGCAGGTCTGGCTCTTCTGACCTGGCTGGTTGTTGCTTTTGTTACGCGCTATTCGTCGTTATCGGCAATTACTGCCGCCGCTATGGTGCCTTTTTATGCCTTTTTCCTTTCCTCACCGGTTTATACGGTTTTTTATACCGCAATCGCGCTTTTGGTGCTGCTCCGCCATCATGCCAACATCGCCCGCCTGATTAAAGGCGAAGAAAGCAAAATTTCTTTTAAGAAGAAAAAATGAGCAAAGAAAAAGAAACAGAAATCATAGACTGCCTGCGCCTGATTAATTCGGAAAATATCGGACCGGTTACTTTTTATAAACTAATTGACAAACACGGCACGATAGCCGCCGCGCTTGATGCCCTGCCGGTCGAAATGAAAATTTCCCCCTGCCCGAAAGCGGATGCCGAAGCCGAACTTGAAAGGGCGCAAAAAATCGGCGCAAAAATCATCACTTACCGCGATCGGGAATATCCCGCTTTGCTAAAACCGCTTAACGACCGCCCGCCGCTGTTATATGTCCTCGGCAACCCCGCATTACTCAACCTGCCGCTCAGCATTTCCATTGTCGGCGCGCGCAATGCCACAATTAACGGCCGTAAAACCGCCTCAAAAATCGCCCACGATCTGACAAACAACAAAATTTTAGTCATCTCGGGAATGGCGCGCGGCATCGATTCGGCGGCTCATAAAGGGGCAATGTACGCCTGTGCTCAACAAGGTCCCACGATAGCAGTACTCGGAACAGGCGTTGACATTCCTTACCCAAAAGAAAACTCAGGTCTGTATAACCAAATCATTGAGCAAGGCGCCATTATCTCGGAGTTTCCGCTCGGGACTTTGCCGCAGGCCGCCAATTTTCCGCGCCGCAACCGCATTGTCGCCGGGCTTTCCTGCGGAACATTGGTTGTCGAAGCGTCTTTAAATTCCGGCTCGCTGATTACCGCCCGGCTGGCTTTGGAACAAGGACGTGATATCTTTGCCGTTCCCGGCTCGCCGCAGGACAACCGCTCGCTAGGCCCCAACAAATTAATCAAAGACGGCGCCGTTCTGGTTGAATCCGCTGACGATATTTTGGAAACCTTATCCCAAACTCACAGTGTCCAACTGACAGAATATATTGACAAGTTGCAAAAAAATGCCGATATTCCGGAAGAAGAAAACGAAGCGGAAGATTTGCCGGAAAACATCTGCCTGGTCGACTATATCAGCCGCGAGGGCGTCTATGTTGACGAACTGATTCGCACAACCGGCCTGACGGTTTCCGAGCTTTCGCCGCTCCTTTTGGAATTGGAATTAAACGGTAAAATCGAAAGACAGCCCGGCAACAAAGTTGCCCTCATAAAATAGAGACGGAAGAAAATGAAATTAGTTATTGTAGAATCTCCGGCCAAAGCCAAAACCATCAACAAATACCTTGGCAGCGATTATAAAGTTCTTGCCAGTTTCGGCCACATTCGCGACTTGCCGAGCAAAGACGGCTCCGTCAAACCGGACGAAGATTTTGCCATGAGCTGGGAATTAAGCCCCGGCGGCCAAAAACGCTTAAAAGACATCATTGATGCCGTCAAAGACGCCGACACGATAGTTCTCGCATCCGACCCGGATAGAGAAGGAGAAGCCATCGCCTGGCATATTCTGGAAGAATTGAAAAACCGCAAAAAAATCAAAGACAAAAAAATTGAACGCGTTGTCTTTCACGAAATCACCAAACGCGCCGTTACGGAAGCTATCAAAAACCCGCGCCAGATTGACGACAACCTGGTTTCGGCCTATATGGCGCGCCGCGCTTTGGACTATCTCGTCGGCTTTACCTTGTCGCCGGTTTTATGGCGCAAACTCCCGGGCTCCAAATCTGCCGGACGCGTCCAGTCCGTTGCCCTGCGCCTGATTTGCGACCGCGAAACCGAGATTGAAAAGTTCAAACCGGAAGAATATTGGACAATCGACGTTGATCTGATTACCAAAACCCAGGCATTGATAAAATCGCACCTGATGACGCTCGACGGCAAGAAGCTTGAAAAATTTGACATTAATACTGAAGAAAAAGCCCTTGCCGCCAAAGCCAAAATCGAGGCACAGGAGTTTAGCATCGCCAGCGTTGAACGCAAAAAAGCCAACCGTTATCCGGCACCGCCGTTCACAACTTCGACCCTGCAACAGGAAGCGGCCCGCAAATTGCGTTATTCGGCCAAAAAAACCATGCAGATTGCACAAAAGCTTTATGAAGCCGGTTTAATTACATATATGCGTACTGACGCGGTAAACCTTTCTCAGGAGGCCATTGCCGCCTGCCGCGAGGCTATCGTAAAATATTTTGGTGAGGCTTATCTGCCCAAAACAGCCAAAGAATACAAAACCAAGTCCAAAAACGCACAGGAAGCGCACGAAGCCATCCGTCCGTCCGACGTGATGAATACGCCGAAGAAAATGGAAACCAAGCTGGATTCCGATTCTCACAAACTGTATGAACTGATTTGGAAACGTACGGTTGCCTGCCAGATGAATCCGGCGGTTCTGAATAAGGTTACAATCGATTCGATTTCTGCCGACAAGCAAATCATCCTGCGCGCCAACGGACAAGTCATCAATTTTGACGGATTCCTGAAACTGTATCAGGAAAGCAAAGACGACAGCGATGAAGACGATGAAAACCGCATTCTGCCGAATGTTGAAGAAGGCGAAAACGTCAACAAGGGAGAAATCACCACCGACCAGCATTTCACCACGCCGCCGCCGCGCTTTACTGAAGCCAGTCTGGTAAAAAAACTGGAAGAACTCGGCATCGGCCGTCCGTCGACTTACGCGACGATTATTTCCGTTCTGCAGGAGCGCAAATATGTCCGGGTCGAAAAACTGCGCTTTATTCCGGAAGACCGCGGGCGTATTGTTACCGTATTCCTGGAAAACTTTTTCAAAAAATATGTAGAATACGACTTTACGGCCCAACTGGAAGAATATCTGGATGACATCTCCGCCGGTGAAATGGAATGGAAAAAACTTCTGGGCGGTTTTTGGGCAAAATTCATTAAGACGGTTGAATCGGTTCAGCCGCTCCAAATTACCGAAGTCATCAACAAGATTGACGAAGCGCTGTCTTTCCACCTCTTTCCGCCGCGTGAAGACGGCTCTGACCCGCGGGTCTGCCCGGAATGCGGCAAAGGCCGTCTGAGTATCAAACTCGGCAAATTCGGCGCCTTTATCGGCTGCTCCAATTATCCGGAATGCAAATATACCAAACCGCTGGTCGATACCTCCGATGAAGAAGCTGCCGATTCGCAAAAGCCCAAATCCGGCGAGGATAAAGTTCTGGGCGAGCTGAACGGGATGAAAATTTACCTCAAAAAAGGCCCGTACGGATTTTATCTGCAACTGGGCGAAGACGCCACGGCCACAACCGAAAAGCCAAAACGTTCCGCCTTGCCAAAAAATCTGAGCCCGGAAGAAATCACGTATGAACAGGCGGCAACGTTATTAAGCCTGCCCAAACAGCTCGGCAACGGCATTGAGGTCAATATCGGAAAATTCGGCCCTTACATCAAACAGGGCGGAAAATCCAAATCGCTGACCGGCAATGACAATATTTTCAATATTACGTTGGAACGGGCGGAAGAAATTTTGAAGAACGTTGCCGAACGTCCGGCCGGAAAAGTCATCGGACAACACCCGAAAGACAAAGCCGATATTACGTTGAATGTCGGACGTTACGGTCCGTATCTGAAATGGGGCAAAAACAACTATGCCCTGCCGAAAGCGCTAAAAGACAAAGAACCGACTTTGGAAGAAGCGCTCCAAATTATTAATGCAAAAAAATAAAGCCCAATCCCCGTTCTCCCGAACGGGGATTTCTTTATCTTCTAGCCAAAATACCACTCCAACTTTTCATTAATCATTGACACTGGCGTTTTGTTGTGGTATAGTAGTTTTTAATAATGTTTCTTTTGTCTTGTCATTCTGCGTCACCCTGAGGGTGTGACCCGAGAATCCACCTGCACGGCAGGCGCGCGGCGAGTTGAATGCACTGAGCTCAAGAGACCGCGATGCTATGACGGGGTTTGGAATGACAAAAGAAGAAAAGAATTTTTATTAACTATTCCGGGCACGATGTTGTTCGGAAAAAAGAAAAGAGCAACGCGAAAGCTTTGGCACGATGATGACAAATGATCGGGTCAAGCACGTTTGCTTGGGGAGGAGACCGATGAGAAATTATAACACTATGCTACACATGAAACTAAACGCTGCGGTGTCGGTATTTTCTATCGCCGCTGCTTTCTCGGTCTTCCTCCCGCCCTCTAATGCCTATGGAGGAGTCTGTTTTTTGCCTGACTGTAATCTGGACGGCACCTCTTTTGATGACGTCAACTCCGATTCTTCCTGGTGTATTGATAATGGCTACTATTTCACCTGTCCCGAAGGCACGGCTCCTGATTATTCTCAGACCTGCCCGCGTGACGAGAGCTACACCAAATGTTCCTCCGAGCAATGGTGCATTGACAACGGTTACACCAAAACCGCTCAATCCTGTTATGACCTCGGGCCGACCTGGTTCCCGCAAAACCTCTGTCCAAAAGGCTTTGACCTCTACAAATCCTGTGTCGAAGACACCGCTCAGGCCTGTGAGGACAAAGGCTATGTCAACAACTGTTCCCGTCCCGACAAGACCGAGATTTGTGAATGGGATTCTTCTTTTGCCAAATGCTGCAACGATACCGAATCAAACGGATGTCCCGAGAACTCGAAAGTCTCAGGCTGTGAAGACGGCACGATTGTCGGACAGGACACCTGCGGTTATGACTGTCATCAATGTTGTCAGACCTCCTGTCCGGCCGGTTATGCCTATACCGATGAAGAAACCTCCGGCGGCACGAGCGGATATATCAAAGACATGGCGAATGAAGACGATTACTGTCTGCACTGCACACGCGGCAAACTGTATAAACGGAAAGAAAACCCCTGTACCGGTTATGACCTCTGTTCGACTTATGGCGGGGTTGATAACGGGGATTATTGTTATACGGGGAATACGAAGAAATATTCGAAATGTCTGACCGAATGCCGGCCGGGATATATAGAATGGTGCGACACGCCGGTCACCGATTGTGAGAAACTGGGCTATACGCAGACGGCGGCGGAATGTGCGAACGTGCCGGCTGTCGCCTGCCCGTTCAACGGGGATAAGTGGTATTGTAAAGATTACAGCAATGTCCCGACGAGCGGGCGCTGTTGCGGATATATTAACGATTGCGGATACAACGGAGAAACATCAAGTTCTTATGATTCTAATTGTCAAAGTTATTATGGCAGAAGTTGTTATGAACAGTGCAAGAGTTATGGATTCCCTGATTGTCCTGATATGCAGGCGAGCTGTCGAGCCTCAGGCGGTACCCCGGTCTTCGATGGTTGCAACTACGACGGCTACCCCACCAACGACTACCTCGCCTACTTCCTCTGCCAGTAGTCGTCTCTGCCTGTCATTGCCGGGGGATTTCTTCTTTTGTCATTCTCGGGCTGCGACCCGAGAATCCAGATAAAAAAGAAGCCATATGATTGACCTGGATCCCCGGGTCAAGCCCGGGGATGACAAATAAAAAAAAAGAGCCCGGGGATGAAGAAAGAAAAAAGAGAACCAGGGGCTGAAAAAATAAAAAGGTGCTTAGGAATGACAAATAAAAAAGTGCTTGGGATAACAGAATAGAAAACGGCAATTAAAAAGGAGAAAAGTTATGAGAAAAGGAATGTTGATAACCGTGGCGGGGATGGCTTTGTTAGCCGGAACTGCCGATGTCCGGGCCGCTTGTATTCCGACGCAGGACTGCGCCAGCCTCGGCTATAAATACACCGCCGCACAATGCCCCGACGGCGCCATCGCCTGCCCCGATGACAGCGGCTCCACCACCCCAGACCCGGCTCCTTCCGTCCCGACAAGCGGATATTGCTGCGGGTATACGACTTATTGCGGATATAGTGGAGGAACGTCAAGTTATAGTGACTCAAGCTGTCGTAGTTATTGGGGTAGAAGTTGTTATGAACAATGCAAGAGTTATGGATACCCTGATTGTACTGATATGCACGCCCGTTGTCGAGCCTCCGGCGGTACCCCGGTCTTCCAGGGTTGCACCAAGGGCTACAACACCAACTTCGTCGCCCTCTTCGCGTGCCAGTAGTCGTCTCTGCCTGTCATTGCCGGGCTGCGACCCGGCAATCCAGAAAGCCAATAAAGCCGATTTATTAATGTGAGTACCCGCCCGGAAAAAACCGGTCATTGATGTTTTTTAATCCGATTTTCCGAGATTAACATTCCTGTTGATATGAACACACAAGATAATCCCGAAAGACGCCATCACCGATAAGATAACCGTTCCGCCGTAAGAAATCAGCGGCAGCGGAATTCCGACCACCGGCAGCAGCCCCAAAACCATTGCCGTATTAATACAAACATACAGGAAAAAGTTTGTCGCCAAACCGATTGCCACCAGTTTGCCGAAGTAGCTCGTACTGCGCAGCGCAAAAGCAAAGCTGTAAGCTATAATCAGCATATTCAGCAAAATCACAAACACGGCGCCGACCATTCCGAATTCCTCAGAAAGCATTGTAAAAATAAAGTCGGTATGTTTCTCCGGCAAAAAGTTCAAATGGCTCTGCGTTCCTTTCAAAAAGCCCTTACCGAACACACCGCCCGAACCGAGCGCAATTTTAGACTGGATAATATGATACCCGGCGCCCAGCGGATCCCTTTCCGGATTCAAAAAGGTCAAAACGCGGTTTTGCTGATATTCCCGCAAAAAATGCCAGGCAACCGGCGCCATAATAACCGCACCTAAAAATACTGCGCCAAACTTCCACAGCTGCACACCGACCACAAAAAACATCGCCCCGGCCGTCATCAAAAGCATCATCGCCGTTCCCAAATCCGGCTGGGTCAAAACCAGAAAAGCCGGAAACAAGACCAGCAGCAGCGGCGGAATAATGCCGCGAACGGTCTCAATCGTCTGCAGAGGCGTTCCGTGAAAATACTTTGCCAAAGCCAAAACCAATGCGATTTTCATCAGCTCGGACGGCTGCAGATTAAAAAACTTCAGATTAATCCAGCGCTGCGCCCCCATGCCGACATGCCCCATCACTTCCACATAAATCAACAAAAGCAGCACAATAAAATAAAAGAAATAAGCATAACGCAGCAAATATTTAATATTAATCATCGCCAGAAAAATCATCAGCCCGAAAGCCACGCAGAACCGCAACAGATGTTTCAGCGCCCACTGATTCCAATCCCCGTTTGCCGCCGAATAGAGCATAATCACGCCGACCGAAACCAAAAGCACAATAAACAAAATATAAGAAAAGCTTAAGTTAAAAAACTTCTCTTTCAAGGACATACTCTGATTTCTGATACTTGTTTCATAAAATTTATACATCGGCAAATCCTATTCTATCACCTTTTTAACCGGGTCGAGCTTTAGCGCCTCCTGCAAAAGTTTGCTGGCTATCGGCGCCGCCACGGAAGAACCGCCGCCGCCGTGTTCCACCAGAACCACAACGGCATATTTCGGATTGTTATGCGGAGCATAGCCGACAAACAACGCATGGTTTCTGAGCCGCCAGGGCAGTTCGCTTTCTTTCAAAATACCGGTCTGACGTTCTTTCAGGGAGATGCGCCGCACCTGGGTTGTTCCGGTTTTGCCGCCCATTTTCATCCCGTTATAATCAAAACGTGACATATAGGCCGTTCCGCCGGGAACATTCACCACGTTAAACATTCCTTCTTTCACGATATCAAGATAAGTCGGCGACAAGTTGATTTTCTTGATATTCTTCTGTTCTTCCTCGCTCACGCGCAAAAATGTCGGCTTAACCTCATAACCGCCGTTTACCAGCCGGGCCATCATCGTTACCAACTGCAGCGGCGTTGTCAGAATATATCCCTGCCCAATGCCGGAAATCAGTGTTTCTCCCGGATGCCATGGTTCTTTATAACGTTTTTGTTTCCAGGCCTTATCCGGAATCAGACCGGCTTTTTCATTATCCAGCCCGATGCCGATTTTCTCCCCCAACCCGAGGCGGCGGGCCATATCGGCAATTTTCTCAATTCCGACCTTTTGCGCCGTTTCATAAAAGAAAATATCGCAGGAATGCTGCAAAGCCTGCACCACATCCAAATAGCCGTGCCCGGAATGTTTCCAGCAGTGGAACGGATGCGACCCCAAAAACATTTTTCCGGCGCAGAAAAAGCGCGTTTCCGGTTTAATCGCACCGGACTCCAACCCGGCAAGCGCAACAATCATCTTAAAAGTCGAGCCCGGAGAATACTGCCCGGCAATCACTTTATTGGTCAGCGGATGGCGTTCGTTATTAAGCAAAGCTTTCCAATCATCGTTGCTGATTCCGGTTACCATCAGATTCGGGTCATAAGACGGCGTTGAAACAAAAGCCAAAATCTCACCGTTATGAACATCCATCAACACAACCGCGCCGCTTTCTTCTCCCAAAAGCTCAAAAGCTTTTGACTGCAGCCGGGCATCAATGCTCAAATCGACCCTTTCGCCCAAAACACCGTCATTTTTCTCAATCTCTTTCATCACCCGGCCATAGGCGTTAACTTCCAGTTTTTGGTTGCCGCCCCTGCCGCGCAGACGTTTTTCAAAAAACTTCTCAATCCCTGCTTTGCCGATTTTAAAACCGGGAACTTCCAACAACGGATCATCTTTCACGTCACTGTCCGAAACTGATGACACATACCCGAGCAGATGCGTCATTTTTTCGCCGAAAGGATAATAACGCGACAAGCCCTCATCAATCACAATCCCCGGCAGGCTCGGCGCATTAAGCTGGATTCTCGCCACTTCTTCCCAGGTCAGATTATCTTTGATTTTAATCGGCACAAAGCTTCTTTTCCGTTTCAGCTCCTTTTTGATTTTTTCCTCTTCCGCTTCAGTCAACGGCATAATTTTCTTAAACGCGTCTAAAGTTTCCTGCACATTCGGCGTCTGTTCCGCCACAATAGAAACCTGAAAATTCTGCCGGTTAGACGCCAGATGTTCCTGATTCCGGTCATAAATAATCCCACGCGGCGGAATCAGCAAGCGGGTACTGATTCGGTTTTCATCCGCCAGCATTTTGTATTTATCGGCCTGATACACCTGCAAATAATAGAGCCGCCCGATAATAATCATAAACATCACAAACTCCGCCGCTGCCAAAATCAGCGACCGTTTGATTAAAACCTTCCCTTTATCATTATCCCGGTTCATGCCTATTCCTCATCCGCAATCATATTATTCTGCACAAAAGCCAGTATCAGGCTCAAAAACGGATACACGGCCACAGTAAACATAAAACTGAAAAACACAATCGAAAACGGCAGAAATTGTGCATAATAAATCGACAAGACCAGCCACTTGGTAATAAAGGCCGCAAAAGACATAATTATAAAACCATACCA
This sequence comes from uncultured Pseudomonadota bacterium, assembly GCA_949300375.1. Classification (GTDB taxonomy): domain Bacteria; phylum Pseudomonadota; class Alphaproteobacteria; order RF32; family CAG-239; genus MGBC133411. The sequence continues at coordinate 46,759 of CASGEB010000009.1, forward strand.
GGTAATGACAAACGGCTTGCCGTTAAAAAAGCGGATCAGGCTGTTTAACAGCACATAAAGCACCAACATCGAAAAAATATTGGCGCCGAACGGCACGTTGCTGATAATATCATCCACCAGCCCCAAAAAATAAACCGAAAGCAGATTAAACAAATCCGGCCGGTGAATCAGCCAATAATAAACACAAACAAAACCGATTGCCGGACGAATATTATAAACCGGAAAAAGATCCAGCGGCGTATAAGAGATGAACAACAGAAGCAGCGACGAAATAAGCGGCAGCAGCCTCTGCAAATAAGACATCAAATTTTCGTTCCAATCATCAAGCATGCTTTTTCCGCGCCGCATTAATCAATTAAAACTTCATCCAGATTATAATCCACCAGCTTAATATATTCCAATCGGTCAAGATTGCTGAAAGTCGAAACTTTCACGTTATTTTTCTCAATCGAACTGATACGCCCGATTGGAAGCCCTGCCGGAAAAACGCCGGCAACGCCGGAAGTAACAATTCTGTCGCCGACCGAAAGCTCTGCCTCCAGCGGAATAAAAATCATTTTCGGATAAGGCGTATTATCGCCGGATAAAATTCCGCGCACCCGCGTCCGTTCAACCATCACCGGGATTTTCGAGTTGATATCGGTAATCAGGATAATTTTGGAATACATTTCGCCGACTTTGTCGATTCTGCCGACCACGCCCTTATCGCTCAGGGCAACCTGCCCTTTTTTCACCTTATTGATATGCCCGGTATATGCAATCAGCGAATGAGAAAAAGCATCGCCTTCTTCGGCAATAACCCGCGCCGTCACATATTTGGCTTCCGGCGGCGGCGTATAATTGAGCATATTGGCCAGCAGATTGTTTTCAATTTCCAGCGCCTTTGCCCGATCCAAAATCCCCATCAGATATCTGTTCTCATCCCGTAGTTTTTTATTATCCGTCCTGATTTGCTTCAATTCTTTAAAATAATCATAAACGCCGGCAACCGCCCTGGCCGGAACGACAAAGACATCAATAACCGGACTCAGAATATCCGTAACGACCGATGATGTTTTTTCAATCAAAATCGTGTCGGTTTTATTAATCAGCATCAAAATAAAAGCCGATAAAAACAACAATACCAGCGCAAACTTTTTCGCCAGTTTCCTGATATTGCTAAAATGGATAAACAAGCTTTTCCGCCGTTTCATAACCGCCTTTCAATCTGATGGTAAAAAAACAAAGGGCTGCCGGTCAGATGCTGCCTTGCACCTTTCCGGCCCCTTTGCATAATCAAAATTAATACATACTGGAAAGGATCGTATGCAGTCTGCTGATATCTTCCAAAGCACGCCCGGTACCTTTAACCACACAAGCCAGCGGCTCTTCGGCAATAGAAACCGGAAGTCCGGTTGCATTGCGCAAAACCTGGTCAAGGTTAGCCAACAGCGCACCGCCGCCGGTCAGAACAATACCTTTATCGACAATATCGGCCGCCAGTTCCGGCGCCGTATGTTCAAGCGCCACTTTAACGGCTTCCACAATCTGAGAAACCGGCTCGCTCAGACTTTCGGCCACCTGACGCTCCGTAATGATAATCTCCTTCGGCACACCGTTCATCAAATCACGGCCTTTAATCTCAATAACCCGGCCTTCACCGCTTTCCGGCGGGCAGGCGGAACCAATCTCTTTTTTAATTCTTTCCGCACTGCTCTCACCAACCAGCAGGTTATGATTGCGACGGATGTAAGAAATAATGGCGCTGTCCATTTTATCACCGCCGACCCGGACGGAACGGGCATAAACAATACCGCCCAAAGACAACACTGCAACCTCGGTCGTACCGCCGCCGATATCAACCACCATACTGCCGGTCGGTTCGGTAACCGGCAAATCGGCACCGATTGCGGCTGCCATCGGTTCTTCAATCAACCAGACTTTTCTGGCACCGGCGGCTTCTGCCGATTCCTGAATGGCACGGCGCTCAACGGCAGTAGAACCGGACGGAACGCAGACAATCACCAGCGGAGAAGCAAAAGTGCGGCGGTTATGGACTTTGCGGATAAAATGCTTAATCATCTCTTCGGCAATTTCAAAATCGGCAATTACGCCGTCGCGCAGCGGACGGATGGCCTGAATATTGCCCGGTGTACGCCCAAGCATTTGTTTGGCATCATTGCCGACGGCCAGCACCTGTTTTTTCCCGCGGTATTCTTCAATTGCCACCACGGAAGGTTCATTCAGCACAATTCCTTTGCCCTTGACATACACCAACGTATTGGCCGTACCCAAGTCGATTGCCATATCAGCCGACAGCCATCCCATCACTTTTGAAAGCATTTAGATTTTCTCCACAAAAAAGATTTCACAAAATTTTGTTATTGCCATAATTTTTATAACTATAACGAATTTTATGCAACAGCTTATCTTTATTTTTTAACATTAATTAACAATTTTTTTAACGACGGAAACATCGCCGTCATAGCAATGGTCCAAAATAATCCGGGCAGCCAGTTTGTTTGCAAACCATGTCCGCTGGCGCTTGGCATACTGCCTGCTGTGCAGTTTGGCTTTTTCAACTGCCTCTTTTTTGGAACACTGCCCTTTCAGATAAGCCAGCAGTTCCGGAACGCCGAGCGCACGCATCGCCGGCAGCTTGTTGTTATATTTTTTTGCATAAATATTTTCAGCCTCTTCCAAAGCTCCTGCCTCCATCATCTTGTCAAAACGGCAAAAGCAGCGTTCGTCAAGTTCTTCCTGCGGCGGTAATATTTTCACCACGGTAAATTCGGCGTCGGGCAGCACTTTTTTCATCGGAAGCTTGTGCCATTCGCTCAGCGTTTTTCCTGTATCAAGCCAGACTTCATAAGCACGCCGCACCCTCGTTGTGTCATTGCGGTTCAGCCGCGCCGCCGCTTCGGCATCAACTTCCGCCAGTTTGGCGTGCAAAGCCTGAACGCCGTCGGTTTCCAGCATTTCCATAACTTTTTGGCGAACTTCAGGCTTGGTCTCGGGGATTGGCGTCGTGCCGTTAATCAGATTGTCGATATACAGTCCCGTCCCGCCGACAACGACCGGCGTTTTTCCTTCTTTCCAGGCTTTTCTGATTTCTTCTGCCGCCAGATTAAGCCATTCCACAACCGATCCGCTTTTTTCAATTCCCCAAATTTCATAAAGCCGGTGCGGCACGATTTTTTTGTCCCGGTCATCCGGACAAGCCGACAACAACGGCGTACAATTATAAACCTGCTGAGAGTCGGCGTTAATAACCACGCCGTCCGCAGCTCTGGCCACGTCAATCGCCAGCTGCGACTTTCCGGAAGCCGTCGGCCCGGCAATAACAATAACCCTGCGTTTCTCTTGCTTTGCGCTCATTTACCCTCTCTGCATTTTCCGGCAGCCGGCATCTTCAACCAGCATGGCACAAAGCTGCTCATAAGAAATCCCGGCATATTTCGCCTGTTCCGGAACCAGGGAAAGCGGCGTCAACCCCGGATGGGTATTGACTTCCAGAAAGACCACGCCGTCCGCCGGATTATAACGGAAATCACAGCGAGAAACCGTCCAGCAGCCTAATGTCCTGTGCACAATCTCGGCATACCGTTTGCAGGTTTCGGCAACATCTTCCGGAATTTCCGCCGGCAGAATATGCTCGGTTGCCCCGTTGGTATATTTGGCATGATAATCATAAAAATTAACTTTCGGACGCAGTTCCGTAACAACATAGGCCTTGCCCTGCAAACACATACAGGTCAGTTCTTTGCCGTCAATAAACCGCTCAACCATTACCTCTGTTTCGTCATTATCATACACGGCGGCATCAGCATCTTCCGGCTTCCGGATAATATAAACACCGACGCTGGAACCGTCCGAAACCGGTTTAACCACATACGGCATCGGAAGATCCTTGGCCAGCTGCTTAAAAGTTCCGGCTTTCATCTTATCCCCCTGCACAACCTTGACCCCGGCCTGAGAAACCAGCATCTTGGTCAGAACTTTGTTCATTCCGATTGCCGAAGCCAGCATCCCGGAATGTGTATACGGAACCTGCAGCATATCCAACAGCGCCTGTATCTCCCCGTCTTCTCCCCAATTGCCGTGCAGGGCATTAAACACGACATCCGGTTTTTCGGCGTTCAGCACCCTGATAAATTCGGCCGTGTCTTTCAGATCATGGCAAACAATCTCATAACCGCCGTTTTTCAAAGCTTCGGCCACGCCTTGCCCGCTGACCAGACTAACTTCCCTTTCCGCGGAAAAGCCGCCGCTCAGCACCAAAACTTTTTTGCTCATTTTTTTATTCCCTTTCTGAAAATTTATGTTATTCTACGCAAAAATGTTTTAAGAAAGACTAACACAGATGAAAAAATTTTGCCTGGTTTCCTTGTTTTTGCTGCTGTTTTCTTTTCAGGCGCAGGCAGCAGCCGTACAACATAACTTTACGGTATTTCTCGGGCCTTTCAACGCCGGAAAAACACGTTTCAGCTATTTTCTGACGCCCCAAGATTACAGCGTCCGGTCCATCGTTAAAACAGCCGGAATTTTTGATACATTATATCCGTTCAGGGCTGAATACGCCACAACCGGAAAAATTGACGGCAAAGATATGGAAACCTCAAGCTACAAATACAAATCTCAAAGCCGTTTCACCTCCCGACGCAAAGAGCTGGTTTATGACGAACACGGCAATCCTGTCTTCCGCATCAGTGCAAAAAATAACAAAGTAAAAAAAGTAGAAATCCAACCGTCGCCGGACAACAAAGATACGACTGATCTTCAAACCGTTATTGCCGAGCTTGCCCTGCAATACAACAAAACCAAAAGCTGCAATGCCCGCATGCAGGTTTTTGACGGCAAACGCCGCTTTGACACCATATTCAAAGACGAAGGAACGGAAGAAATCAGCGCCAACGAATATTCGCCCTATGCCGGCACGGCGCACAAATGTTCAATGTACATTGACAAGCTCCTAAACGACGGCGATGATCTGTTATGGGAACTGACTTCCGAAAAACCGATTATCTTTTGGATTTTGGAAGATAAGGAAAGCAAACTTCCGTTCATTGCCCGGGTCGAGGTTGAAGACACGCCGTTGGGCAGATTGCTGGCTTATACGCAAACTATTCAGACAGAGAAATAAAATGCTTCAAAAATCAGAACTTCTGCTTCCGGCCGGTTCGCTGGTCAAACTCAAAACCGCCGTTCTCTACGGCGCCGATGCCGTTTATGCCGGCACGCCGGACATGTGCCTGCGCGCCCAGTCAAAAATGACAATGGAAGATTTGAAAGAAGGCGTTGAGTTTGTTCACGCCCGCGGCAAAAAAATCTACCTGACATTAAACCTGTTTATGCATAACCGCGATGTGGAAAAGCTGCCGCAATTCGTTGCAACCCTGCGCGAACTCAAACCCGACGGAGTATTGATTGCCGACCCAGGTGTTTTTCAATACGTCAAAGACAATGCGCCGGAATTAAACCTTTTTGTCTCCACTCAGGCAAACATCTGTTCGTGGCAGGCCGTTAAATTCTGGCAAAAGCAAGGAGCAAAACTCTGCGTCCTCGGCCGTGAAGTTACTTATGAAGAAATGAAAGAAATCAGGGAAAAATGTCCCGATATTCTGCTTGAATGCTTTATGCACGGCGCAATGTGTATGTCTTATTCCGGCCGCTGCCTGATCTCCAATTATCTGGCCGACCGCAGTTCCAACCAGGGTAAATGCGCCCACTGCTGCCGCTGGCATTACAAACTGCACCTGCGTTTAAAAGATGGCAATATCAAAGAAATCGAAATCAATGACCAAAACAAAGACGCCTTTGAGTTTCTGCTGGAAGAAGAGTTCCGTCCCGGCGAATATTTTGAGGTTATGGAAGACGAACACGGCGGTTATATGCTCAACTCCAAAGATATGTGCCTGATGCCCCGGTTGGATGATCTCTTAAAAATCGGTATGGATTCGCTCAAAGTAGAAGGCCGCAACAAAACCGAATATTATGCCGGCATCGTCGCCCGTGCCTACCGCAAAGCAATCGACGATTATTATGCCGCGCCGGACAAATGGGACTATCACAAATATATGCCGGAACTAGATACTTTGCAAAACCGCGGCTATTGCCTCGGATTTCACGACGGTAAACTGACCGGCATCAGCCAGAATTATGAATATACCCGCACGTTGGGCGATTGGCTTTTTGCCGGTTCTATCGTCGAATGGCAGGGCAATGACGCTGTTTTTGAAATCCGGAATTATATCAACGGCGGCGAATTCATCGAATTCTTAATCCCGGGAAGCTTGGAAAACATCCGCCTGACGCTGAACGAATTTGAAGATGCCGAAACCGGCGAAACCACCCCGAAAGTTTCGGCTGGGCAAGGCAAAAAAATCCGCATAAAACCGGAGGCCTGGTCAAAACCGATACAAGAAATAAAAAAACTTCTGCCGCAATATGTCATCGCCCGCAAACCGGCGGCGTTAACACCGGAAAACGAGCAAATGCTGCAGCATAAAAAATCAGAATTCGCCATTCTTTGCGGCAAATAGATATCCCCGGCTAAAACTTTGGATTTGTAAGACATATAAAAAATTGCTCTTTCTTATCAAAAGAAAGAGCAATTTTTTACACTCATCCGAAGAACAGTTTTTACCTTCTGCGCAGAAAAGAGGGAATATCCAAGTTCATCTTGTCTTCATAGTCATTATCGGCAAAAGAGGGAGAAACCGGCTCCTGAAAACGCTCGTTTTCTTTCTGTTTTTTGCGGTTTCTTCTCGCTATCGAAAAACCGGTAACCCGCTCAATTAATGTCGGCGTATGTTCTTCCTCGTCCACAATCAGTTGCTCCGGTTCTTCTCTTTTCGGTGCAAAGATTCCCGGATTATGCTCCGGAAACAGTTCGGGTTCTTCTTCTACGGCCCGTACGGTTGTCTTAGCCGAAAAAACATTTTCGTCTGAAGCCAGAATATTGTTCAAAGTTGCGGCATCATTTGCCGAAGTATCTTCTGTTTTGTTGATAATAGCCTTAAACAAAGCCGAAGCCTTGGGCATCTCATCCATGACCGAAGATTTTTCCAACATATCAAAATCTTCAAAATTTTTCTTTTCGACCGGAGTTTCTGCTGCAGGCGCAGGTTTGGCGGTGGCAGTTTCTTTTGCAATTTTCTCTTCTTCAAAAGAGACAATTTCTGCCATATCAATGGTCTCTTCCATTTCTTCGGCCTCATTGGTATTATGCGCCGAGAATTTCTCCAAGTTTGAATCGATTTCAACATTCGGGGCAATCGGAGCGGAAACCTTTTCTTCCGTAAAGCTCTCGGCAATATATTCCTGAGCTTTCGGAGCTTTGGCTTTTGCCGCGATGGCGTCTCCGATACCGGTTGCCACAATTGAAACGCGGATTTTGCCGACCAAAGATTCGTCATAACTGGAACCGAAAATAATATTGGCTTCTTCATCAACTTCTTCTTTAATCCGGCTTGCAGCCTCGTCAATTTCAAACAAAGTAATGTCAGATCCGCCGGTAATATTAATCAGCACGCCCTTTGCCCCATGCATAGAACAGTCATCAAGCAACGGATTGGAAAGAGCTTGCTCGGCAGCCTTAACGGCGCGGTCATCGCCTTCGGCCTCGCCCGTTCCCATAATAGCTTTGCCTTTATCTTCCATAATTGACTTAATATCGGCAAAGTCCAGATTAATCAGCCCTGGCATCATCATCAGGTCGGTAATGGAACGCACACCGGCGTACAAAACATTATCAGCCATCACAAAGGCATCGGCCAGTGTGGTATTCTTATCGGCAACCCGAAACAGATTCTGGTTAGGAATAATAATGATACTGTCAACTTCTTTGGTAAAATTCTCAACTGCCGTTTCCGCCGTTTCCATTCTTTTACGTCCTTCAAACTGGAACGGTTTGGTAACCACGCCGACGGTCAGGATTCCTTTTTCTTTGGCAATTTTAGCCACAACCGGCGCGGCGCCGCTTCCGGTACCGCCGCCCATTCCGGCCGTAATAAACACCATATTGGCGCCTTCAAGCTCTTTCTCAATTTCTGCTCTGGCTTCTTCCGCCGCCATTTTTCCGACTTCCGGCCGGGCACCGGCGCCAAGCCCCTGGGTTGTTTCCAAACCGAGCTGGATTTTTCTGCTGGCCGACGAATGCGCCAAGGCCTGAGCATCGGTATTGGCAACAATAAAATCAACACCTTCCAGATTCTGTGCAATCATATTATTCACAGCGTTCCCGCCGCCGCCGCCGACGCCGATAACCGAAATCCGCGGTTTCAGATGCATAACTGTTTTTTCAGGAACTGCTAATTTGATTGACATGGTGTTTCTCACTCCAAAATACTAAAATCCACTTTGGATATCAGTATAAGCTTTCAATCATTAAGTTTTGGTTACCAAGATTAAAAATTTTGCTTTATCCACGAGAAAATTTTGCCTAACCCGCCGGCGCTGCGAACCGGTCGGTTAATAATCTTGTTCGGGCGTTTTTCGGTATAATTCAGGGCATACATCAGCAGCCCGACGCAGGTTGAATAAGCCGGATTGGTAAAAACTTCCGGCTGATTGATATCAGGCTTCGGTTTCCATACGCGCACCTCTTTATCCAACACCATCGCCGCCACTTCGCGAATGCCGGGAAGCTGGCTTCCTCCGCCGGTCAAAACCACACGATGGCTTGGCATATCTTTCAATCCCTGCTCTTCCAGCTTTCTGTTGACCAGTTCAAAAATCTCTTCAATCCGCGGCGTAATAATACTAATCAAATCAGCCTTGGTAATCTGCCGGATACTGCTGTCATCTTCTTCCCCGACCGGATAAACGTTAATGGTTTCTTCTTTATCTTTACTGGTCAGAAAAGCACAGCCGTGATAGGTCTTTAACCGCTCTGCATTGGCAATCGACGTTGTCAGCCCATAAGCAATATCGTTTGTAACATTGTTGCCGCCCACCGGCAAAGCGGAAAAATACACCGGATAACCATGGCGAAACGTTGCAATGCTCGTCGTTCCGCCGCCGATATCAATCACCGTTGCGCCAATCTCTTTTTCATCTTCGACCAGACACGCCAATCCGGACGCATAAGAAGAAAAAGCTCTGCCCACAATCTCAAGATGAGCATTTTCAATCACGGTTGAAAGATTGCGGTATGTAATATCGGGTACCAGTCCCAATACGATGTCGACTGCCAGTTTTTCAGCAAAAATATTCCTCGGGTCTTTAATCTCTTCTCCACCGTCCAAACGATAATTCGTCGGCAGACAGTGAATCAGCTCGCATCCGTCCACGCTGATTTTATTCAGCCCTTTTTCCAAAACTTTGTTTAAATCCGCCTCATTAATCGGACGGTTTTTATTAAGGGAAATTGAGGCGTTTTTAATAGAACTGTGAACCTTGTCGCCGGAAATATTCACAATTATCTTGCTGATACGTTCGTTTGCCCTTTGTTCGGCCGCTTCCACAGCATTGCAGACAGCCAGCGTTGCTTTGTTAATATCGGTAACAACGCCGTTTTTAATGCCGCTGGAAGCGTTATATCCGTAACCGGCAATTTTAATCTGCCCTTCTCTGCTGACTTTTGCAATCACACAGCACACTTTTGAAGATCCGACGTCCAAAGCTGCAAATGTAGACGATTTGTTCAAGTTCTCCCCCTTCTCAAACTTTCCGGTTTGTTCCGACGGTGTCGTTCTGTCGTTTTCAGGTCGCTCTTTCCTTGCCGTTATTAAGCCTTACCGGCTCTTCCGGAGCAGTCTTTTTTATTTTGATAATCACCTTGTCTTTTAATCTTAAATCAATTATGGTTAATTTACGTTTAAGAATCCCCTTTGTCGTATTCAATTTTAACAATTTTTTCCAGGCTTTCTCGACGCCGTCTTCCGGAAGCTTGATTGTAATTCCGTCTTTAATATCATCCAAGACCAGATTCCAACGCCTTTGAGAAATATAATTAGCCACTTTGACACGCTTAAAAACAGTATTGTCTTTTTGAATAATCTCCAATAAAGCATTAATATTTTCCGGAGCGCCGGCACCGACAATCAGCAAAATCGGCTTATCGGGCTTAAAGGCTGCGTCAATAACCTTGCCGTCTTCATCAATCGGATGAAATTTCTCGGAAATCTGCCAAATGGACTTAACCTTTTTTTCCTCAATATTAATCAAGACCACATTCGGCATAAAAGATTTTCTGACCACGGCGCTTTTGACCCAGGGCAGTTTTTCCACTTTTTTCCTGATTTCCGCCACATTGACTTCAAAAATATTATCCTGCCTGGTAAGATTCACGGCTTGTCGCAACGCCTCAACCGAAGTCCGTTTATTGCCAAAGACCAAAACATCCTCAACGCCGAAACCGTGCCGGCTGCTGAAAGCATAAAATTCTTCGGTCCATTCGCTGAATTGTTTGCTCACCAGGCTTTGTTTAACTGTTGCCGTCAGCGAAGCCAAAACCAAAATCACACCGAGAACGACCAGGCTTCCGGCCAGCCGAAAAGGCCATTCGGCCGGAAAACGGACAATATCCTCCAGCGGGTCAGGCGCCACTTTGGTTTTGTTTTTTCCAAACATTACTTTTTCATAATTCCCATACGTTTGACTTCCCATTCCAAAACAATGGAAGTCTTGTCTTTTACCCGGTTGATAATCTCTTCCCCAAGCGTTTCGATGTCATTTGCCGTTGCTTTGCCCGTATTGATTAAAAAATTGCAATGCTTTTCCGAAACCTTCGCCCCGTTCACGCTCAAACCGCAGCAGCCGGATTTCTTAATCAATTCCCAAGCCTTCAGACCTTCAGGATTTTTAAATGTCGAACCGGCGGTTTTTTCGTTGTAAGGCTGATTCGCCATCCGGTATTGTTTTTGCTCCTCCAAAATCCGGGCAATATTTTCTTTTTTATCCTTGGCAACCCGGAAAGTAATCGACGTAATAATCCAGTCGTCGGGAAAAAGGCTGCTGCGGTATGAAAGCATTAAATCATCCACCGTAACGGTCTTTTTTTCGCCCCGTCCGTTCACAATCGTCGCCCGGGCAATCACATCTTTCACACAGCGCCCGAAACAACCCGCGTTTGTTTTAACTGAACCGCCGATAACCCCGGGAATTGAACATAGAAACTCCAATCCGCCAAGCTCATGTTCCAGCATAACTTTTTTCAAATCGGCATTTCTGACGCCGGCAAAACAAGTTATTTCATTACCCGAAATCTTTATCTGCCTGAAATATTTTGTATCCAGCCGGATAACAACGCCGGTAATCCCTCCGTCCCTCACCAGCAGATTGGAACCGCCGCCGATAACACAGACCGGCAGATTATACGGCATCATTTTGAGAAAATATCCCAAATCATCTTCATCCTCGGGATGAAACATCACATCTGCCGGACCGCCCACGCCGAACCAAGTATATTTTGACATCGGAACGTCTGTGTCATAACGTCCGCGAACCTCAGGCAGAAAATCAACCAGTTTCTTTTTCTGAGGCCATATTTTTTTCAACCCGAACATAATTTACCTCCCTGTTATTTCGCCGAAATCTCACGTTCAACCGCATCGGCAAAACGTTGGGCGGCATCAGTAATTGCAACTTTGCGTGCATTATCCGACATTTTTTTCATTTTCTTCGGATCCGCTATTGCCTCTTTAATAATATCCGCCAAAATTTCCGGCGTAAATTCTTTCTGCCTGATAACGTTTGAAGCGCCGGCATCAGACAAAGTCTGGGCATTATAACTCTGATGGTCGTCGGCGGCAATCGGCAGCGGCACCAAAACCGACGGCAGACCGGCGATGGCTATTTCGGAAACAGACGACGCCCCCGCCCGTGAAATAATCAAATCAGTCGCGGCATACAACTCGTCCATATTATCAAAAAAAGCAGAAACCACCACTTCGGCGCCGCAATTGTTATAAGCGTTTTCCACCAGCGTAACATCATCTTTGCGGCATTGCTGAAAAATTTTCAATTTTTTCTGTTCCGTTTTACCCAAAAGCGCTATTGCTGCCGGCACTACTTCGCCAAAAACTTTAGCACCCTGACTGCCGCCCAGAACCAAAAGCTGAAAAGTATCCGCCGCCTGACGTTCTTTATACTTGCCTTCTCCCGTCTTCACAATCGCATCGCGAACCGGCATGCCTGTCAGCAGGGATTTAACGTTCGCCGGCGTATATTTGACATTTTTAAAACTCTGCGCAATCAACGCGGCATATTTGCTCAAAAAACGGTTTGTCCGGCTCATCACGGCATTTTGCTCATGCAAAATCAAATCCGTCCCTAGCAGAATAGCGGCCATTGAAGCCGGAAAAGAAGCATAGCCACCAAAGCCGACCACACATTTCGGACGTTTTTTCAAAATCAGAAAACCAGCTTGCAAAACACCTATGCAAGTCTTAAACAAACTCTTGATTTTAAACCACTTTGATTTTCCGACCAGCGCCCCGGCCCAAACGGCATAATTCGGGATCTCTCCCAAACGGCCTTTATAATTGTCTTTGCCGCGGCTGTCGGTTATCAACGCCAGACGATATCCGCGTTTCAAGAGTTCTTCCGCCAAAGCCTCGGCCGGATAAATATGGCCGCCCGTTCCGCCGGCCGTTAAAAAGATTAAAGGCTTTGCTTTCTTTTTAGTACGTTTCATCCTTATCCTCCGCATGCACATTTTTCCGGGTTATAGCCAGCAGCATCCCCATTCCCAGCGCCGTTGCCAAAACCGAAGACCCGCCGTAAGAAACAAACGGCATCGTCATCCCTTTGGTCGGCATCAGATGCAGGGTCGACGCCATATTGATAATGCCCTGCACGCCAAAAGACGCGCTCAGGCCGGAAGCCGACAAAATAATAAACAGATTATTGTCTTTAAGGGAAATAATCATTGAACGTATGACTATTATGGCAAAGACCGCCACAATAAACAAGCACAAAATAAGTCCGTATTCTTCCGCGGCCACCGCAAAAATAAAATCGGTATGCGCATCGGGAATATTCATTTTAACCACGCCTTCGCCGGGACCTTTGCCAAACAGACTGCCGTTTTGAAAAGCCTCCAGAGATTTCCGCACCTGATAGCTCAAATCGCTGCCGGAAACCAAAAACTGGTTAACCCGGTTATGAACATGATCAAGCGTAAAATACGCCGTCAGGGCAATCCCGGCAAACACGGCAATAAGAGCGCCGACAAGTTTCATCGACAACCCCGCCAGAAAGAACTGAAAACCCCAAATGGCGCAAACAACAACCGTCATGCCAAAATCAGGCTGCAGCAGCAACAATCCGACTGTCAGAGCAAAAAGAAAAGATGAAATCATATTGCCGGGAAAATTCGCTGATTTCTGCTGGCCGTCAAACAACCACGCCGCCACGACAATAAACGTCGGTTTGACAAATTCCGAAGGCTGCAGCGTAAAGCCGAAAAGCCGGATCCAGCGTGTTGCTCCTTTAACCTCAAATCCCCACAGCAAAGTAAAAATCATCAGCACTATCGTTGCCGCGTATCCGAGAATGGCAACCCGGCGGATAGTCTTCAGGTTTTGCATAGATAAAAAAAGCATCAAAGCAAGCGCCAGCGGCATAAAAAACAGCTGGCGTTTTACAAAATGATAACTGTCCGCCCCAATCCGGTTGGCCACGGAAGGACTGGCGGAAAAAGTCAACAGCAGCCCGACCAGAACAAGCGCCAAAATCAAGGAAAGCAAGACCTTGTCAACAGTCCACCACCAATTGCTCAAAACACTCCGGCTGTTTCTGGCCAAACTAAACAACATATTCTTATCTCGCATTCAAAGACATTAACGCAGCCGCGGCCAAAATCAGAGCCACAATCCAAAAACGCACGACAACACGGGTCTCCGGCCATCCCGATTGTTCAAAATGGTGATGAATCGGCGCCATTTTGAAAAAACGTTTGCCTCCTGTTTTTTTAAAATATGCCACCTGTATCATAACGGATAACGCCTCAAGCACAAAGATTCCGCCGGCAATTGCCAAAACAATTTCTTGTTTCAGCATCACGGCAATCGTACCGAGCAAACCACCCAAGGCCAAAGAGCCGGTATCGCCCATAAAAACCTTTGCCGGAGAACAGTTAAACCACAAAAAGCCGAGACAACTGCCGATAACCGCTGCACAAACAACAGACACTTCACCGACATTCGGCAGCTTTGCCAAAGCAAACATATTGACCATCGGGCTGCCGCCGATATAAGCAAAAACCAAGAAAACAAACAAAGCCGCAATCATCAATCCGGAAGCCAGCCCGTCCAACCCGTCAGAAAGATTAACGGCATTGGAAGCCCCGACAATAACGACCATGGCAAACGGAATATAAAACAGCCACAAATTAATGGCCAAATCTTTAAAATACGGAATAGTCAGGCTGAAACGGTTCTGTTCCGGCGTCAGATAAGAAACCACCAAAACAGAAACCAACGCCGTAGAAAACTGCAGCAAAAGCTTCATCCCCGGGGTCATGGCATTAGCCGTCTGCTTTTTGACTTTAACATAATCATCGGCAAAACCGACAAAACCATAAACCAACAACACCAGAATACAAACCCAGACCAAAGGATCATTCCAATACGCCCATAAAATCGTTGACAAAATGCCGCTGCCCAAAATCATCAGGCCGCCCATTGTCGGCGTTCCTTTTTTTGTCAGCAAATGGCTTTGCGGACCGTCTTCCCGGATTGGTTGCCCTTTTCCCTGATGCTTGCGTAAAAAATTAATGATTCGCTCCCCGCAAACCAACACCAGAATAAAAGCCGTAAAAAAGGCCGCAGCAGCACGCCACGCAAGCGTTGAACTGAATACCGGCATTTCATTTGCCACTGATTGAAATAGACTGTCAAACATGAGAATAGTTCTCCGGATGATAAAATTTTATTTTTTATCCTAACCGGAATTTCTAAAATAAACATTAAGATATTAACATCAAAAAAACTTTTCCTTTTTCATAATTCGCTCCTTTTCCTAGCCAAAATCCCCGTTACACTTTTCATTAAGCATTGACACGGGCGTTTTGTTATGGTATAGTGGTCTTTAGATGTTGTTCTTGAGGAACCGGTTATCCTTAGGCAGCTTGTTT
>CASGEB010000010.1 GCA_949300375.1 uncultured Pseudomonadota bacterium
TGCCGATGTCCGGGCCGCTTGTATTCCGACGCAGGACTGCGCCAGCCTCGGCTATAAATACACCGCCGCACAATGCCCCGACGGCGCCATCGCCTGCCCCTTCGACATATCTAAGTTCTTTTGTATGGAACCGCAGACCTGCGATTATACCTACACAGCCGAAAGTTGTGCCGCTAATTGCCAGAACGTTGGTACTTCTTCCTGCGTCAGAAACGGCACAACCTATTACGCCTCCTGCGGTTCTTCCAAATGTTCAAGCGGGCAAACGTGTAATAACGGGACGTGCCAGAGTAATTTAAGCGGAACTTATCCGGCTTGCTGTGATGATTTTGGTTATGGTTGTGAGGATTATTATAGTGAATGTAGGTCAAAGGCATCTTTTTTGCCAAATTGCAGTACTAGAATCAATGAATTAAAAAGAGATGGTTGTTCTCCAGATTTTAAGAGTTGTAACGCTTATGATGGAGCCGCAGTATTTTATTGCCCATAATTTTTTAAGCATAAATATTGCAGTAGCTCCTTATCAAAAACTATACCGCAGTCCGAGATTCCCCTCGGCCGGCACGCTGATTTTGTCGCCCCAGGTAGTGGCAAGATTAGCGTGCAGGCTGAATTTTTCATTAAGTTCGGCGCTAACCCCCACCCCAAAACGAAACATTGTATCCGAAACGTCTTCATCAAATTGGTAATCGGCCACCAAAACTTTTGCCTCGCCTTTAAACTCTTCCAAAACGCTGAACCGGACAAAAGCCTCAAACGGAAAATCTAACACATCGTCAAAACGCTTTCCGCCCATCACGCCGATTCTGCCCAATAAAGAATCTGCGTTTTTACCTCGAACCCTCGTATTAAAATTCGTCCGGTAATCAATATCGTCAATCAGCATATAAGAAAGCTGAAGCTGCGGTTCGACAAACCAATTGTTATCAAAAGTCCAACGTTTACCTGTCTCGGCGGAAAAACTCCAGCTGTCAGCGTCATAATCGCCCTTAACCGCCCACCCCATCGGCAGATAGCTTGTAACTTTTTGTTTATGATGAAAATAAGTACCGGTCAAATCAAGATAAACGCCGTTTACCGCCTCAATTGTCGTATATAAACCCAGGCTGTAAGTATCAGAATCCGCTCTCCCGGCGCGGTCAAATTTCTGCCGGGCATCGGAATACCCGCCGTAAACGCCGGCCAGCCACCGTTCAAACCAATCCTGTTTTATATCTTTGTCAAAGCCAATCTGCGCGCCGGATACATTAACCTTGCTGTCCGTTGCGTCCTGAAAATCCAACCTGACTTTGCGTCCGAACCCGCGCATCCACAATCCGTATTTATCCTTTCGGTGCAATTCGCCCAAACGTTCGTTCAAGCTGTCGGTATGCGTATACAAAATCGAACTGAGGGCATTATAAGCATTCTTCGCAATCTGAGAACTGTCCGAAAGATACGGCGTCCGGTTTAATACCCATTCATCCCCGACCTTGGCCAAATCATACCGATAAGCCCCGATATCCGCCGCTCCGCCGAGCAAATAAAAATTCTCATCCGGACTGTCGCTCTCAACCAGATGAACCACATCGGGAAAATCAGTTCCGGAACTGTAATCCGCCAAAGCCACCCCGAAATTTCCGCTGCCGTTATGAACAACCAGCAAATCGCTCTGCGCCTCTGAAACATTGCTGGTCAGATAGAATTTTCCGTTTCCGGAAAGATTGTCAATCTCCAACCGGTCATACCCCCAGGCCGGAGTTGAATAAACTTTTGCATTATTTAGTTCCAAATTGCTCAGCGTAGTATCGCCGTGAAAAGTGATTTCGGCATCGGAAATTTTGGTATTTCCGCTCAAAATCCCGTCTTCTTCCACATCTGCCGAGCCGCCTGTCATGGTCAGATTCTCGACTGTTGCGTCATAGCTCACGTTTAACGACCCGCCTGAAATTTCGGGAGAAGACAAAACACCATCCGGATTAACCGTTATTATCCCGTCAAACAAACGCGAATTTTCCGCCGTTCCGGACACCGATTGCTGTCCGCCGTAAATCTGAGTGCCGACAGCCGTTCCGCCATCCAGAATATTCTGCGCGCCGCTTTTCAAAACCGCAGACGTTACCGTGCCGCCGCTCCGAACTATCTGCTGTCCGCCATTAACCTCAGAGTCGCTGTCCGTACCGGAAACATATTGCGTTCCGGAATTCAACACCGTATTAAAAGAGGAGCCGCCGGATAACACATACATCCTGCCGCCGTTAATTTCCGTAAGCTTGGTCGTCCCGCCCGAACGAACCGTCATATCGCCGTAAGCTCGAATATTTGTATTATTTGCCGCTCCTAAAACATTCATCACCCCTTGCTGCATAACCGTACTGCCGGAAGCTGTTCCTCCCTCATTAACGGTCTGCTGCCCGTAAGTATAAATCAGGCTGTTATTGGAAACACCGCCCAACATCACATTCTGCGTTCCGTAAATCGTCAGATTGTTGGTAACACCTTCCACATTCTGCGTTACAATCTGTTGAACGCTGCCGCCGTTAACAGTATCACCGGCATCAACCGTAACCGTTACCGCCCCAGCCCGCAGCGGAAACAGTGCCGCCACTCCAAATGCCAAAAATCTTTTCATATTTGCCTCTGATAAAAATCCCTCCCAATATATATAACCTAAAGAACAGTTTTCAACCTATGTTGCAAAATAATACTTGACTATTTTTATATATATGCTATATTCTACATATGATATTTAATATATGTGGAGAAAACAAATGCAAAAAGCCAAAAACGTCAAAGAGTTTGTTGAACGTCTTGACAATGCCAAAAAGACAAATCCCAAGGACCTCTCGTCTGATCAGGATTTGACCATTGCCATTATGAACCTTATCAGCATTGAAGAACACCTGGTTTTCTCCGGTGCCAAAACCGGAAAAACTTCTTTTTACGATTTAATCGAAGAAGTTCGCGAACTGCGCAAAAACCTGATGCAGAAAATCATCCCCCAGTACGAAG
This sequence comes from uncultured Pseudomonadota bacterium, assembly GCA_949300375.1. Classification (GTDB taxonomy): domain Bacteria; phylum Pseudomonadota; class Alphaproteobacteria; order RF32; family CAG-239; genus MGBC133411. The sequence continues at coordinate 2,992 of CASGEB010000010.1, forward strand.
GCGAAGTCTGGTGCATTTCCAAACACCTGCTTGCTTCTTCCATGCGCCTGATGGAAGTCGGCACCAAACAGCAAAGCCTGGGCAACAAAGAACAGGCAAACAAACTGTTTAACAGCGCCTATGATTTATACTGCCTGTTCTGGGGGCTGAATATGAATATGCTGAATATTGAAGACGTCAAATGGGTGGAAGACAAATTGGAAGATGTCAAAAAAATCTCTGCCAAAGTAAATGCCGAAACCCCGAAAACTGAAATCAAAACCGAAGAAAAAGGCGGCAAGCTCTCCAAAATGAAAGCCTGGGTGCGCAAAGCCGTGGACTGCTGCATAGAATAACGGAGAAGACAAAATGAAAAAGCTGTTTTCAATCTGTGCCGCCGCCCTGTTGCTTTTAGGCGCCTGCGACAAAGGCTCCAAACAAACGGAAGAAATTGCGCCGGACAAAATTTACTTTTTCTTTTCCAACACCTGCCCGCATTGCCATGATGCCCTGAACTATTTAAACCAAAAATATCCCAATCTGGAAATCAGCATGGCAAATGTCGGCAACCCGGAAGGTTTTGAGCTGTTTGCAAAATGCGCCCGCAAATTCAACCTGGGCAACCAGATCGGCACACCGCTCTTTTGTATGGGAGAAAACCACCTGATGGGTTGGTCGCCGGAATCTGAAAAAAAATTTGACGAATATGTAAAACCTTTCATAAAATAACAGGTAAACGCCCCGCTTCGCCGCGGGGCTGGCTTTAACTATCTGACAGGAAAAAAATATGAACCAACAGCTGCCGGAAGAAACAATGAAAAAAGCGGTCAAAGGCATAAGCTACATTGCCCATCCGCTGCGTTTGCGCATTTTGGAATTTCTTGATGTCAACGGTTCATCCTCTGTTTCGACAATCACCAAAGGCGTACGGGAAGATCAGGTCATCGTTTCGCAAAGTCTGAAAAAGCTGCGCGACGCCAACCTCGTCCAAACCAAACGGCGCGGAATTTTCATCTATTATGACATCTGTGAAGAATATCCCGCCAGCATTTTTGTCTGCCTGCGCAAACTCTTCGGTTATATGACGGATGATTTCCGCTATCTGGCAGACGGTTGCAAAGCCATTTTGCCGCGGGATTATACCGGAATGGCCGCCAATCAGATAAAGCTCTTTGCCAATTATGACAAGATGAGGATTCTAGAATACCTGGCTCTCTTCGGAGAAAGCAACGTATCCGACATCATCAAAGGGATTGGCAGTGATCAGCTGAAAGTATCGCAATACTTAAAACGGCTGCGCGATGACGGTTTTGTAACCTGCCGGCGCGACGGACGTTTCATTTTTTATGACATTACCAAAGGCGTTCACCTGACTGCTATCCAATGTATCCACAAACGTTATGACAGCCTGAAAAATAAAGCAGATTTCTAAATCACTCGCGCAAGAACACCGTCAGAATCTCATATAAATCTTTCTGATTTTGCGCCTTGTCAAAATTATGCCCGCTGTCAGAAACAACACCAATCGACTTGTTATTCGTTAAAGCCCGATATAATTTCCGGACATCTTCCGACGGAATCACAACATCTTTATCAGCGGCAATTAACAACACATTGTTCTTTATGTTTTTGGCTTGTTTCAGAATGTCAAAACTTTTTGCATCTTCCACAACGGCATAAGGAATCACGGCCTTTCTGTTGCCGTAAGCCTTTTCGTCTTGATAAACATATTGTCCGTTTTTCTTCCATTCCCGGCAGAAATCCGGCATATTTTGCATACAGGATTTCTCCCAGAGTTCGCCGCTGATAACCGGGGCTATGCCAATAACCAAGCCGGTTTTATCCGGATTCTCCGCGGCATATTTCAAAACCGAAGCCCCTCCCAAAGAATGCCCGGCCAAAACAAACGGTTCGTGATAAAAATTTTGCCCGGAAGCCCACCGGATAACAGTATTCAAATCTTCCGAAAAAGTTGACAATCTGGCCTTTTCAACCGTTCCGCTGCTTTTTCCCAAAGAATGCCTGCTGTCGAAACTCACAACCACATATCCCTGCTCAATCAAGGCCTCTTCTGCCGTTCTGACAACCGGATGCTCCCGATTGGAAGCCAGCCCGTGCTGAATAAAAGCCAACTTTTGTTGATCTGAATTTTCCAGACCGCTGACCACAACGCTAAGCTTTTCCGCCGAGGGCGTCAAAATCTCAAATTCTTGCGGAGCATCAATTTTCCCGCAGGATAACAACAGTAAAAAACATCCCAGCCAAAACTTTTTCATCTATCTCTCCTTTTTTAAGATGATTAAATACTATCCGGAGTTTTTACAAGAAACAAGAAAAATAAAAAGAGTACAAAAAAAGCCGCCTCGCGGCAGCTTTTCTAAATGGTAGCGAGAGAGGGGCTCGAACCCCCGACACAAGGATTATGATTCCTCTGCTCTACCGACTGAGCTATCCCGCCATCAGAATTTACGTCTTTAATAATATTTCTTTTTTTCATTGTCAACACCTATTTTTACAAAACGGCAAAATTCCCGTAAAAAAATTACCTCTCCATCTGGACATACGTTTTATAGACATTATATTTAGCTCAAATTTAACCATTCAGCCGTATCAGAAAGAAACAAGAATGAAAAAAACGCCGTATTTCAATATACTCTGCCTGGCGGGAATAATCTGTTCATTCTCCGCCTCTGCCGGCGAACCGGCATTTTCTTCCGACGGCAAATCTCATCTGCGGGCCAATCTGCGCCGGATGTCGCTTGATATGTCCTCCACCAGCGTATCTAATGCAAAAGCTTATCAAAACTCACCCAATTCCGTTCTCAGTTCCGACAGCGAAACTGTCATCAAAGGCGTTCTGGACTTTGCTTTGGAATATGAAACGCCAAACGCCCAATGGAATAACAGCCTCTTTGCAGAATACGGAAAAACTAGATTAAAAAACGCCGACGGACAAAGCTCTTCCAGCGAAACAGCCGACCAGATTCTCCTGACAACCGATTACGCAAAGAAAATCTGGACATACAAAAACGCCGATGTCGGCCCTTTTGCCAGCCTGGGTTACCAAACCGAGTTCACGCCCAATGACGATGCTCCGCGCACCAAAGTTATCAGGGGTAAAAGCGGCATTAAGCTTTTCAACGGCGCTTATATAAAAGAGCTCTATGCCGCCGGCGTGGTTGAAGAAGACCTCACCTACAGTCCGGCCAACACAAAATCCGCCTGTGAAATCGGGATTCGTGCAGAATACCCTCTGCGCGGCGGCGTTAAGTTTCAACTCGATTCTTATTACCGCGATTACTTTTACTTCAGCCGCTACCAGGGAACGGATTTCAAATATGAATTCGACCTCACATCAAGAATGGAAGTTGAGGTTAAAGGCAGTTTCAAAATTGCCCCTTACATTTCTTATTTTCAGGCGCAGTCAAGGGCGGCCGGCGTTAAAGGAAGCAACCTGATGGTCGGCGTTTCTTTCGGATTTTCAAACATACATAATATTTTCTAATCGAAAAAACATTATTTTTCCGGGCGTTGTCCGACAGAATGGGAAAGCCTTAAAATTTAAGTTTCTAACTTTTCAAAAAAGATTGACAGCCATATCGGATATGCTAGATATTCCAATACAAATTTTTACATTTTTAAAGAGAAGACCATGTTCAAAGCTTTTAATATTCAGGAATTCATCAGCGCCTTTTTCGTTCTTTTTGCCGTTATCGATGTCATCGGCTCTATCCCTATTCTTCTCAACCTGAAAAAGAAAGGCCGGAGAATCAATGCTGCCCGGGCAAGCATTCTGACACTGATAATTTTCCTCATTTTCTTTTATGGCGGAGAAGCTTTCCTGCACCTGTTTAACGTCGACATATCTTCGTTTGCGGTTGCCGGTTCGCTGATTATTTTCATCATCGCAATGGAAATGATTTTGGACATTGAAATTTTCAAAGACCAGCCTGATGCCCCCAAAGACGCAACATTTGTTCCTGTCGTTTTTCCGCTGCTGGCCGGCGCCGGAGCGTTGACAACCCTGCTCTCTATCCGTGCTCAGTTTGGCGACATCAACATTCTGCTGGCCGTTCTCTGCAATATGATAATTGTCTTTCTGATTCTGAAAATGACCAAGCGGCTGGAAAAAATTCTGGCTCCCGGAATCATTTATATCTTTCAAAAATTCTTTGGCATTATCCTGTTGGCAATCTCGGTCAAATTATTTACCGCCAATCTGGCATTTTTAATCAAAACAGCCGCCGGATAAAATTCTGTGCATTTTCCGTTGAATAAAGCTCTATAAGCTGTTGACGGAAAAATTTTAATAAATTACACATAGATTCAACAAATTGAATTTTTAAAGAGGATAGCATGGAAAAATCTACAATTATCGGTGTCACTGCTGGTATTGCCGCCGTCGGCGTTGGTATGGCTTTAAAAGGCGCCGACCCGCACGCTCTGATAAATCCCGCCGCATTTTTAATCATCATCGGCGGTACCGCAGCCGCATTATTTAACGCTTTCACCATGAAAGACCTCAAAAAATTTCCCACGCTTCTGAAAATCATTTTTGCCGGGCATAAGTTAAAAAGCAAACAAGAAATCCTTGAACTTTTTGTATCCGCTGCCAAAACCGCAAAATCCGAAGGCGTTGTCGGAATTGAACGCATTGCCAACGATATGGACGATCCTTTTATAAAGACCAGTCTTTCCCTTGTCGCTGATGGTTTTCCGGAAGATTTCATCTATGAAACGCTGGAAAGCGAAATCAAGCAAATGGAAGAGCGCCACCGTTCCGGCGCGGCTATTTTCTCCCAAGCCGGCATGTATGCGCCAACACTTGGCGTGCTGGGCGCCGTTATCGGCCTGATTGCCGCTTTGGGAAACTTGTCGGATATTGACCGGCTCGGACACTCGATTGCAGCCGCTTTCGTCGCCACTCTGCTCGGTATTTTTACCGGATATGTTATTTGGCACCCGTTTTCCAACAAATTAAAACAAATTTCCAAAGACGAAGTTGAACTCAAAAAAATGGTATTGGAAGGCGCATTGGCCTTGCAAAGCGGAGCTTCTTCCCTGGCGATGGAAGCCAAACTGCAGTCCTTTATTCCGGTTTCTGAACGCCGCCTTTCCCAAAGCAAGGAGTAAAAAATGGCCAAACGCAAACCGGAACAAGAAGCACACGAAGAACATGCTGACGAAACCTGGCTCATTCCGTATTCGGACTTGCTGACACTGCTGCTGGCGCTGTTCATCGTTCTTTTCGCCTCTTCCAAATTGGATAAAGCCAAAATGAGCCAGATGGAAGCTGCTTTTGCCGCAGCATTCAATGCAGCGACGGGACTGGATCGCTTGAGTGGTAACTTGGGTGAATTTATGAGCAGCATTCAAGAGCTTGGATTAGATGCAAAAGTCAGTCTGGGTTCCGATGACCGCGGCGTATCCATTGAAATCGGAAGCTTGTCGATGTTTGCTCCCGGAAAATCGGATCTCCTTGATAGCATCCACCCGATTCTGGACCAAATTATCGTTTTATTGCAGGAACCTCGTTACAAACGTTTCAGAATAGCCGTTGAAGGCCACACCGACGATGCAGAAGCTTCGGATTCTGAATTTCCATCAAAATGGGAACTTTCCTCCAACCGTGCCGCCGCCGTTGTCCGCTATTTCATAAAAAGAGGCGTTTCTCCGGAACGCCTTCAGGTTATCGGTATGGCCGACATTGCCCCCAAACTGCCGAATTACAACGCTTATAATGAGGCAATTCCGGAAAACCGCAGCCGCAACCGGCGTATTGAAATACATATTGAACCCTAGATTATTCAGGAAATAAAAAATGGAAAAATTATCTTACCTGCTGGAACATCATCTGGTACTTCCCGTTTACGGCCAATGGCTGATTTTCGGGATTATTGTCTTTATCCTTTTGTTTCTGGATTTGTTTGTTTTTCACCGCCATGCCGAAGAACCAAAGCTAAAAGAAACCTTCTGGGCCTGTGTTTTTTACATCGCCATTGCAATCGTTTTTGGTTTCTTTGTCATTTACGAACGCGGAACGGAAACAGGAATGCTCTATTTCACCGGATTCTTGGTTGAAAAAAGCTTGTCTCTCGACAACATTTTCATTATGTCCGTTATCTTCAGCAGCCTGAATATCGAACGCAAATATCAGCACCGTGTTTTGTTTTGGGGAATTCTCGGCGCCATCGTAATGCGCGGCGTGTTAATCGGCGTGGGCGAAGCACTGATTTCAAACTTCCATTGGGTCTTATACATATTCTCCGCTTTTCTGATTTACACCGGCGTCAAGATGGCCCTTCATAAAGAAAACGAGCAGGGAAAACTGGAAGACAGCCGTTTATTCCGCATTGTCAGCAGATTTTTCCACGTTACGCCGGAAGTCCGCGGCGAACACTTCTTTGTTAAAGAAAACGGCAGGCATTACATCACGCCGTTGTTTTTCGCCCTCATTATCATTGAGACGATGGACATTATTTTTGCTTTGGACAGCATACCGGCAATCTTTTTGATTACGCAGGATTTGTTTGTCGTTTACACCAGCAACATCTTTGCCATTCTCGGCCTCCGGGCATTATACTTCTTGCTTGCCGCCGCCGTATATCAGTTTACTTACCTCAAACCGGCATTATCCGTTATCCTGATATTCATCGGCTCAAAAATATTCCTGCCTTACATCGGCATAGAAATTGAGGCCTGGCAGTCGTTAAGCGTTACTTTCGGATTAATCTTCATAGGCATTGCCGCCTCCCTGATAAAATCCAGAATGTCAAAAGCTTAAAAAAAATTCCCGTTTGAAAAAATCAAACGGGAATTTTTCTGTCCTGTTTTGCTTACATAAAGAATTCCACATAAACAAACGCAGTTCCGATTAAAACGCTGAGCAGCATAACCGGCACGGACCAGAGCAGGAATTTGACAAAGCCGATTGGATGCCCTTCCCGCATGGCCATTCCGGCTACCACCACGTTGGCTGAGGCACCGATAAGCGTTCCGTTTCCGCCAAAGCAGGCGCCTAAAGACAAAGACCACCAAACCGGCATCATTGCCTCACGTCCACCGACAGCCTCTTCCATAGATTTCAACATCGGAATCATCGTTGCCACAAACGGAATATTGTCGATAACGCTGGAAACGATTGCCGAGCTCCACAAAATCAGGAATGTCAACTTGGCTATGCTTCCGTCCGTCAGTTCAACAAACTTGTGTCCGAGATATGCCAAAACGCCGGTAACTTCCAAGCCGTAGACAATCACAAACAAACCGGTAAAGAAGAAGATTGTAATCCAGTCAACCATATTAAAGATTTCCTGAACTTTTCCGTCCTTTTCTTCGCCTTTGATGCCGAAAGTGTACAAAAGCAGCAAAACCGCCGCACCAAGCAAAGCGATTGTTCCGTTGTCAAGCCCGGTATGATGCGCCATAATAAAACCGGCAATCACACAGGCCAAAACAAACAAAGCCTTAAACAGCAAAGATTTATCCGTAATGGCATCCGCCGGATTCATCGCCATGACTTTCTTCTTGCATTCATTGGTCGTATGCATCTGCACGCCCCAAAAACGATCGAAGATAAAAATAATCACAACCATCGTCACCAAAACAACCGGCGTCAGAACTTTTACAAAATCCATAAACGTCAGGTTAAGGGAAGAACCGATAAGAATGTTAGGAGGATCTCCGATAAGCGTGGCCGTACCGCCGATATTGGATGCAAAAATCTCCAGCAGCAAATAAGGATACGGATTGATCCTCAGCTTGCGGGTAATCTGAAAAGTTACCGGCGCAATCAGCAAAACCGTCGTAACATTGTCCAGAAAACCGGAAAACACGGCCGTAACCATCGCCAAAGCCGCCATAAGCCCGCGCGGGCTGGCCTTAACCTTTTTGGCCGACCATATTGCCACATATTGAAACATACCGGATTTCTCCGCCACCGCCACAATAATCATCATACCGATTAAAAGTGCCAGCGTATTAAAGTCAATCCCGGCCAGTGCTTGTTTCTGAGAAAGTATTCCGGCGGCAATCATCACGCCGGCGCCAATCAAAGCGATAATCGCCCGATTGATTTTCTCGGAAAAAATAATCAGATAACAAACCGCAACAATAATAATCGCGGCTAATGAAGGCTGCATTCCCCAAATCAGGTTTGCGGCCTCTCCCGTACTTCCATTAAGCATTCTGCCTTCCTTAAAATAAATTATTCAGATTGTTCTCTCTTCACAAAAAAAGAAAGTGTGATTTTAACTAACCACACTTTTCTTACTATTTTGTTAATTAATAATATTCAGCCTTTTCAGCACCCTTTCGCGCCCGAGAATTTTCATAATCGAACACAAATCCGGACTATTGGTGCGGCCGGTAACCAAAACGCGCAAAACCGTCGCCACATCAGAGACGCTGCCTTTATAGGCTTCCGGATTCTTTGAATACTCTTTCGGATTCTTGGCATAACCGTTTGCCAGTGCAAATTCCTTAACCTTAGCAAACCATTCATTTTTATCGTCGTTTTCATCATAATTCGCCACAAAACCTTTGACAATCGCCTGCATATCCTCAAGGTTCTGATTCGGCACCAGTTTCATAACATCTTCTTTGCTCAGATGAAATTCTGCATCAAAGAAATATTTAATCTCGTCCCAAATGCCGGAAAAAGTCACATAATCTTTTCTGACCCGGTCGCAGTTGCTGCGCTCAATATCCAAAATCTGTTTGAAATACCCGCTGTTGGCATCCAGACGCGCCTGCATTTCCTTGTCATATTTTGCCGCCCAGTCATACAAGCGGGCATATAGCTCATCACAGCTCAGCGTGGCAATAAACTCCTTGCTGATATCTTCGAGCTTAACAAAGTCCAACAACGGTCCGCTGTTGTTAAGTTTTGAAATTTTAAACTCAAAATCCTTATACGTTTTGTTAGGATTGGCTTTTTTATAATCCTCAAAATCCGAATTTGCCAGATTCATAAGATAATCGATAACCGCCTCTTTCGGATAACCTTTCTCACCGTAAAAAGCCACGTTTGCTTCCGGATCCTTGCGCTTGCTAAGCTTGCGGCGCGCCCCTTCGTCAAGCTTCTGGATCGGGGCGATATGACCGTATTTCGGTGCTTTCCACCCCATTGCCTCAAACAGCTGAACATGCAGCGGCAGAGAAGACAACCACTCGTCGCCGCGTACCACATGCGTCGTCCCCATCAAATGGTCATCCACAACATGAGCAAAATGGTACGTCGGCAGCCCGTCTGATTTCAAAATAACAATATCCAAGTCATTTTCCGGAAAGAAGCGCTTGCCGCGCAAAATATCTTCTACAGCAATTTTGTTCACATATTTCCCGGGAGATTTAAAACGGATAACAAACGGTTTTCCGGCATCAAGCTTTGCCGCCACCTGCTCTTCGGTCAGATTGCGGTCTTTCGCCCACAGACCGTAATACCCCGGACGCCCGCCGGCTTTGGTCTGACGTTCGCGCATGGCCTCAATCTCTTCTTCGGTGCAAAAACACGGATAAGCCATGCCTTTTTCTAAAAGCTGTTTGACATAAGCCTGATAAATATCTTTTCTCTTGCTCTGGGTATAAGGCCCGTAAGCACCGATTTCCTCCTTTTCGTTAATCGGCCCTTCGTCCACCGTCAGCCCATATTCTTTGAGCGAACGAATAATCAGATCCGTTGCTTCACCAATTTCCCGTTTGGTATCGGTATCTTCAATTCTCAAAATAAACACACCGTTGCTTTGATGTGCCAAACGTTCGGAAATAAGCGCGGCATAAATTCCGCCGATATGTAGTAATCCTGTCGGGCTCGGTGCAAAACGCGTCACATACTGCGTATCCGACAACTGCCGCGGCGGATATTTTTTCTCAATTTCCTCAACGGCAAGAATATTGTTTCCCATCAAACGGTCGATTGTTTCTTTTGATAATGCCATCTCAACTCTCTCAAATAACGTTAAACTTACCCGGAATTTACCACAAAATTATAATTAAGCAAGCATTTTTGCTCTTCGTTAAAAACAATCTTCTTTGCAGAAAATTTACCTTTCGGGATTATATTACCGGTATTGAAAATAAAAATAAGAAGGAAAACATGGACAACGCAATCTGTCTGCATAATGCCGCCGTACTGACCGGCTTTTCGGTTATGGAACATTGTGCCGTTTACATCAAGAACAACAAAATCGCCGATGTTTTTAACGAAAGCCGCTTTCTGCACAAGCAGTTCAGCCCGAAAGTAAACATCATCAACGTCAACGGCGCCTACATTGCCCCGGGCTTTATTGATACCCATATCCACGGCATCGGCGGTTTTGGCACGGAAGACAACTCCGCCGCCGCAATCTTAAAAATGTCGGAAGTGTTGGCTTCTTATGGCGTTACCGCTTTTTTCCCGACAGTTTATTCCGGCACGGAAGACCAAATGACCAAAAGCATCAAAGCAATCGTCAAAGCCATGGGACGGGAGAAAGGCGCCCGGATATTGGGCATCCACCTTGAAGGCCCCTTCATCTCGGCAGAACGGATAGGCGCTCAGGCTGCCGATTCGATAAGCCCGGTCGACCTCAAACTGATGGAACGTCTGTATAAAGCCTCTAAAGGGCATATCATCAGCATGACGGTAGCGCCGGAGCTAAAAAATATGCGCGACCTGGCGCTGTATTGCATTGAAAAAAACATCAACCTGCAAGCCGGACACACCAATGCGGCTTATAAAAACATTGTCGAAGGCATGCAGGTGCGCATTCTGCATACAACCCACCTGTTTAACGCCATGAGTCAGATTCACCATCGGGATCCCGGAGCTGTCGGCGCCGTATTCATCCATCCGGAAATCTCCTGCGAACTGATATGCGACGGCATCCATGTTGACCCTAACCTGATAAAACTCCTGGTCAACATCAAACCGCACGACAAATTGGTTCTGGTAACCGATTCGCTAAAACCGACCAAACAAAAAGCCGAAAAACTGTTTGCCAACGGTGATGAGGTCTATCTTGACAAATGCTTTTACCGCAAATCGGACAACGTGATTGCCGGCTCTGCGCTCACAATGATAGACGGGGTAAAAAACCTTGTTTCCTGGGGATTATCGCATGAACAGGCGATAAAAATGGCTTCTACCAACCCGGCTGCGGTTCACAAAATTCCGGGAAAAGGACAAATTGCCCCCGGATACGATGCGGATTTAGTTGTTTTTAACGAAGATTTTCATATAATAAAAACCATTATAGACGGCAAAATTTTTCAGGAGAAATAATATGCGTGTAATCATCCGCCCCGATTATGACAGCCTTTCTATCTGGGCTGCCAATTATATTGCATACAAAATCAACGGCGCCCGCCCCTCGGCTCACAAGCCGTTTGTCCTCGGCCTTCCAAGCGGATCAACGCCGCTTGGCACATATCGGGAACTAATCAATTTGTGCAAGAGGGGAAAACTCTCTTTTGAAAACGTTATCACGTTCAATATGGATGAATACATCGGCCTGGATGAAAACCATCCGCAAAGCTACCACCATTTTATGTGGGAAAACTTCTTCAAACACATCAACATCAAACGTGAAAACGTCCATATGCTGAACGGCATGACCAAAGACTATGCCGGAGAATGCGCTGCTTATGAAGAAAAAATAAAAGCCTGCGGCGGTATTGACCTTTTTCTCGGCGGCGTCGGCTCCGACGGCCATATCGCTTTCAACGAACCGGGTTCGTCTTTATCCTCCCGCACAAGGGTCAAAACCCTGACTTCGGAAACAATCAAAGCCAACTCCCGCTTTTTTGACAATGATATCGGCAAAGTTCCGGCCACCGTTCTGACCGTCGGCGTCGGCACCATTACTGATGCCCGCGAAGTTATGATTTTGGCTTCCGGTCAAAACAAAGCCCGCGCTTTGCATCATGCCATAGAAGGCAGTATCAACCACATGTGGACGGTCAGCATTTTGCAAATGCACCGCCACGCGGTTATCGTCTGCGATGAAGACGCCACCAAAGAGCTGAAAGCCGACACGGTAAAATATTTCAAAGACATAGAAAAAGCCAACTTCCGCAACACGATTTAACCAACACAACCAGACAAAAAAGCCTTCTTTCACAGGAAGGCTTTTTACTTTTCCACTGAAAGCTTTAGCTATTGACAAATTGACCATTCCCCGTCATTTTAAAACAATAAATTGCATGACAACAGTTTAGAAACAAAAGATGAAAATTGTTATTTATCGAAAAAGCGCCTTAATCGGCACCCATGGCGGCATAGAAAAGGTCATCAGCGCCTTTGCCAATGCCTTTACCGCGCGCGGGCATGAGATCGTTATCATAACCCGCGACAAAAGAAAAGGCGGACTGTTTTTTCCTGTCAGTTCGCAAATCCGTCTGATTAACCTGCACGACGAGGTTCAAAAGAACTGGGGAATATTCCGTCAAATCGGCTACAAAATACTCCGCCGCTGGAAAAATGGCTCTGCCCTGTTGCAAAAGTTTCCGTTTTTTGACCGGGAAAAAGCTGTCGCCGATATTGTTTTCGCAGAAGTCAGAAAAATCAACCCTGACATCATTCTTTCCTGCGGCGTTGCCGACAGTGTGGATCTGCTGCACGGACAACAAAACAAAATTCCGCTTATTCAAATGTTTCACAGCCTTCCGTCGGTATATTTTCACGCCAAAAACAAAATAACCCGCGGCAATATATCTGAGGCGTTGAAAAAAATCTCTCTGGCTCAGGTTCTGCTCCCGTCTTTTGTAAAAAACCTGCAAAAATATTACAACGGAAAAATCACCGTCATCGGCAATCCGGTAGAGCTGACCGACAAAAATATCTCTTATGCTTCCAAAGACAAATACCGGATTATTTATATGGCGCGCCTTGACCAACATAAACAGCAGGATTTATTAATAAAAGCCTTTGCCCTGCTCGCGCCGCAATATCCGCAATGGGAAGTTAATCTGTGGGGAAGTGCCGAAAAATCCAAACAGCAGGAACTTCAAAAGCTGATTTCAGAACTCAAATTAGAAAAACAAGTTTTCTTAAACGGCGTAACGGCAGAAGCGCAAAAAGAACTGTTAAAATCAGATATCTGCGCTTTTCCCTCAGCCTTTGAGGGTTTCAGTCTGGCTTTAACCGAAGCCATGGCAGTCGGCCTCCCCTGTGTCGGACTAAAAACAGCCAGTTGTGTCAATGAATTAATTGAAGACGGCGTTAACGGCTGTCTGGCCGACAACACGCCGGAAGACTTTGCCGCCAAACTGAAAATATTGATGGATTCTCCCGAGACCCGCCGGCGTTTCGGCCTTGCCGGCAAAGAAATGATAAAGCTGTATAATCCGGAAACCGTCTGGAACAAATGGGAAGACTTAATCAAAGAAACAATAGAGAAACATCATGCCTGAAATTTCCGTCATTATGCCGGTTTACAATACCCGAACCCAACACCTGCAGCCGGCTGTTGCAAGCATCTTAAAACAAACCTTTGCCGATTTCGAGCTTTTAATTATTGATGACTGCTCAACCACGGATATATCAGGCATCATAAAAAATTTTGCCGACCCGCGCATTCATTTTATCCGGGCAGAAAAAAACGGCGGCGCCGGCCAGGCGCGCAATCTCGGACTTTCTCTGGCCAAAGGCAAATACATCGCCTTAATGGATTCGGATGACATATCCCGCCCCGACCGACTGGCCGTAGAACACCGATATATGGAAAAACATCCTGAAATCGACATTTTGGGCAGCTATATGCAGCGTTTTCCTCAAAAGAAAATCCTCAAAGTTCCGCTAACGCATAATGACATCATCCACGAAAACATCTTTTTAAACTGCGCCATGAACAACCCTTCCGTTATATTTCGCGCCAATCCGTCCATTCACTATAACAACAAACTGAGAGTTGCCGAAGATTACGATATGTGGCTGCGCCAAACGGATAAATCCCGTTTTGCCAATCTTCCCGATATATTGATGGACTATCGCTGGGAAGGACAAAATATCACAGTCGCACAAAATAACAAACAAACCTTAGCCGCCGCGGAACTGCAAACGTCTAAATGGATTGAAATCGCCGAAAGCGGAGAGGCGCTCCAACCACTGCTGATAAATTTTGTCTGCAAAAAAGCGCTGACCGAACGGGAACTGGCCAAAATCGCCGATTTTATCTCCGCAATGCTGAAAAAATTGGAAAAGCATCCGCACTACAACCGCCCGACCGCGGAAAAATACCTGCAAAAGCTGCTCAAACGCATCATCCGCAACACACCGGACAAAGACTATGCCCACCGCCTGCTTCTTTCTCCCCTGGCAAAAAAACTAAAATTGCCATGGATTTTTACTTTAAAACAAAAACTATCTAAATAAAAACGGACAAATAAATGAACAAAAAAAACAGCACCCTTGTTGCAAATAATCATATTTCAATCATAAAATTCCAGGGAGGACTGGGAAACCAGATGTTCTGCTACGCTTTCGGCCGGTCTTTATCCTTAAATCGGCAAACAAGCGTAAAATATGATTATTCATGGTTTGAAGAAGTTAAAAACAATGCCAAAGTAACAACCCGGCACTATGAACTTGGAGCTTTTTGCCTCTCCGCCCCTCAGGCAACCCCTGAAGAGTGTTCTGCCCTCAAAGACAATGTTTTGCTAAAAAAAATATTTCCGGCATTTCTATATAAAAAGCTCAATAAAAAAGGCCTGATACCAACCTGCCTGCAAAAAGAAAAAAATGCCAATGTCTTCCAGCCGGAACTGCTTCAGACGCCTCTGCCAGCTTATTTTGAAGGATATTTTCAATGCCCGGAATATTTTGATAACCGGCGTATTGAACTTCTCAAGGATTTTCAGTTAAAAATTCCGTTAAATGAAAACAATCAGAAAATCTTATCTGCCATACGGATGAATGAAGCCGTATCCCTGCACATCCGCCGGGGAGATTATGTCAGCAACGCCCGGGCAAATGCAGCTCACGGCCTTTGCAGCCTGGAATATTATCAAAAGGCTGTCCGTTATATGGCACAACATACCACCTCGCCGCACTTTTTTATTTTCTCCGACGATCTTCCCTGGGCTGCCGAAAACCTCAAATTACCTTTTCAGCATACTTTGGTTGACATCAACTCTGCCGATGAAGGATATTTTGATATGTTTCTGATGAGCCAATGCCGGCATAATATCATCGCCAACAGCTCGTTTTCCTGGTGGGGAGCATGGTTGAACCAAAATCCTGACAAAATCGTCATTGCCCCGCAAAAATGGAACAACAGCGGCCAAACCCCGGCAATTCTATATAAAGATTGGATAAAATTTTAACTTTTCAACGACAGAAAAGCATCAATATTTTCTTCCATGACCCGGCGAAAATTTTCCCGGGAAGAGATTTTAAGCGCCAGCTTCTGACAAGTCTCAATTTCATGGCACAAATCATGATCATCTTTCAAAAACAAATCCGTCAAAGCCTGTTCTATCTCTTCCTCACTGCAAAACGACAAATATTTTCCGCACCCTGCCGGCAGATCAACGCCGCTGTTCCGGCTGATAACAGGATACAAGCCCAAACGAAGCAGCGTCATAACAGCCACTGACATTCCTTCACTGCATGAAGGAAAAACAAAAGCAAAACACCTATCAGCTATCAAAGAGAACTCATTTCCTGCCAAATGTAAAAATCCATGATAAACAATATTTTGACATTGAGAAAAATGCTTCTGATACACCGCCATAAAATCCGGTTCCTGCTCCAGATTTCCGACAATATGCAATTTCCATTCAGGATGCCTGACAAAAACATCAATCACCAGATCAAGTCCCTTATGAACCGCTCCGGCTCCGCCCATCCACAAAAATTCTTTCTCTTTCGGAAGATATTGTTCTCTCTGCTTTAACCTCGGCAAATAAGCAGCACTGACCGGAATGCAATGAATCTTCGATTGATATTTTTGGGGATAAGTTTTTTTGCTGACCTCGTTTCCTATCAAAGTACAATAATCTGCCAAAGCCAACGACTGCTGAGATAAATATTCATCTTTTTGACGTTTAGGACGATATGAACAACAGTGCCTGCGGCAAAAATTTTCAACCCGCTGCTTTTCCGCCTGGTTCTGAAAACAACAAAAACTTTCAGTCAAATGCAACATTTTCAAACATTTCTGAGGCAGCACACTATTTAACCGGGCAATATTGTCGGCAATATCAAAAATCACATCATATTGCTTTCGGGGTTTAAAGTATTTATCATTCCAAACTATCGCCTCAACATTATACCCTCTGCTCTGAAAGATTCTGGCTATCTCACGACATTCCCAAACGTTAGAATGATACTCAAGCCGTTCATCTCCGTCCGGCAAAAGTAAAGGCTCCTTCAAATAACTCAGCAAGACCGTCCCCTTAGCCTCCGGAGTTGTCAAACAGCAAACATTTTCTCCGGTCCAGACAGCATTTAATTCATAGCGCAAACGGCGGCGCCTTTCTTTTACCGGCACCAAAAAACAAATAATCCGAATAAGCAGCAATTTCAATTTTCGCATTTTGGCCTCTAAATATAATAATGTATAAAATAGCATAGATTATTTTTGGCCATAATGCTAATATTTTTTTACACAAAAATATCCGGCCATTTACAAATGGCCGAATAATAATCAGACTAAAGCTGAAATTCCGCCGATAAGCCCTATTCTTCAGCTTTCATTTTCAGTTTTACCAGAAATTTGAAAATCTTATAATCAGTCTTATCACAAAGTTCTTCACACCAAAAGAAACTTTCCCAGGGACGTTTGTTTTCAGAAGTCTGATAATAAGCATCACCGACCACCATTTTCTTCTTCGCCCAATATTCCGCGCTTTTGCTGAAATAATGGTTTATCTGCACGTCAACCTCTTTTTTTCTTGCCCCCGGCATAAAAAACAAATAGGCGTTGTCCGGCGCCAGTTTGCCCCAGAATTTGAAACGGCAGATATGAGTAATCCGAAATTCTTTAATCCTCTTTGACCAATGGGTATTCAAAAACATTTTGGAAGTAGAAATAACATCCGAACAAACCGTAAACTGCTCAATCAAAGTTTTGGAACGGTCTTCCTTCATCACGCCGGATGAACTAAACATCCGCCAGAAAGCCGAGGCCAGCGGATAACGTTCATAATTCTTCAGCCAATCCTTGATACTGTTCCATTTTACCGGACAAACATATTCATCCAAATCAATAAAGCCAATCCAATTGCTCTCGCCGCTGTATTTTTCCACGCAATCGTTATAAGCCGGCCGCTGCCCGTGTTCGACCGGCCATTCTGTCAGCGTAACAATCCCGGCTTTGACATAAGGTTCCAATATTTTCTTATAATTATCATCGGAAAAATTATTATACAGATAAAAATGCTCCACTCCGGCTACCAAATGATAATCTATCCATTCTTTCAGATATTTTCCTTCATTTTTAAAAATGGCGCAAATTGAAACATAATATTTCTTGTCAAACTTTTGTCTCCTGTACAATAGCCTGATTAAACAAAGATAAATAAAATTTCTGCAAATTTTGAAGTAACCGGCGGCTTTTTTCATTTTTAACTCCTTATGTAGATATTATAAAAATACCTGATAAGCGTTTGCTTAATTACGTCCACTTATCAGGCAAAATGTTATATTTTACTTCTTCCCGTCTTTGACAATTTTCCCAATCAACTCATCCCACTGCCCGGCCACAATCTCCGGAGCATAAGCTTTCATATCTTCCACGGCATTTTTGCCAAACTGAATCCGCAGGGCTTTGTCGCTCATCAAAAGCCGCATTTTTTCGGCAAAATCATCCACATCTTCCGCCAAAAAACCATTATGCCCGTCCACAATCAGCTCATTAACCGACGGCGTCTCCTTAAAGCCTATGCTGGGCAGTCCGATAGCCATTCCGTCGGCCAGCGCCAGGGAAAATCCCTCATGCAAACTTGCAAAAGCATGAATATCCGCCGTGCGGTAAACGTCCTGAATATTATCGCTGTAGCCCATAATTTTGATATTGTTCTCAATCCCGTATTTCCTGGCTAGCGCCATCAGCTCGTCATTATAATCCTGATATTTCTGCAGTCCCCAAAATTCCACCACCCAGTCGGGAAAATCTTTTGCAATTTTTGCAAAGGCTTCCACAATCAAATGCTGGCGTTTGCCTTCTTTTTCCACCCGGGCAACATAGATAATGCGCTTTTTCTCCTGTTCCAAATTAACGCGCTCAGCTTCGGGAATCTGCACAACCTCATTTGGCACCGTTGCCACTTTTGCGTTTTTAAAATAAGGCGCGATTGTTTTTTCATAAGACTTCATCAAAACATGAAAAACGCTGACCTGCTCGGCGCATTTCTGATAAATTTTCCATTTCGGCTTTTTCTGAAAACGCCCGAGCATTGCCGGCGGATAACAATGCATCATCATCACAATCGGAATATTATGCCTTTGCAAAAAGGCCACATTATACAAATCCACCAAAAAATAACAAAAAATAATATCCGGTTTTTCTTTTTCTATAAAACGGCTGAAACGAAAGACCGGCGTTCCGAAAATTTCCCGCACCTTGTGCCAGAAATTAACCAGCGGATTTTTTGTTTTTCCGTTCAAATTCACAAACCGGACGCCTTCAGGCAGCGTTACGCCGGAACCCTGCTTACGGTAAGTATCACAAACCACCAGAACTTCGTGTCCCTTGGAAGAAAGCGACGACACAAATTGAGCCAGAAATTTTGTATTCAGAACATTGCGATCCTTCACTACCATAATCTTCATTTTCCCAACCCCCTTATTTTGGAAACAATTTTTTCAAAAAAAGCCATAAAACGCGGCGATGGAACGGCCGTCCAAAACCGCACGGTCAAACGTTCAACCCCCAGTTCTTCGCAAATATTAAGACGATGATGCCCCTGAAACAACTGATCGCGAACACCAAGGCTGCGGTTAACCATCACAAAGATGGGCGATTTATCGTCATAACCGTTTTGTTTGATAGAAGTATAAAGCATATCATAACGTTTGCGGCGCTCTTCCTCGCTCATGGCCCAGCGTTTGTTGGTCCAGTTATAAGCATTCCCCTCATCCCGCACGCCGCGTTTGAGATGCATTGCTAGAACATCTTTCAGCCGCATATGAAAGCCTGTAATACCCTCTTTATAATACCGGCGTTTGAGCGGTTTCAACAAATTGATAAAAAAGCCGAATACCGGAGAATAAGTATAATAAACAAACCGGACGGGATAAAATTCCTCACCGGCTGCTTGGGCTTTTTTCAAAATTTCGGCACCGGAAAACAAGGTTTCTGCCTTTTTCTCCCTAAAATCCCCGGCCATAACCAAAACCTCATCCCTTTCCTGATACGCCGGACTTTTTTTCAGCGCCAAAAGCTCGGAAATCTGCAAAAGATAAGTCTCGGACGAATACGCCAAATGTTTTTTCATTCGCGCCTCAGGCTTTTTTCGGACGCAGCACGCCGGTTTTTATATTTTTGAAAACCTGCGCCATTTGGTCTAGTTTCTTCAGGTTCGGCTGAGGCTTGGCCAGCTTTGTATAGAGATACAGGCCAAAGATCGGCGTCAACATCGGACAACGGCTGATTTTGCGGATATATTTCCAATAGGCCGAAACCGCCCGCACATTAAGCTTTGCCCGAATATCGCGGTCAAGATGCGGACGGGCTTTGATAAAATCGTAATAAGCCAGAAAACGGTCATGATCAAGCTGAATTTTATTGCCGGAAAGATTGCCGTCTTCTTTTGGCACCAACACGACATTCGCAAACATCTTAATAATCCCGTTTGCATAAAACGCCGCCCGCAGCGGAATGGTCTCGTCCTGGATAAACACGCCTTCATCGGCGCCGCCGGCTTTCTGCAGCACATCCCGCTTAATCAGCTGCCCCATCCGCGTAAAACGCCCGTCCAAAACGGCGCGCAGGGCATCTTTGCGGTAATAATATTTAAAATCGTCTTTCATAAACTCGTTGGTCAGCTCTTCCGCCGGCTTTCCGGTTTTGGTAAAAGTGCCGTAAACCATATCGGCGTCATATTCTTTTGCCAGCGCAATCATTCTTTCGGTTGAATCAATCGGAAAAATGTCATCTGAATCCAACATCCGGATATATTCGCCCTGCGCCGTAAAAATACCCTGGTTGATACGGATGGAAATCCCCTGGTTCTTGGCGTTTCTGATAATCTTAACATTCGGAATCCCTTTGGTCATTTCTTCAATAATCTCAACCGAACGGTCTTTGGAAACATCATCCACAAAAATAAACTCCGGATTTTTCAAACCGCTCTGATTCAGCAAAGCTTTTAAAACCGACGGCAAAAACTTCTCTTTATTATAAACCGTCATCACAAAAGAAACGTCAATATCCGACATTACAGTCCTCACAAAAATTACAATCCGGCATTATGCTAAGCCAAAAACCCAAACTTGGCAAGCAGAAAACAAACATTATCAAAAAAGGGCTGAACTTTCAGCCCTTGTTTTTTTACTTAACCTCAATCAGCTCATAAGAGCGCGTTCCAACTCCGATTTTTTCGGCATGACGCAGACAAGCTTCCCAATCCGTATCGGGGTGCAGCAGATGGAATTTGTCTTTGCCGCAGCAATGATCATGGCATTTTTCGCTCAGTTCATTGTCCGTCATCAAAGCCGGCGCATTAATGACCATATCGGCACAGGCCTGATCCAAAGCCACCGGATCAAAAGAAGCAGCGATTCCCAAATCCGGCACAAAAGCGGCGTCGTTTCTGTCCCAACAGTCGCATTCCGGAGAAACATTCATAATAAAACTGATGTGAAAATTCGGCTTATCCTTCAAAACCGCTTTGGTATATTCGGCAATTTTACAATTCAGTTCTTCCGAAGAATTATATCCTGAAACAACCGCGCCGTTAAACTGGCACAAAGCCACGCATTGCCCGCAGCCGACACAATTGTCATAATTAATTTCGGCCTTGCGCGTCTGTTTATTGACATGAACGGCATCATGCGCGCAGTGTCTTTCGCAAACGCCGCAGCCGACACAGTTGTCGGTATCAATTTTCGGCTGGGCTGTGCAATGCATTTCCAGTTTTCCCGGAACAGCGCCGCCGCCCATTCCCAGATTTTTCAGCGCGCCGCCGAAACCGGCCATCTCGTGTCCCTTAAAATGCGTAAGAGAAATAACAATATCGGCATCTGCCAAAGCCGTTCCGATTTTCGGCGCTTTGCAGTATTCCCCGTCAATCTCGATTTCGCGATAATCCGTCCCTTTCAAACCGTCGGCAATAATAACCTGCGCCTGAGCCGAAATCGGATTAAAGCCGTTTTCCATCGCGCTCTGCAAATGGTCGACCGCATTGGCGCGCCGTCCGGAATACAAAGTATTACAATCGGTCAAAAATGGTTTTGCCCCCAACTCTTTCAACATATTGACAATCTTGGCGGCATAATTCGGGCGCAGATACGCCAGGTTTCCCGGCTCTCCGAAATGGATTTTTAAAGCCACAAACTGATCTTTAAAATCAATCTTTGTCATCCCGGCGCGTTTAACCAGGCGTTCAAGCTTTCCGAGCAGCCCGCCGTCCCCGCGCGCTCTCAGATTGGTAAAATAAACTTGTGCTTTTTCCATAAAATTTAACCTCCGTTGTAAGCTTGAGAATAACCTGAATAATTTATTTTTGCAAAACTTATTTACAAAAAATATTTCATTAATAGAATATAATTCAGGAGAAAAAAATGGCAATAAAATACTGCATATGGGATGTTGGAAAAGTAATTTACGATTACAGCCTCCGCCCTCTGGAACGACTGCTGCGCAGCCAAACACAAAACCCGGAAGCATACCGCCGGCAAAATTTTGGCTTTTGCTACAACGATTATATGAAAGGCGCTTACGGCTTTTCCGAACTCTGCCGCCGGCTATGCGATTTTTACTTTGTCCCGTTGACGCCGCAAATAAAAGAACAAATCCGGCAGGCCTTTTTTGACGGGATTGGCGAATTTTACCCGGAAACCCGAAAACTCCAACAGGCCTTGCCGGATTTTGGCATTCAAAATTGTATTTTATCCAACGCCTTGCCGATATTATCCGGCAGCGTATCAATTCCGTCCGTCCGCCCGGAACACATTTTCTGTTCTTTTGAACTCGGGCTGCTCAAACCGGATCCGCAAATTTACAAAACCGTCCGGGAAAAACTCGGCTGCAAATTTAATGAAATAATCTTCATTGATGACAAAAAGAAAAACACGGATGCCGCTGCCGCCTTAGGCATTCATACCATAACATTCAACCGCCTGACAATAGAAAAGAAGCTGCCGGACTTAATAAAAAATCAGGATTTCCGCACTCGGAAACCCTGATTCTCATTCTGTTTTCCATCTTTTTATGAAGAAGACTGGCTGCCGGAAAGTATGGTAGAAAACAACTTGGACGCCGCAGAAGAAGATGATGAATCCGAAGTCAGCGACGCAATATTGGAATACCCCGCTGCCAGCATATTAGCAGCTCCTTCATCCTGCACGGCTTGAATCTGAGCCGCATAAGACGCCGAAATTGAAGTTGTCGTCGTAGATGTTGACGAAGTCGTCATCGGCGTCGTCGAAATTGTCTCATTCGTCGTATCTTCAGAATCCGATTGCGTCATCACATAATCATGCTTATAGCTTGTTCCCTGAAGGATCTGAATGGCATAAGGATGGTCTGCGTCTTTATCAGCCTCTTCGGTCGTGCCGATTTCAATATAATAATTCCCCTTTGTCGCCTTATATTCTCCGCTCATTAAGGCTTCCAAATTGGCATATTCTTCACTGTCTTTATCCGCTGTACTGTCGGCAATCAAAACCTGCTTATTATTTTTGACCATATAAACTTTCATGGTCAAACCGGGAGCCAGCTCTTCCAGGGCATCAAGGGCTTCTGTTTCTTTCTCGGCTTTTTCCTCGGCATACCCTTCGGGATCAAGTTGCTGTTTCAGATTATCAAGATATTCTTCATATTCTGACAAATCCAAAACCTTGTCGTCTGAGGAGTCGCTGCTGCGCAGGCTGATACTCATCTTTCCGTTTGACTGAACCTGAATCTTATAAATATCCCGTTCGTTATATTTCCCCAATTCGGCAATAGCTGTTACCCGGGCATAGTTAAGGCGTGTATATCCCAAATCCCGGGCATTACTGAAACTCTCGTCAATATTGTTAACATCAACAACCGACTTCTCCCAGCCGGCAACACCGTTTTCATCTTTATTGCTGACGCTTGGTATCGTAGACATCTTAACTTTCCTCCGTTTCATTGCTTTTTAACAATGCATCAAATGTCAATGATGACAAATTAACATTTTTGGTCATATCAATTTCTTTAGTTTCCGACAGTTCAGCTTGTTTGCCTTCTTCAACGGCTGCAATTTCGACTTTTTCTGAAGCTTCCTGCCGCCCTTTAAGCATCTTGACTAACAATTCAAAGTCCTCTGTTTCTGATGATGAGGCTGAAGCCGCAGAAGATATGCCTGCCGAAGACCCCGGAGTTTGTACCGAAGATACGTCAAAACTCATGCATTTTCCTTTCACACATTCAAAACTGCGCCATACCGACACAAGCCGCGCTGTTGTTTTCTCTGATAAAATTCTGATAAATGCCCGATTTCATAATACTTATGGAAAATACAATTCTGGGCCGAAGCATTACAGTCATATTATAAAAATCATTTTGTAAAAAAAATATTAATTTATTTTCATTTCGCCATATTTATCAAAAATAAAAAATATTTACAAAGAAAAGTTCAATCATTAAAATGACGGGAAAATAAGAAAGGACATAAAAAATGGAATTCAAAACCAATGTCATGCGGATTCTTGACAAGCAAAAAATCAATTACCGGCATTACTGCTACGCCGACCGCCCCACCACCTGCGGAACCGAAGTCGCTGCCGTTCTCGGACAGAATCCCGCTCAAGTATTCAAAACCCTCGTAACTGTTGGAAAATCAAAACATTATTATGTGTTTATGCTGCCGGTTGATAAGGAACTGGATTTGAAAAAAGCGGCCGCAAGCGTCGGAGAAAAAGCCGTTGATATGCTCAAATCAAAAGAACTCCTGCCGCTCACCGGCTATATCCACGGCGGCTGCTCGCCCATCGGAATGAAAAAGTTCTTCACCACCACAATCGACAGTTCCGCCCAAAATTTTGAAACCATCATTTTCAGCGCCGGAAAAATCGGCTATCAGGTTGAAACCTCTTTGGCCGGACTGCAAAAAGTCATCCGTTTTCAACTGGCAGATATTGTCGAAAAATAAAAAAAAGAGCAGCGTTCTGCCAATCCTGCCGGGATTATGAGCTTCTCAACTACGAAAGGATCAAAAACTTTGGAACTGCAAAGTTAAAACAAGGTACCCCCGGAATCGGACTCACAGAACAAACTGCTTTATACGCAATAAAACAGCTCAATCTGAAATTTATCTGAAATTTTATAAAAAATTAAAATTATTGCAAAATCATTTCCGTTTTTATCTGATATTTCAATCAAAACAACTTCAAACTCATTACACGCCCCAAAAATTTTATTTGAAACTTCCGACATTTACAGATAAAGTCCTTAACAAGGAGATAAAGAAAATGAAATTGCTTTTGGTGGAAGATGATATAAAACTCGGCGCGGTCGTGCAAAAACTTTTAACCTTGGAAAACTTCCAGACCGATTGGACGAGGGACGGCAAAGAAGCTTTGGAATTCATCCGGGACAACCGGCTCAATGCTTATGACGTCATTATTCTGGACTGGATGCTGCCGGAAATCAGCGGAATAGAAATATGCCGGATTTTGCGGGATGAAACAAAATACAATTACCAGGGTGGCATAATCTTCGTAACTGCCAAAGACAGCACGGAAGACTGCATCAACGGCCTTAATGCCGGCGCCGATGACTATATCGTCAAACCTTTTCAAACCGGCGAGCTCATCGCCCGGGTGAACGCCGTCAGCCGCCGCAAAACAAAACCCTTTATTGATGACGTATATACCAAAGGCTCCCTGACCTTAAACAACACGCAAAATACCATTTCCTATCAGGGAAAAGAGCTGTCTCTGAGCCGCAAGGAATTTAACCTGTTCCGCCTGCTGTTCATTAACAACGGCCAGGTTCTGCCGCGCGCCACAATCTTTGACAAGGTCTGGCCCGACAAACTCGATACCGGACCGGCAAGCCTGGATTCGCACATTTATATGCTGCGTAAAAAACTCAAAGATTTTGCCCCAAACATCAAAATCAAACTGATTAAAAACATCGGATATGTTATGGAAATAAGCCGCAATGATTGAAAGAATAAAAAGAAAACTGGTACATAAATATACAGCAGTCATCACGTCTATGCTGCTGATTGTTTTCGGCGGCTGCTATTATATGTACCGTCAGATGATCGCAAAATCCATTAATGACACGCTGAACGACTATCTGAGAGAAGAAGTGCGCGAGGCGGAAGAAGCGCTGAATATCGGTCCGAACAAAATCCAGTTAAATCTGGACGATGCCGACATTAATGCAATCAATCATTTCACTTTTTGGTTTTTAGGAGACAAAATCATCTCATCACAGGAAACCATAAACAAAGACCTGTTTGAAAAATTGAAACAACGAATGCTTTCCAAAAACTATCAAGAAGACACCATTTATTATGAAAATGTCAAATCGCATAAAGTCAAATGGTATTTCAAACTAATGATGAAACGTCTGTATGACGAGCATGGAAAAGCCATTGGCAAAGTTTTTGTTTTAGCCAATAATACGCCGATGAAACACAGTTCAAAACAATATGTGGTTCTTATCCTCATCGTCATCTCCGTTTTAACCGGATTGGCTTATCTGGCCGGAAACTATTTTGCCGGACGAGCCGTAAAACAAATCGACATTATGTTTGAAAAACAAAAACGCTTTGTATCCGATGCCTCGCACGAACTGCGAACGCCGCTCAGCGTTCTTCTGGCTTATGTCGAACTGCTGGAAAAACAAAAAAATGCCCCGGAAATCACAAAAGAAATGAAGAACGAAATCCTCGGCATGTCAAAATTAACCTCCAATCTGCTGAAACTCGCCCGTTCCGACAACAACAGGCTCGCTTTGGAATATGAAAAATTTGATCTTGCAGCCCAAACCAAACAAATCATCAAAAATTTCTCCCCGACATTCCGGCAGAAAAAACTTTCCGTCAGCCTTGATATACCCAAACGGCTGGATATTTATGCCGATGCCGGAATGATAAAACAACTGCTGTATATTCTCATAGACAATGCCGTCAAATATACGCCGGAAAACAAAAAAATCAGCGTTGCCATTATCCCTGAGGGCCAAAAAATAACAATAACCATTTGCGACGAAGGAATAGGCATTTCGGAAAAGGATAAAAAACATATATTTGAACGTTTCTACCGGGCGGAAAAATCCCGCAACCGAAATAACGAAGGCCTCGGCCTCGGACTTTCCCTGGCAGAAATCATCGTCAAGGAACATAAAGGCAGCATAGAGGTCAAAAGCGAGCTTGGCAAAGGCTCCTGCTTTACCGTTACCCTGCCCGGCAGCTTTACAACTTAAGATAAAAGCACAGCTTTTCATTTATAAAATATTAAACAAATAAAATTATAAATAAAAATTACTGGAACTATAGGAGACTACAAATGAAAAAAACAATCTTATGCGGCATATTTGCCCTACTCGCCGGCTGTGCCGACCTGTCTCAATACACAACGATTGATTCCAATGCCTCTGCCAAAAGCAAAATGCGCGCTTGTATGTTGAGCGAAGCCAACGAAAAACTGCAGGCCGGAACATTATTTACCAAAAGCATCAGCGAAACATCCGACGAACTTGTCAACACCTGCTTAAAGAAACTGGCGCTTCAGGCCGCCGGAATCAGCGAAGAATCCCAATCTGCCGCTGAATTGATTATTGCCAACCTGAAAACATTGAGATCTGCGAACAATTAATAATAGAAAGGGAAATGCCGGCGCATTTCCCTTTTTCATATTTTATCATCAATTATACATTTACTTCTTTTTCTGTAAGTCCTTGTAATTATTCCCCCAGTCAGCCATTGCACTGATAACCGGCAGCAAAGACTTTCCCAAATCATTCAGACTATACTCCACCCGCGGCGGCACCTCAGCATAAACCCTACGAAAAATAAGCCCATCTGTTTCAAGATCGCGTAAATTTTCTGTCAATACCCGCTGGCTAATTCCGTCCAGGCTTTTGCGCAACTCGCCAAAACGCTTGGTACCGCCCAGCAAATCCCTGATTATCAAAAGCTTCCACTTATTCCCGATCAGACTGACCGTCATTGCCACCGGACAATCCGGCATTTTTTTGTTGGAAATCATCAATCTTCCCCAATAGTTACTTTTTGCATACTACATAATAAAATAGTGCCTACTTTACAAACGAATATAAAACACAATAATATATTCTTGTCTGAAATGCAACAAAGATAAGGAGAAAAAAATGCAAAAAATCATCGTAAAAAATTATCAGGACATCAAGCCGGAAATCCAAAACCAAAACGGCAACAGTTTCAGCGTCAAACCAATCATCAAAGACATTGACAAATGCGCCGCCAACTTTGTGGAAGTAGAACCGGGAAATTATGCCTACGGCTATCATTACCATGAAGAAAACGAAGAAATCTTTTACATCATCAGCGGACAAGCTGCCGTAAAAACTGAAAACGGCGAAATCAACCTGAAAGCCAGAGATGCCATCTGCTTCCCTGCCAACATCCACGGCTCACATGTCATCCGCAATGCCTCACAGACCGAAAAACTTATTTATCTTGATGTCGGCACCGCCAACAAACCGGATGTTGTTCATTTTACCGGAACCGGCAACGGAATGATCATCACACGTACGGACATTCATAACTTTGCTGAATAATCATTTTATGCCGACTGCATTACTCCGTAGTCGGCACATTTTTTCAATCGGAAATTTCCACAAACAGCGGCATATGATCGCTGTACTTGCTCCAATTATCATAAGTACCGATTTTAAATACCGGCCGCTTGTCCAAGACCTTTTCATGAGCAAAAACATAATCAATGTAATAAGGCCGTTTTTCATCCCTGTACATAAAAATCGTTGCCTCTTTTTCAGCTCCGTGAACACATCCGGCAAAATGGTGATAAAGACTGAAAAATTTATTTTTTTCTAAAAAAGCAACCAGACTGTCATGATTAAACTCGCGTTTAAAATGGTTGTTCCAACAAGCATTGCTGTTAAAATCCCCGGCAATCAGACTGTCTTCCCGCAAATATTTTTCATAATAAATCATCGCCTTGGTCAGAGTAACGACATAGCCGTTATAACAATCGTTGCCCTCTGCCTGCGTCCACACTGCCCACAAAATAAAACGCCGGCCTTTCCGCTGCACTTCCACCGGCACAACAAACTCAAAGGCCTCATTATAAAAATCGGCAATTTTCACATCCGTCCCGACACTGCAAAAAATGCTCAAACCTTTATGAGCTTTTTTCCCAACCCAGAGATGACGCAAAAAAGGCAGACAAACGCCGTGCTTTTGTAAAAATTCCGGACTTTCGCTTTCCTGGATAATTAAGATGTCCGCCGGTGGCAAAAGTTGATATTTGTTCCGAAAAGCGCAATTGCAATTCCAGCTTATAATCTTCATCCTGATCAATCCTCAAACCCCGCTCCGATAGAATATTCATATAAAAAAGCAGAGGCTTTTGTCTCCTCTGCTCCACTTCCGCACCAAGCCTATGCCTTTTTTTCTTCCGAAGATTTTTTCTCTTCTTTTTCATCTTTCACCGGACGGCAGGCTCTTTGAAAACGGATAAAATCAACTGCCAGCCAGACAAACTGCGGCAAGGCATATAACGTCAGGCCGGAAACAAAAGCGGCGCTAAAGCTCGGAAAATTCTCTCCGGCGCCAAAAGAAAAAAGCAACGCCGAAAGCAATAAAGAAACGGCATTGCAGCTGACATAAAACTTTCTGCCGCTGAGTTTGGCAACCACAAGCAGCAGCAAACGGCTGACAATAAAAGTCGGAATTAATGCGCCAATCAAAAACATAACAAATCTCCTAAAAAAATAAGCCTCGATTACTTATACTTCTTTATCTCATAAAAAGCAAATATTTCCTGCCAGATATAAAAATAGAACAACCAACCGCATTCCGGAGAAAATAGTTCTGCCGCGCCCAAAGTCGGATATATAAAAAAGAAAAAAAACCGTTTCTTATGGATTAAAATATTTCCTATTTGCAGTTTCAAATTCAGATTGACAACACAAATATAAAGGTTAATATAGGACATATTAAATCTTATAGGGGAGAAACGCGTCTCTGACAAATAATCTAAACAGCAGTCATTTACCTTTAAGGTTTTGTCTCTGCGCTCATTTCTCCCCTGCCGGTATATTTATAAAAAAAGCCAACGTTATAAAAAAATCGTGGTTTTATCACGATTCTGATATTACATTTTCTAAAGAGTTAGCTTCTCCTACAAAACCGCTACTTTTATTATATATTATAGCAGTCTGTTTTAGAAAATGCCGACTTGTTGGCAAAATCTAAAATGGAGGCCTTTATGGAAATCAAAAGAGATTACTATTTGAATAAGCTTATCAGTCACAAACATAATGGTTTTATCAAGATAATCAGCGGTATTCATCGTTGTGGTAATTCGTTTAAACAAGTCCAAAATATACGCTGATTTGTAAAATGAAAAAATGTCCTCTATAATTATGTAACCAATATTTTGTTGAGTAGAATTATCAGCAAGAAGTTATGTAATGCCAAAGAGCCGATATATTTTGTTGCATCACAAAAAAAAATACGAACAAATATTTGAATAAAGTGTTTACAGATTACATTACAACAAAGGTCAAAAATAGATTCGAACCGGTTTTATCTTCCTAATTTTGAGCTGTAAACATAATGCAAACCCTGCAAATTTTCTTTGGATATTGCCGGAGCTTTATAAGGAGCTTTAGTTGAAGTTGACAATCCTCTCAATTCACTAATTCTATCTGCATTGGTTTTATCTGTTAATTTTGCTTTTTCAACTTGCGTACCTTCATACTCTGTATTTTTGTCTTTATATAATTTTTTTGAATTTCCTGAAGTGTCCGTGCTTACAACGTAACGGTTAGCATAAATAGTTTCTCCTGTTTCATTATTTATTCCACTGCAAGTATAAGAGAAACCGCCATAATTATTTACAAGCTTTTTTTGAGCTTTGTTTGACCGTTCATTATCGGACATAGCATTTGCCACCACCTCATTAATTCCATTTTTATTTAAGTTATCAAATAATTGCTTTTTTGCTTCACCTGCGTAACCATGCCCTTTATATTGGTGTAATATCACTGTAGATGTTGTGACTCTAACTCCTGTTTCAGGAGAAAGTTTATGCCATTTTTCACAACTCTTAACACCATTTTCCCTATCAAATTTATCCATTTTCATTGGACGAGCATTTACGGAACCTATTATTTCGTTTCCCTTAGTTATAAAATAAAAAAGTTCAGGACTATTTTCTCTCTTTAGCTCTTGATTATTAGCGGAAACATCCAACTCTCTTTTATCTTTATAAAAATCTACGATTTTATCTTTGAATTCTTTTTGACTATTAACTTGATATTTGTCTTGAGCGAAGATAAAACCGGCCGTTTCCCTTTTACCGACGGTATCATTTATAGTGTCATCGGTTAAGTATGCTCGCATTTGCTCACAGGCTTTGATATAGGCTTCATAGTGTTCCTCTGTGGGTTCGACAATTTTAATATCTTCAACTATTTCAACCATAATCTATCTCCTTACTTAAATAAAAGTATAACATATTTTTTACAAAAAAAAAATTAAAATATAAAATTCAGCTAGCTCATTGAAAAACAAACTATACCATAGCTGGGAATACTCTGACCAGATAAAGGTTTTTAGGACAATTATTTACACAAAATAAATTGTCGTCAACGTCAAAAACTTTTTTCATATTTGCTTCTAGAATAAATGATAATCTCAAGACTTGGGCGAGATTCAAACTAACTTAAGTTACTGAAAAATAAAGGATTGTCATCAAGCGAGTTCAGAAAATTCTCCCAAAATGCAATTTTCAAAAAACAAACATTCGAACTCGATTAAGCGCTTGATTTATAAAAGAAACTTCTCTTAGCTTTGCAAGGGAGAAACGACCACGGCAAAGGTTAGTTGTTCGCGCAAGTAGAAAGCTTAAAGCTTTCGTAGCGGCGCAAAAACGGCAGGTTTTTATACCTGCCGCTTGTATTGGTGATGCTAACCTCGCAGTTTACGAGCTAATTTATGCTTTAATTTCGCGCGCTTTAGAATTATCAACTTCCAAAGTAATATATTCTGGCGGAATATATCCATTTGTCAAAACCAACATATAATGTTTAATTGTTGCCCACGGGGAAAGTTTTTTATATTCTTCTTTCTCGCATAAATGCCAATCACATGGTTCCAAATCAATCTCATCAACATTTTCAATCTTATAAATATTTTCAAAACTTGCATTTGTTAAAGCTGTTTGCCGCAAATCTTTACAATAAATCGCTTCCACAATTCCATCAGCAATAAGTTGATTGAGATCAAAAGAAATAACATCTGCGTGAGAAACAAGATAATTCAAATACGGGTGTGCATAATTTTCTACCGGAGCAATCTCGGTAATAACACAAATCGAACGCAGTCGCCCCTCAAAAGTCCGCTCCAAATAATCCCGTATATCATCGTCATTTTCAGATTTCGCACTACTCCGATGTGTTCGTAAAGCATTTTTACAATGCTCACTATTTTTATCAAACATCGCAAGAGATTTATATCCTTCTTGTTTAATTTTATCATACGCATAGGTATATAAATAGACTTTCATAAACACTCCTAACCACATTTATTTAATGATAAACCCACAGCGCCATAAAATCAACCTTTTTGTAAGTTGCTGAAAAATAAAGAAACTTGCATAAACGAGTTCGGAAAAACTTCCCAAAACGCAATTTTCAAATTTACAACATCCGAACTTGTTGAAAGCCTTGGAAATAAAAGAAAAAGCAGCCGTTTTACCGACTGCCGCTTGCATTGGTGATGCTTAACTCACGATTTCCGAACTGAAATATAATTGCATTTAATTCCTTTTTTGATTAAAATAAAAAGAGGTGTAATGAATAACTCAAAACAATATCTTGGTAAAAATGTGTATGTAAAAATAGACCGCCCGTTAGGCTCACTTCATCCTAAGCATAGCTTTGTGTATGAGGTAAATTATGGATACATTCCCAATACCGTTTCTGGTGACAATGAAGAATTAGACGCTTATTCTTGGGCGTTAATACACCCTTGTCTGAATTTGAGGGAGTATGCTTTGCACAAACGCTTGAATATTTATGGCAGGAAATTGCTGCTTATATTAAGCAAATACAGTATAATGGAGATTTTTATGCAAAGAATATTTGTTATAAATACTACTCAAAACCTGTTATATAGAAACAATTTGAGAGTAATTGAACTTTTTGTTTGACAATTTATGTATATTCGTAAAAAATAAAATTGAATAGGAAGAAGCATCTTAATAATCAGATGACTAAGATATGGACATATGGTAGATTTCAACGATACATCTTTGTATAGACAATTATTTAAGCGAGAAGAAAGTATATATCATTCTTCTAAAGGAGGGCATTTAAAGCCTATGCCCAAAGTGCAGATTTTGTGTGGTAAAAATTCAGGATTGCCATTTGATTGTCTGATGACAGATATCATGTCAGGTTGTTTAAGTGTTGATAAGATATGTTACGGAAATTGTACTGCTGCAGAATATTGGATAAAGCAAGGTTATGATTTTGGTAAAAAAACTTTAAATGCGTTTAATGAAACAAATTTTAGAAAAAGTATTCAAAAACTTCCTCCGAACCAGAAGTGGCTTCGTCAGGGGTGGATGTCTGATTGTTCATTTACTAATGAATCTTGGAATTTGACAGCATTGATTAGTGATATATTGAATGAATATGGAATTTCGTTATTAATTATAACAAAAGCTTATACTATGCCCAGTAAGAAGACGTTGAAAACTTTAGCGAAAAATAACGCTGAAATACGAACGTCTGTTTCTGCGTTTGATCTTCCGAAAGAGATTGATAAGAGGCTGAGGTTATTAGAGGATTATAGGCAATATGATGGAACATCTGTTCCATATGTTATGACGGCCAGATACGCAGTGAACGATTTGGTAGTAAATCAGAATCGAATAGCTGAATATGTTGTTAATAATGACTACATTGCAGGAGAGCATCCTTTAAGATTTGACAATAATAATAAAATACTGTCTGTCTTATTGCCTGATGGTTTTCAACATCCGAAATTTAATAATCAGTATTGGTTTGGCAGAGTTCTTTACAATATTCCAAATTTTATATTACCGGCTCCCACACATTTATCCGAAAATTATACATTGCGTTTTAAAAGGTTTTCAGACTTGAAAGATGGCATAAAAATAGAAGGAATACAGGGAAATCTGCCTACTTTTGAGCAACTAACACAAAATACTCAACAATATTCTGAGGGATTATTCAAACATGCAACCTATATTATACAAAAAACTTAATGATAAGTTTAGCACACAAGTTAAAAAAGCTTTTGAAGAGTTGGATTATCAAGGATACAGCATTTTTAATGTTGGTGAAATAAATAAGGATGATTTTCTTAAACTAAGTTATAGTTTTGGAGAGGTTATTCCTTCAGGTAGAAACTGTGAGTTGGTTGATGATATCTATACAACATATGAAATGGGAAATAAAACGCTTCCAATGCACACAGATAAGAGTTATTGGAGAATTCCACCAAGATTTGAGATCTTATATGTTAATGGTGTGGAAAATATGGAAAAAGGAGAAATTACTGTTGGTAATCTTATCGGAGCTTTCCATAATTTAAGCGAGGAAGATCAGCAAACTCTACTATCATATGTTTCCGTCTACAGTGCTCCATTCAACCGTGATCAGGGAAGTACTCAAACGCATCTGGTAGGTGTGTTGGATAATGAAATCGCTTTTTTCCGTTATAGGTTGGATATTTTTGATTCTTCTTTACCTGAAATTAAGCGTTGGATTGACAATATTAACGATACTATAAAGTATGTATCTTATAAAAAAGGTGATATATTGATATTAGATAACTGGAGACATTGTGCGGGCAGAAATGATACCGTTTGGCACGATGGTGGTTATAGGCACCTTTACAGATCTCTGATCATATGAAATATACTGAATTTTTGTTTTATTTTTCCGTCAGGAATTTCTTGACCGCATAATATTATTGGCAGCTTTTCTTTTCTGGCAAAGTTATAGAAAGGTTGTTCGAAGGGATAGCATCTTTTTTGTACGTCAAGCAAAATTCCTGATGGAATTAGTTCTTCCAGAACTATTCCTGTAATTGAATAGGTTGTAATTTGTTTTTGGGTGAAATCTTTAGGGGCGGAAAATGTAATGAGATTACTGTATGATTCGGCATGTACTTTAATTTCATTATCCAATAATTGAGTGTCCATATAATTCTCGAGATTTGCTGAAATTTCTTCAAATCTTCCCGGAGCCATCTGAGACAGACGTTCTGTTCTAATTCCGGAAACGCTTTCAATTTGATGTTTATTGTTTTCCCAAGCCTTTTCAAAAGTATCAAAAGGGTATTGTTGGTCGTAATCAGGTAAAATATTTGTATATGAAAAATTAATCCCTGTTCTTTCTGCTAAATTAGCAATCATGTTGTTAAGATATGTAATTTTTTTATATTGTGGCTTTTCTCTTAATATATTTGGATTCAAAGTCAGAGAAGAACTATTCATTGAAAATACACGGATATTATTATCAGCATAGCCAATCAACACATTTTGTAAAAAAGGTTGCTTGCTGTTTTTTGTAGGTAAACCGAGTTTTTTTATTTCAGCAATTATTAATTCTATATTATCCAAAGATTTCGGATTAAGCAGATAAGGTATCTTATCCTCAATTTTGGCGTAGAATTCTTTGTTATGCTTGGCTGCACCCCAAATAAATTTATGAATATATTTTTTATCCATTGTCTTAAAAAACTGACATTTTTACAAAAAGTTAACAAAGTATACAATAAAATGTTTAGCATAGCAATTACTATTTATAAAAGGGGAATTCTATGCGGATAATGTTATGTGGAGGAACACCGTTAATCTCGGGTGCAAGCAAAAATGCGCAGGAACGGCCTTTTCAAACATTGCCGTTTGATCGTATTTTTTTGTCTTCTTGTAATATTAAAAATCCACATATTCTCATTATTCCCACAGCGATGGAAGAAATTGATTGCAGAGATATGTGTAAGAACGGAATAGAAACGCATTATAGTAAATGGCTTCAATGTTCTGTTAAAGTTTTGTATCTGGCATCTCATTATGACCCCAAAGAGGCAACAAGAATGCTTTTATGGGCTGACTGTATTTATATTACGGGAGGTAATCCCGAGTTTCTTTTACAAGTATGGAAAGAAACTGGATTTGGGGA
This sequence comes from uncultured Pseudomonadota bacterium, assembly GCA_949300375.1. Classification (GTDB taxonomy): domain Bacteria; phylum Pseudomonadota; class Alphaproteobacteria; order RF32; family CAG-239; genus MGBC133411. The sequence continues at coordinate 38,487 of CASGEB010000010.1, forward strand.
TTTAATTATGGATTGTATTCATAAGGGCAAGCCTGTTATGGGGATTAGTGCTGGGGCAATGATTTTATTTGATAAAGTTTTTTCAGAGGTAGCCGGACAAACAGAGTTATCTTCTATAGGATTAGGGGTTATTGATGGAGCTTGTTTTCCTCATTTTAATCGTGAAAAAAATAAAAGTTTAAGGGATAAGTGTATTGCGTCTTTTAATGATACTCCCTTGTTAGCGTTAGATGATGGAGTATGTGTAGAATTTTTTGATAAACAACAGAATGTTTATTCTTTGTCTGGAGCTTATAATGCTTACCGGATAACAAACGGAAAAGTTGATGTGCTAAATAAAACAGTTATTAGCTAATTGCCAATATAAATTTGTCTTGGACGTATTAAATGCCCCCTATTTTCATTCATCTCTTTCCAGTGAGACAACCACCCGACTGTTCTGGCCAAGATGAAAAACAATAAGAACATATCGGTTTCTATTCCTAGATTTTTTAGTAATATTCCAGAGTAGAAATCGATGTTCGGATAAAGTTTTCTTTCAATAAAGTATTCATCATTTATAATGAGCTTTTCCAATTCATTGGCTTTTTGAAATAAGGGATCAGAGCTAAAATGTTTTATACATAAATTTTTAATAATGTCGGTGCGTAAATCGGTAGTTTTATATATGCGATGTCCCACGCCAAAAATATATTGTTTTTTGTCTTTTACTTTTTTAATAAATTTGAGCATATCGTGGTATGAATTTATACTTTCAAACATTCTTACAGCCTGCTCTATTGCTCCTCCATGTTTTTTCCCTTCCAGAGCTAAAATTCCACCAAAGATACTGTTGACCGGAGTGTTTCCGGTAGATTCAATAAGCTCTACGGTTGCAGTAGAGGCATTTTGTCCGTGTTCCATATGTAAAATTAAAAATTTTTGAATTAGATTTATTGTTAGTGGAGAAACATTATGGCTATTAAAATAATTCTGTAGAAAAGTTTCTATATAATCATTGCTTGCATATTTTTTATTATTTTTTCCTTTATTTGCGATATAGGAAATTAACATAGGCATCAATGAAATAATATATGTGATGGCATCTTGAGTATTCTGAATCGAATTCTTTGTAATTACTAATGATAAAAGAATTTTTAAAGAATTAATGGGAAGAATATTTGTGATATCAATATCTGCTCCAACTAACAATTTATTTAAATAAGAATAATCCAGATTTATTTTATTTGAAAATTCTGTATATGCTTTATGGGATGGCATTTTTCCATAAATCAATAAACGAGCAATATCCAGAAAACCATATTTATCAATCAGTTTTTCAATATTTTTACCTCTATAAAATAAAGTACGTTTTGCTTCATCAATATGTGATATTGATGAATAGCAAATAGCAGTCGACTTTAATCCAGAGTCATATGAAAGCAGTCCCGTTTTTTCATATAGAGAACAGAAATCTATTCCGATGTTGTTTTTACTCCCTTTAATTAAATCGAAATTATAAATCTTATTATCCCTGATTAATTTTATATGCTCCATATTTTTCATTCCTGATTTATTAATTGCATATTCTTTTTTCTCATAGTATGTTATTTTAAAATAAATTATAAACGAGTAAAGTTAAATGAAAACGCTTGTTGAAAAAATTATTTCTAAAAAATGTCAAAAAAATGTGCGTGCCGGTGATTTTGTTGTAATTCCCGTTGATTTAATTGCATTGCAGGACGGAACAGCTCCGTTGGCTATAAGAGAGTTCTATAAATTAGGGCAAACATTGAAAATGCCAAATACCATATTTTTTTTAGATCATTCTTCTCCAAGTCCAAGATATGAGCTATCTAATGATCATATCTTAATAAGGAATTTTGCGAAAAAGCATAAAGCTATTTTATCTGATGTCGGTAAGGGAATATCACATCAAATTCTTGCAGAACGATATGTTAAACCTTATGAATTTGTTGTCGGAGCGGATTCTCATACATGTACTGCCGGAGCATTAGGTGCTTTAGCTATTGGATTTGGCTCAAGCGATATTGCTTGTGCTATGTATACGGGGAAAATATGGCTCAGGGTACCACAATCCTATAAAATTATTTTAAATGGAAATTTGATGAAAGGAGTAAGTGCTAAAGATGTTGCTCTTTACTTGATTAATAAACTTGGAGCTGATGGAGCAACTTATAAAGCCTTAGAATTTTGCGGTGACGGAGTGAAAAACATTTCTATATCTGATAGATTGACAATATCAAATATGTCTGTAGAGGCTGGAGCAAAAGTCGGATTATTTAATATAGATGATGTAACCATTCAATATTTAAAATCAGTAAATAGATTTTTTGATAAAGAAATACTCACAGCAGATAAAGAAGCGGAATATGAGAAAGAATTAGTAATTGACCTAAATAAAATAGAACCCATGATATCGTTACCACATGCAGTTGATAAAGCAAAAGGAGTTAGTTCACTGGACAAGATTGTAGTACATCAAGTCGTTATAGGCACGTGTACCAATGGTCGGATTGAAGACTTGAGAATTGTTGCTGATATTTTAAAAAACAAGAAAGTTCATCCTGATACAAGATTATTGATATATCCGGCTTCATTAGATGTGATGAAAACAGCGTTGAAAGAGGGTTTGATTGATATTTTTCTGGAAGCCGGAGCTCTTATAAATCCACCCGGTTGTGGGCCATGTGTAGGTGTTTATGGAGGAATTCTTGGTGATGGAGAAATTTGCTTATCTACACAAAATAGGAATTTTTGTGGAAGAATGGGAAACCCTAAAGCCGGTATTTATTTATGTTCTCCTGCCACGGCAGCTATAAGTGCATTAAATGGTTATATAACTGATATTAGGAGTGTTTTATAGTGGTAAAGGCTTTTAAATTAGGAGATGATATTTCTACCGATTCAATAATACCAGGTAGATTTTTCCATTTGCGATCAAATTTAGACGAATTGGCTAAGCATTTGTGTGAATATGTTTATCCTAATTTATATTCAAAGATTAATGAAGGGGATATTATTGTTGCAGGTAATAATTTTGGGCTGGGATCGTCTCGAGAGCATGCTGCACAAATCATTAAATTGGTTGGTATTAGTTGTGTTTTAGCAAAAAGTTTTTCCAGAATTTTTTACAGAAATGCCATCAATGTTGGTTTATTGGCTATAGAATGTAATACAGATAACATTGATGATGGTGATAACATAGTGCTTGATCTTGAACAGGGGATTGTTTTTAATTTAACTAAAAACATATCTATAAATATCGTTCCTATCTCACCCATTATGAAAAAACTTGTAAAAGATAATGGACTTATAAATCATATAAAAAAATATGGTGATTTAAAAATAGACTGATATCGCGCTAAGTTGAGTTACAGAATGGTTTATAATTTTTCTACACCTTCAGCTCTTACCATTACTCGTTTCTTACCCAAATCGCAATATGCTGTACTCATCTTAGACATTTCTACACCTTTTAGTGTTTTTAATTATCTTAAACATGCTTTATTTGATTGAGCTATAAAATCCATAATATTTATTTTAATTTTAGGAAGAGGATTTACTATTGCACTTGCCCACGCCCCATGAGGGATTTTCATACACAGAAGATAAAACATTATTAACGGCAGGCATATCATCTATGATTTCAAGTGAAATAGTTAACAGTTCATCTTCAGAAAGTTTAGACTAGCTGCAGACAGGATATAACAGTCCCTGCACTGAGAGTATATCTCCTTCGTCAAACAAAAATAAATTGTCGTCAACGTCAAAAACTTTTCTTTTAGGCTGGCTTTAAGTTGGATTGATGATAAAAAAGTATCCCAACAACCTAACGAGATTTGAACTCAATCAATATATTGAAAAGTAAAGACTTTTGCATAAGCGAGTTCGTAAAATTCTCCCAAAACACGATTTTCAAAAAACGAACATCCGAACTCGCTGAAAGCCTTGGAAAATAAAAAAAAGGAACCCCCACGTAAAACGTGGGGTTCTTCATATGCGGGTATAACCCTAAAGGTGCCAGCGAACGCCTTAAGGGCGTATAACGGTCTGAC